>CAJUDY010000006.1 GCA_910584945.1 uncultured Lachnospiraceae bacterium | reverse complement strand
TCGTAATTGTTCAGTACCTTCACAATTACGATGCAAAATTCATTGAAGATCGCCTGCGGCGATGGAATTTTGCACTTCTGAATCATGTTCTTACGGTCTCAGCAGCAAGTGCTTCGACCTGTGCTGAACAATTATGTATTTACAATGATTAGATGTATGGGAAGGACAAATGGTCTCAGAATTTTTCAAATTTTAATTGCTTGACATAAAATTTTTATTCGATTATGCTTTTTTTAGAGTTACCGGTAGCTCTCAATACAGTCCATGCGGAACTTCAAATAGGAGAGCAAAGAGATGTATCATGAAAAATTTTATGGAACCCATTACGAAGCAGGACTTCGGTGGGGCGCGGCATTATTCAAAAAAGGAAAGCGTCTGCTTGAGAACGTTCCTTTTCCGATCGCCGGGGAGCGGGTACGTTTTGCAAAAGCCTGCAGACCATTTTACGAAAAATGGTATCCGGAGGTGTTGGAAGAGATCCGGGGGATCGAAGAGGGACAGCAGGAAGAGTCGGGGAAACTGGAAGCAGTTCTTCTCAGTATGTACTGCATTCTTCCGGAAAACCGATGTTCCTGTCTGGCGTTCCGGGAGGGCGAACATATTATACTGGGAAGAAACAGTGATTTCCTGGCCGGGTCGGACAGGTTCAGCATGAACGGCGTCTATCGGCTGAACGGCGGATATGCTTCATTTCAGGGAAATACCACGGCGTTTGTGGAGATGGAGGACGGCGTCAACGAACACGGCTTCGCGGTGGGATTGACGTCTGTATATCCCGCATGCCGGGGCGATGGGCTGAACGCGGGGATGCTGCTTCGCTATGGGCTGGAGCGGTGCCGGACGGTGGAAGCGTTTATCAGGGCGCTGGAAGTGCTTCCCGTGGCTTCCTGTCAGACTTTTACGGCGGTTGATAAAACCGGGGCGGCCGCGGTGATCGAATGCGGCCCTATGGGGATGGAGGTCTGCCGACTGGATGAAGAACATACATTTGTGGCGGCGGTGAATGCCTTTCATCTGGACGCCATGAAGCCGTACCGGACGGAAGGAATCGACGACTGGGATGCGGAAGAACGATACAAAACCATCCGCCGGGCATTTGAGGTCGGGGGAACGGGGGACGCGGTCTTCTTTGCCATGGAGATCTTGAAGGGATCTTATGGTTTTCTCTGTCAGTATGACCGGAAAACGGGAAAAGATACGGTGTGGTCCGCCGTCTACGATGTGGGGCCGGGCAGAATCTGGCGCTGCGAAGGGAATCCTTCCCGGAAGAACTTTCAGGAGGATGGGCGTTTTCGATTCTGAAGATCAGGGACCGGGGCATAGGTCCCGGTCCCTTGATACTTATTTTTTCTTCTTCTTGATGGCTGAATAAATGGCAAAGGCCACAATTGCGACGAATGCGACGTCTACCACGATCTTAATGATATCATACATAGCCGGCTTCCTCCTCCTTTGTTCTGAAACCAGATCGAAAGATCTGCTGTTCCAAGACTGTTTTCTCACAAAATCCTGCGGTTGTCAACAGGAAATTACGGGGTGGAGGACTCGTCAGTCCAAATGATCTTTCCGCCTATCGCGACCGTCTTAAGACCGCTCAGATCGATGGCGGTCCGGAAGCTTCCGTCAAAAAACAGGGGGGACACAAGGACTTTTCTTGCACGGATACGTAAGGTACTCCCATCCTGTTCCACGCGAATGTCGCGGAGGGCCATGGCGGATTCCGCAGAATCTATCTGTAGTTCCAGGGTCTTGCCGTTCACGGAAGCGGTGCAGGATAACTGCGCACCGTCCACCGGTTCCCCGATGATATAAAGCTTTGTGAGGAATCCCAGGATGACGAGGAACGCCGCCCCGAGAAAGAGGGATCGGATTTTCAGGGGTCTGGTTTTCATATTTTGTACATGTCCTCCTGAATTTATAGTAAATCTGATTTCATGATACCACAGATTCCGCAATAAGGAAACAGTGAATAGAAAAATATGTTCTATAAAAATAAAACCTCTGCTTGTAAAAATATGGACAATCGTATATAATCGAATTATTGCCGGAGAAGATACGGCGCAGTCAGGCGAGAGTCTGTCTTTGCGCCGGATTATCCGAAGAATGGACAGACAGAGATTTAGAGGAGAACAACGATTATGGGAAAAGTTCGTACAAGATTTGCGCCAAGTCCCACCGGGCGGATGCACGTGGGGAATCTGAGGACGGCGCTGTATGCATATCTGATTGCAAAGCATGAGGGCGGGGATTTTCTGCTCCGCATTGAGGATACAGACCAGGAGCGCCTGGTGGAGGGAGCTGTGGATATTATCTACCGGACGCTTGAAAAGACCGGGCTCATCCACGACGAGGGGCCGGACAAGGACGGCGGCGTGGGTCCTTATGTACAGAGCGAGCGTCAGGCGTCCGGGATCTATCTCGAGTATGCGAAGAAGCTGATCGAAAAAGGCGAGGCTTACTACTGTTTCTGCGACAAGGAGCGGCTGGAGAGCTTAAAGCAGGAGGTGGCAGGCAAGGAGATCAGCATCTATGACAAGCACTGCCTGAAGCTGTCCAAGGAAGAAGTGGAGGAAAAGCTGGCCGCGGGGGCGCCCTATGTAATCCGCCAGAACAATCCCCAGACCGGGACCACCACCTTCCATGACGAGATCTACGGAGATATCACGGTGGACAACGCGGAGCTTGACGATATGATTTTGATCAAGTCCGACGGATACCCCACCTATAATTTTGCCAACGTGGTGGACGACCATCTCATGGGCATCACTCATGTGGTGCGGGGAAATGAGTACCTGTCGTCCTCTCCCAAGTACAACCGCCTCTATGAGGCTTTTGGCTGGGAGGTGCCGGTCTATGTCCACTGTCCGCTGATCACTGACGAGACTCACAAGAAGCTGAGCAAGCGCTGCGGGCATTCTTCTTATGAGGACTTGATCGAGCAGGGTTTTCTGACCGAGGCGGTGGTGAACTTTGTGGCGCTCCTTGGCTGGTCCCCGGAGGACAACCAGGAGATCAAGTCCCTCGCCGAGTTGGTGGAGAAGTTCGATTACCGTCATATGAGCAAGTCGCCGGCGGTCTTTGACTACGGCAAATTAAAATGGATGAACGGCGAGTACATCAAGGCCATGGATTTTGAGGCTTTTTATGAGAAGGCCCTTCCGATCATGAAGGAAGTGATCACGAAGGACTATGATTTCCAGAAGATCGCTCAGATGGTGAAGACCCGGATCGAAGTATTTCCGGACATCCGGGAGCATATCGATTTCTTTGAGGAAGTGCCGGAGTATGACGCGTCCATGTATACCCACAAGAAGATGAAGACCACTGCCGAGACCAGCCTTGCGGTATTAAAAGAGGTTCTGCCGCTTCTTGAGGCCCAGGAGGACTACAGCAACGACGCGCTCTATGAGATGCTGAGCGCCTATGTGAAGGAGAAGGGATATAAGAACGGATATGTCATGTGGCCCATCCGCACGGCGGCAAGCGGTAAGCAGATGACCCCCTGCGGGGCCACAGAGATCCTGGAAATCCTCGGCAGAGAGGAGTCCGTTGCCCGCATACAAAAAGCCATCGAAAAATTAACGAATCTTAAACTATGAGTTCTTTTACAAAATCACAAAGCATGGCGGTCCGCCACAAGGACGGACCGCTGATGGTTCTCGCAGGCCCGGGTTCGGGCAAAACTACCGTTGTCACAAGAAGAGTACAATATATGGTGCAGGAGTACGGGATTCCGGCGTCTTCCATATTGGTCATTACTTTTACCAAAGCGGCCGCATCGGAGATGAAGGAGCGTTTTCTGCGCCTGATCGGGGAAAATCATACCACCGTCTCCTTCGGCACCTTTCATGGGATCTTTTTCAGCATCTTAAAACTGGCCTATGGATTTGCAGCGGGAAATATTCTGAAAGAAGAGACGCGGTATCAGTATTTGAGAGAGGCGGTGGAGCGTCTCCGGCTGGAAGTGGATGACGAGAGTGAATTCCTGTCGGGGATTTCCGCGGAGATCAGCCTTTTGAAAAACGAACGCATTTCTCTGGAACATTATTTTTCCAAAAACTGTTCCGAAGAGATTTTCCGCAGCATTTATCAGGAATACGAGGGGAGAAAGCGGCGGGCGCGGCTGATTGACTTTGACGATATGCTGGTGTACACCTGGGAGCTTTTAAGCCAGCGCCCGGACATTCTGTCTGCATGGCAGAAAAAATTCCGGTATATTCTGGTGGACGAATTCCAGGACATCAACCAGATTCAGTACGACATTTTGAAACTGCTTGCGGCGCCCGAGGACAATCTTTTTATCGTGGGGGACGATGATCAGTCTATCTACCGGTTCCGGGGAGCAAGACCGGAGATCATGCTGAATTTTCAAAAGGATTATCCGTCGGCGGGCCAGGTGGTGTTAAACGACAATTTCCGCTCCACCACTGAGATCGTAGAGGCGGCGGGCAGAGTGATCGTTCACAATCAGATGCGTTTTCCAAAAGAAATCAAGGCCCGGGGCGGAGAAGGCGTTCCGGTGCGGGTGCTGGCATTCCCGGACCAGCAGCAGGAATGTATCTATATTTTAAGAGAGCTGCAAAGATACAAGGAGCAGGGAAAAGGCTGGGCGGATACGGCGGTGATCTACCGGACCAATACGCAGCCGAGGATTCTGGTACAGAAACTGATGGAATTCAACATTCCGTTCCGGGTGCGGGATCAGATGCCCAATCTCTTCGAACACTGGATTGCCCGGAATATATTCTGCTATATCCGCCTGGCCATGGGCTCCAGGCAGAGGAAGGATCTCCTGCCGGTGCTGAACCGTCCCAAGCGGTATCTGAACCGGGAGTGCCTGGACGACGAGACCATCTCCTGGGAGCATATGCTGACCTATTATCAGGATAAGGGATATGTGTGCGACCGGATCGAGAAGCTTCAGTACGACCTCAAAATGCTGGGCAGGATGGGGCCCTTCGCGGCGGTCAGCTATATCCGCCATGTGATCGGATACGATGACTATCTGCGGGAATATGCCCAGTTCCGGCGTATGAAGGACGAGGAGCTGTTTGACCTGATCGGAGAGCTGGAGGAGAGCGCCAGGGCCTGTAAGACCTATGAGGAATGGTTCGAGTATGTGGACCGGTACAAAGAAGAGATGGAGGCCATGCGCCAAAGGCAGCAGGAGGTCAAAGACGGCGTGCAGCTTACCACCATGCACAGCAGCAAGGGGCTGGAGTATGAGCAGGTCTTTCTCCTGGACGCGGCGGAAGGGATCACGCCTTATAAGAAGGCCGTTCTGGACGCGGACCTGGAGGAGGAGCGGCGGATGTTCTACGTGGCCATGACCCGGGCGAAGAAAGAGCTGACGATCTGCTACGCGAAAAAGCAGGGCAGCCATGAGGCGGCGCCGTCCAGATTCGTGCAGGAACTAAAAACAGCATCTGCCCGAAAGGAGCCCCGGAAGGATTTTACAGAACGAAGTGAGGGAAAATTCTTCCAGACGCTGGGGCGGAGAGAGGACAGATGCGGAACTTAAATAAGGAGACATGATGACAGAACAATTTAAGACCGTCTACGAAGGCGGCGCCGGAGAGATTGTGGAGAAGAAATCCCGGTTTATTGCGACGATCCGTCCGGTGGAGACGGAGGAGGAAGCCCTGTCCTTTATCGAGGAGATGAGGAAGAAGTACTGGGACGCCAGGCATAACTGCTGGGCTTACGTGCTGGGGGAACGCCAGGAGATCTTACGATGCAGCGACGACGGAGAGCCGTCTCAGACCGCGGGGAAGCCCATGATGGACGTTCTGACCGGAGCGGGGCTTACGAATACGGCGGCGGTGGTGACCCGGTATTTCGGCGGCACCCTTCTTGGTACCGGAGGACTGGTGCGGGCATACTCCGCCGCCGTCCAGGAGGGTTTAAAGAACAGCCGGATCATCACCAAGCACTGGGGTACCCGGCTTCGCATCGGGACAGACTACAACGGGATCGGAAAGCTCCAGTATCTCTTCGGACAAAGACAGATCCCCATAATGGACGCCGAATACACGGACAAAGTGCGCTTTGTGGTGCTGGCGCCCGTCTCCCGGGTATCAGAGATCACAAAAGCCGTGACCGAAGCTACCAGCGGTCAGGCGGTGATTACCGAGGAGGAGAGCCTGTATTACGCGGTGGTGGATGGAGAGTATCTGTGCTTTCCTTAGAATATCGAAAACAGGAGCATTTCGGAGCTCCTGTTTTTTTTCTGGTCTTTTTCCGACCGCCCCATCATATCCATAGTTTATGAATGGGGGGAATCCATATGCCGTTTTTAGAGACAATTGAAAAAGGGATTACCAAAGTCAAAGATCTGGGTGAGCAAAGCCGGTTAAGCGGTGAAATTGCCATGCGGGAGAACCACAGAAAAGAATGCTTTACCGCCATGGGAGAGAGATACTACCGCTCCTTGAAGGACGGAACCATTCCGGACTGTACCGCCCTGTATCGGGAGATTGAGGGAGTAGAGAGGGAAATGGAACAGATCCAAAGGCAGATCCAGAGGCTCCGCAAGATGGTGATCTGTCCCGGCTGCGGAGCGAAGCTTGCTTCGGCCGGCGCTTTCTGTCCCCACTGCGGAGCGGAACTCATTCGGAAGAATATCTGTCCGGTCTGCGGCGCTGCGCTGGACCCGGGAGCGAACTTCTGTGTAAGCTGCGGAAACCGAACTCATCCAACGGAAAGCAAAGGGGATTAAGGCGAATGTATTGCAGGCAGTGTGGAAGAGAAGTGTCCGGGAACGCCAGGTACTGTCCCGGGTGTGGGGCCAGGCAGGAGATGGGCGTCGTGCCGGCAGAGAATGAGACATTTGAAGAACTGTCCGGACAGAAAAGGAGAAAGAGAGCCGAGCGGCAGGGACGAAGGCTCGGCAACCTTCTGGTCAGCGTGATCGCGCTTCTGATTCTGTTCACGGGAGAGAAGGCGGCGCCGGACGTCTCGGATTATACTTTTCGTCAGACGGATGCCTCCTGCTTTGCGGTGCAGGGCCAGAGGGAGATGGCCATCTGTGACAGGAACGGGGAATTCTCCGCCGTAGACCTGCCGCAGCAGCTTCTGTACAATGCCGATCACAGCCGGATGGCCTATGTGGACCGGGACCTGGAACTGTACTATATAGAGGATCTGACCCCGGTGTTCGTTGACGACAAAGTGAGAGAGGCAAGACTTTCTTTCTATGGGGATGCGATTGCTTATATTCGGGACGGGGAGAACGGTGGGAGTGAGCTCTGCGTCTGGCGGGTGGGAACAAAATCTTCGGAACGAATCAAAGTGGCAGACGTGAGAAGCTACTGTATCTCTCCGGAGGGAACAGACGTCGCTTACGTGGAAGCGAAGGAGGACGGGGTTTTATTCTTATGGAAGTCCGGAAAAAAGGAAGTGCGGATTGCCGGAAATGTGTCTGAGGTTCTGGCACTCTCGAAGGGCGCCCAGACGCTTCTCTACCGCAAAAATGGAGAGCAGATTTTCCGGTATTCCAAAGGGGAAGAAAAAGAAGTGGCGGATGCCCGGGGAACTCTCGATTATATCCTGAATGAAGATCAGGATGAGATCCTTTATACGGAGGAGGGCAGCACCTGGTATTACGATGCCGATCAGGAAGCGCCTGTTCGGCTGACCGGCGTAAAGGGAAATCTTCTGACCGCCTGCTATCTGGAAGAAGCGGCCTGCCAGCAGGGAAGAGGGTTACACCTTGGCAGGAAGACGCTGAAACATATGACGTTTGCCACATGGAATCCAGACGATTCTTCCTATAAAATCTACTGCCTGGACGCCGGCGGGACCCGGGCCAGTCCGGTCCTTAATTACGCGGAACAGTTCCAGCTTGCGAAGGACGGACAGTCGCTTCTCTATCTGTCAGGGGGAAGTCTGTATCGGATTTTGGATATCAAAGACAGTCAGGACAGAAGATGCATAAGCAGTACCATGCAGGTAACCCAGTTTGCGGCAGACCCGGGACTGAAGAAAATCTGGTTCGTTACCTTGGGAGGGGAGCTGTATTATGTAAAAAGGGAACAATGTATCAACGTTTCCTATCATCTTGACCGGCTGCAGGGCTTTTTGAAGGACGGTGTGCTGTTCCAGGAGGGATATGACCTGTACTTTACGGATGGGACAGAAAAGGTGCTGCTTCAGGGAGAAGTGGAGGACGCCTGGATACAGGAAAAGGATTATGTGGTCCTGAAGACAGAGGAAGGACTTTTTTACCTGAAGGATTTACGGGACGCCGTCTGCCTGTTAAGCAGTCGGTATGGTTACAGCCGCTGATATTTACAAACGGCGTCAACGTGCTATAATAGGAACAGAGGCGATGACCCTGAATAGAAGGTAAAGGACAGACGTGTTATGAGATCAAGATGGAAGAACCACAGGCTGGAAGCGGCCGCAATTGCTGTAATCCTATTGGTAAGTATGCTTTTGTTGAATTATGCCAGATCCTCAGGCAAATATGTGGATCTGTACAGTCAGAACAACCTTCTGATCACGATGGAACAGATGCAGATCCCATTTATGGATAAGCTGAATATGTGCAGGCAGATCGCAGAAGGAACCGATACCTATCTTACGGCGACCAACCCGGACAGAAGCTTTATGATGGCGGAATTGAAGCCGTTTTTGGATTACCAGGCGGAGAGTCTGGGCGTCTATGCGGTCTGCTTTTTAAATGAGAGCGGAGAGGTGATTTCTTCGGACGGGATTACGCAAAAGCTGTCTCTTGGAGAAGAACAGGAGGAGCTTTTTGGGAGGAAACGTCAGATTTTTAAGGAGATCAGCTGGGAGGAGGATGGAGTCTTCCTTTTCGCGATGCCCACAGATCCATTGAAGATCGACGGCAGGGAATATACGGCCGTCGGCACCATGTATACGATGGAATATATGACGGGCCGCCTCCATCTGACGGCATATGAACACCAGGCTTATTTTCTGATTACGGATCAGGATCATCAGGTAATTTTTAAAGGAAGTCATATCCTGGATGAGGGGCTTGATTACCATACCGATTTTATCGAACGATATGTGGCAAACGGAAATATCAGCATGCAGGAGGCAGAGCTTCTGGAGGAGGCGTTTGCGGCAGGCGCGTCGGGAGTCATCCGTTCCTGGCATGGAGAGGAATTCTACTTTGTCTATATGCCGATAGAAAATACCGGATATTTCTTTTTGTGCGAGATTCCGGTCCGGGTTGCCCAGAATATTTTACAGGAATATGAGGAATCCATCGTCCGCACCCTGGGCATGATCTTCCTGGCGATATTGGCGGCAGGCATCCTGTTCTTCGTCTGGAATAACAGCCGGAATATGCGGGCCAAGAACAGAGAACTAAAGTACCGGGAGATCATGTTTGGTATTCTGTCAGACAACACGGATCAGGTCTACGCACTGCTTTCCGAGGATATGAAGCGGGCTGAGTACGTCAGTCCGAACCTGGAACGTATCCTGGGACGGACCGGCGAGGATATGGAAGATCCGGTCCGTATGTTGAACGGTCTCCCGGATGATCCGTCCCTGGTGATCGACGAGGCGGCCATTTCCATGCTGAAGAACGGAGAGTCCTGGCATGACCGGGAGTTTTTTGGAAGCATGGTGGGAGATCGTCAGAAATTCCTGGAGCGGATGATCATCCGTGTCTCCATGGAGGCTTCCGACAAGATTCTCGCGATCATCGCGGACCGGACGGCGGAACAGAAGAATCGGGATGATCTGCGCACGGCGCTGGAGATTGCGGAGGAAGCCAATCAGTCGAAGAGTACCTTCCTTTCCAGCATGAGCCATGATATCCGAACGCCCATGAACGCCATCATCGGTTTTTCGTTCCTTTTGGGAAGAGATGCGGAAAAACCGGACAAGGTAAGGGCCTATACACGGAAAATCACTTCCTCCAGCCATCATCTGCTGGGATTGATCAACGATGTTCTGGATATGAGCAAAATTGAATCCGGGAAAGCCACGCTGAACCTGTCGGAAGAAAACATTGCGGAGATCGTGGAAGGGATTGATACCATCGTTCGTCCCCAGATGAAAGCCAAGGGACATACGTTCCATGTACAGGTGAGGGATATCCGGCACGAGGACGTTACGGTGGACAAGCTTCGGCTGAATCAGATCCTTTTGAACCTGTTGTCCAACGCGGTCAAATACACGCCGGACGGCGGAGAAGTGTCTCTGATCGTACAGGAACTGCCCCAGCGGTCCGCGCAGCTGGCCGGATACCGGATCATTGTTAAGGACAACGGCTATGGGATGAGTCCGGAGTATGTAAAGACGGTTTTTCAGGCTTTTACCCGTGAGGAAAACCAGGTGATCAACCGGATACAGGGGACCGGCCTTGGCATGGCGATCACCAAGAATCTGGTAGATCTGATGGGAGGAGAGATTCTGGTGGAAAGCGAGCAGGGGAAAGGCACCACTTTTACCGTAGATTTAGAACTGCAGATTACGGAAAAAGAAAGCAGCAGCCAGTTCTGGGAGGAGCGGGGGATCGACCGGATGCTGGTGGTGGATGATGAAGAAGTGGTTTGCCAGAATATTGTCCTGATGATGGAGAAGACAGGGGTAACCGTAGAGTACGCGCTGGACGGACAGAGTGCGGTCTCCATGGTGAGGACTGCAGAGGAAGAAGGGCGGCCCTATCAGATTGTCTTTCTGGACTGGAAGATGCCGGGGATGGATGGCCTGGAGACTGCAAAAAAGATCAGGAAGAGGGTGAGCGGCGCGTGTCCGCTGTTCCTGATGAACAGTTATGACTGGACGGAGGTTGCGGATGAGGCGCTGGACGGCGGCATTGATGCGATTCTTCCCAAGCCATTTTTTCTGAGCAGTTTTCAGCATAAGATCGGGGAGCTTCTGAATCGGGGAAAGGAGACAGAGCAGTCAGAGGAACCGGAAGAGGCCAGTGTTTTCCATGGCATGCATATCCTTGTGGCGGAGGACAATGAACTGAATGGGGAGATTCTGGAAGAACTTCTGAACATGAAGGGAGCCTCCTGTGAGATCTTTGAGAACGGGAAGCTTGCGGTGGAAGCCTTTGCGCAGTCGGAAGCGGACCGGTATCAGCTGATTCTGATGGATGTACAGATGCCGGTTATGGGCGGCTACGACGCCGTCCGGGCCATCCGGGGGCTCTCTCATCCCAGGGCAGCGCTTATCCCCATCATCGCCATGACGGCCAACGCGTTCGCGGAAGATATCCATCAGGCGTTGAAAGCAGGGATGAACGCCCATGTGGCGAAGCCGGTGGATCTGGATGTGCTGGAAGAGACGGTGCGGGAGGTGCTGGGAACGATGGAAGGGGAGGAAACGAGATGTTTGGCAGAAAAATCGTAAAAAAGAAAACATATGATAAGGAAAATCTGCGTCCAATCCTTCACTGCAGCATCTGCACCGGCGAGCAGGTGGCCGGTTTTAAAAATCTACATACTGGAAAGTTCGAGGAAGTCATGCTGATCCGTAATCAGAAGGAATTGGACTCCTTTATGGAAATGTATGAGATTGATACCATTACAAAAGAATATTGAGTCGACAAAGGAGAATGATTATTTTTATGAAAGAACGGGTAAATCAGTACAAATTTGACAAAATCAGCAGCAACATGCAGAAGACATTCGGAACGATCCGCCGTGGTGAGGAAGACAGCTACGACATGCTTCTGTTTCCAATGGAAGGAAATATGCTGAAACTTTACCGGGAGAAGAAGAGCCGCAACGGAAGACGGGCGCAGGAGGCTGTCCGCATTTGTCTGTTTACCATTGACGGATATTTGGAAGGAAAAGAATATGATACGACGGCAGTGGCGGCGCCGGAGAGCCAGGAACTGGCCCATGGGCTTTTGATGAGCTTTGATCCATTTACAAATGACGAGGTCCGGAATGCGCTGGAAGAGCATCTGAATCTGGATTCCGTGGAAGGTCTGCGTGTGTACTACAAAGTGCCGGTTATGTGTCTGCTTCGGATTGAAAAATCCATAGAGCTGTGGAATAAAGAGATGGGACCGGAAGGGTATTTTCTCTTTTTGGAGGAACATATGGGGAGTATGGTGAAAGACGACGGGGAGATGCATTATTCGGTGCTGCTGTAAAGTATGCAAGGTATTGGAACAGGATCATATCGATTGTAAGGAGCAAAAAAAGATGCTGCAGACCCCGATCATCGAACTTGATGTACACGGCCTGAACGTGGAACAGGCCATCGCGAAAATAGAAGAACAAATCCAAAAGGCAAATGCCAGCACCTACCGGATTCGGGTGATCCACGGCTTCCATAGGGGAAACCGCATTCAGCAGGGAATCTACCAGGAGATCGGCCATGGCCTGAACCCCAAGGTGCTCCGCATCACGGGCGGGGATAATCCGGGGGTTACGGAGATTGTGTTTAGGGAGTATTGATGGTTTGGAAATATAACATTCCGTTTGGCTATGAATCGGCATTTAGTGTAATGCAGACGAAGAGAAAGATATGACAGAAACAATAAAGTATTATAACAAAAATGCTCTTAATTTTATCACATCTACACAACAAGTAGAATTCCATGAAATCCAAAGAAAATTCACAGAGATATTACCGAATGGCGCTGCCATCCTCGACTTCGGCTGCGGTTCTGGCCGCGACGCCAAATACTTCCTTTCTCAGGGCTATCAGGTGGACGCTGCAGATGGGTCAGAGGAAATGTGCCGGCTTGCCGGTGAGTATCTCAAAGCGCCGGTGCGTCAGATGCTTTTTCAGGAGTTATCTGCCGAACATGTCTATGACGGCATCTGGGCCTGTTCTTCCATCCTTCATCTGCCATATGGTGAGTTGAAGGATGTCTTTTTCAAAATGTCCCGCGCGCTGAAAGAAAAGGGGATCGTCTATACTTCTTTTAAATATGGGACCTTTGAAGGAGAACGAAACGGAAGATATTTTACAGACATGACGGAAGAGAAGATGGAGAAACTACTACAGGAGACGTCCGTCTTTCATGAGGAAGAGCAGTGGATCAGCTCGGACGTCAGGCCGGGCCGGGGGGATGAAAAATGGTTGAATATCATCTTGAGGAAGAACTGAATATTGAACAGACCAATGTGATGACCGGGGACCGGAATCAGGCCCGCTTTTTGTATTATCAGCTAAAGATGAGTATGAAAAAGGCGGAACGAATGGATATCATCGTATCGTTCCTGATGGAGTCGGGTGTTCGCCTGTTGTTAAAAGACTTAAAAGAGGCGTTGGACCGCGGAGTGAAAATCCGGCTCTTGACCGGCAATTATCTCGGAATTACCCAGCCTTCTGCTCTGTGTCTGGTGAAAAAGGAATTGAACAATCAGGTGGACTTACGTTTTTATAATGAGAAAGGACGTTCCTTTCATCCGAAAGCATATATCTTTCACCAAAAAGCAGGAAGTGAGATTTACATAGGTTCTTCCAATCTGTCCAGAAGTGCGCTGACTTCCGGAATCGAGTGGAATTACCGGTTTGACAGTCACAGAGATCAGAGCAGCTTTCAGTCGTTTTACGAGACCTTTGAGGATCTTTTTTATCATCATTCGATGATCGTTGACGACGAGGAACTGAGGAGATATTCGAAAAGCTGGAAACGGCCTGCGGTTGCAAAAGATCTGGAAAAATACGACAAAGCAGAAGAAAATCCGCAGATTGTCGAGATCTTTCAGCCCCGGGGAGCGCAGATCGAAGCGTTGTATGCGCTGGAGGCAAGCCGGGCGGAAGGCGCGGTGAAAGGGCTGGTGCAGGCCGCAACCGGCGTGGGCAAAACTTATCTGGCTGCTTTTGATTCCGCAGAGTATGAGCATGTCCTGTTTGTCGCGCACAGAGAGGAAATTCTGAAACAGGCGGCTGTATCTTTCCGAAATGTAAGAAAATCAGAGGATTATGGATTTTTTCACAGCGGACAAAAGGATACGGAGAAAGCGGTGATCTTCGCTTCGGTAGCCACGCTTGGAAAGGATGCCTATCTGTGTGGGGATTATTTTCCCAAAGACTATTTTGATTACATTGTGGTGGATGAATTTCACCATGCAGTGACCGATCAGTACCGGAAGATCATAGATTATTTTACCCCCAGGTTTCTGCTGGGGCTGACCGCGACGCCGGAGCGGATGGACGGCAGAAATATCTATGAGATCTGTGATTATCATGTTCCTTACGAGATATCTTTAAAGGATGCCATCAACAAGGGAATGCTGGTCCCCTTCCATTATTATGGGATCTATGACAAGACGGATTATTCCGGCTTTCGCCCGGAGAGGGGGCGTTACAGGGAGGAGGATCTGAATCGAGCATACATTGGGAATGAAGAGCGCTACGAGCTGATCTACCGCCATTATAGGAAATACCGCTCCAGAAGGGCGCTGGGGTTCTGCAGTACCAGACAGCATGCGGAAGATATGGCGGGAGATTTTTCCCGCAGAGGAGTTCCGTCCGCAGCCGTTTACAGCGATGCAGATGGAGCATACGCAGAAGCCCGGGATATCGCCATCGAAAAATTGAAGAGCGGGGAGATACGGGTGATTTTTTCCGTGGACATGTTCAACGAAGGAGTTGATATTCCTTCTGTAGATATGGTCATGTTCCTGCGTCCGACGGAGTCGCCGGTGGTGTTCCTGCAGCAGCTGGGCAGAGGGCTGCGCAGACAGAGAGGAAAAGCGTATCTGAATGTGCTGGATTTTATTGGAAATTATGCCAGGGCGGGACAGGTGCTGTATCTTTTGAGCGGAGATCCCGGTGCGGATCGGGCGCTGGCTGACCGGATCTGTGAAAATGTGGATTTCCCGGACGGCTGCATGGTAGATTTTGACCTGCGGCTGATTGATCTGTTTCAGGAGATGGCAAGAAGAAATCAGACCATGAAGGAACGCATTCGGAGCGAGTATGGTCGTGTGAAGGAGCTTTTGGGAAAGGTTCCCAGCAGGATGGAATTGTTCACGTATATGGAGGATACGGCGTATCAGCTTTGTATGAACCGACCGGCAGAGAATCCTTTCCGAAAATATTTGGAATATCTTCATGAGCTTGGAGAACTGTCCAGGGAAGAAGAGTACGTTTTTGACGGAATCGGAAGAGAGTTTCTGACACTGCTGGAGACGACCGATATGCAGAAATCTTTCAAAATGCCCATCCTGGCCTCCTTCTATAACGACGGAGATGTAAAATCTGCGGTTACAGAGGAGGATGTCCTGCATCATTGGCTTCGGTTCTTTTCCACCGGGACAAACTGGAAGGACCTGAAAAAAGGCATCACCTATGAGCAGTATCAGAAGATTACCAATCAACAACACCTGAGTAACGCCAGACGCAATCCCGTCCATTTCCTGACCGTGTCCGGCAAGGGGTTTTTCGTGGGAAAAGAAGGATATATGCTTGCTATCCGGGAGGACATGGAAGAGATTCTGCGAGAGGATGCGTTTAAAAGGCATATGAAGGATATTATTGAATATCGGACGATGGAGTATTATCGGAGGAGATATGCGGACAAAAGAGACTAAAATTATCAAAATATTTTGATTAAATTTTTATGCTTGAATTTTCCGATGAACCATCCGAAAATCATTATAGAAATTATCACTCAGCTGGTTTATAATAAGTTTATTCTCTAATTTTATGAAAGGAGTTGCTTTATTATGAAAGAGATCGCAGGATATTATGATGGCAACACAGTGCAACTGCTGGAACCGGCGCCAAAGATAAATCAAAAAGTGATTGTAACCTTTACAGATGATGAAGAGATTTTCGATGACCTCCCGATTGGAATACTGTCAAAATACGGTGATCCAGAGAAAAGACTTTTAGAGGAAGGGGCATTTGAACGTGCTATGGCAGAAAAACATGGTAATGGCTGATGCGAATACTATGATACGTTGTATTATTGGTGATGACGAGCAAAAGATACAAGAATTACAGAAAATACGTGCAACACAAAAAATAATTTCATCAACTTCGCGGTATTGCTATTTATAGTTATGATCGCAAATTAATAAACGCATTGAAGCGTGGAAACATGGAATAGATGGACTACCTCCGATAAAAACGCCTCATCTTCGTGATGAAGGTGAGGCAACATTTTCGTACCGAATAACTTGTTTTTCGCACCATCGGTAAGCGAAAGCATTTTCGCATCGAATCATTTTTTATCCCGCACCATCGATAAGCGGTAACATTTTCATGTCTTTAGTATATGACAGTTTTAGCAGAAATGCAACAAAAACTTTGGGGAATACATTTTTTTCGCATAAATGTTCCTCTGTTCTGTTAGTTGTAAAGCCCCATAATATCATTTATAATAGTATAGATTATTAGTAGAAACAATTCCATAAGGGGAATATATGAGCAGTTTTTTGAACCATCACATTGATAGTTGCGAAAAGAAAATATCAATTCATCAATTACGCCGGATGTATCGGGAGGGGCGTCTTGTATTTCCTTCGGTGCCTTCTAAAACAAAGATGAGAATGATCGAGAGTACTTCAAAGACATTGGAAACCATTTTGATGGGAATTATATTACCAGTGGTATATGTATCTGAGCGGCAGGATGGAAGTCTGCTTGTCCTGGATGCCAGTGATCGTCTGCTGCATCTTATGAAATTCTTGAAAGGAAATATTCTAATTACAGAATTGGAATTCTATCCGGAATTAAACGGCTGCGGACCGGCAGAACTGGAGCGAAAGTTTCCACGAATCGCTTCTTTTATATACGATTATAAAATCAATTTTCAAGTGATAGAATATACAACCCCTAAGTATATGCATATGCAGGTGGGCAGTTATATTGAAAAATGGGATTTTGTCAGAGAGCAGGGAATCCGATATAAGCTGTATGGGGAAGAATTACGGAATAATCTGGACTTTCTGGAGCGAAGTATGGGACGGTATGGTGTCTTTTTCAGTAGATGGAGACTGAAGCGGCAATATTTTATCCTGAGAATTCTTATGTATCGGTTTGTATTTGAGAATAATGTTCAGGCGGGGTATACAGAAGATATGGGACTTCAGCAGTTACTGGACCAGACAGCAGGGTGGTTCATGAGAAAAGATCTTATGATCATTGTGAACGGCTTCGTAGACGCAGACCAAAAGCTTACAAAATGGATGAATAAAGAATATCGTACATTGCTTGTGCAAAAAGGGGAGGAACAGCGTGTCAGGACACTTGGGTATTTATATAATATAGTTTGGATGTGCGGGGGAAACGAATATAAGATTGGAAAGGGACTGGAAAGCATATTCTTTGATGAACAACTTCGGGAAAAGATAAAGAAAGAAAAGGTGACTTTTGCGAATATTCGGAAACATTATAAAGAAATTGAAAAGAGGTTGAGATAAGATGCTGAACGGTGTGAAAATACAGGGATTTAAATGTTTCAAAGAAGCCGAGATCAGATTCTCAAATTTTACATTGCTTGCGGGGAAAAATTCTACCGGAAAATCTACAGTAATCCAGGCAATTCTGGCGTTATATCAGAACAGCGCCAGTTCATTGGCGGGAAAGTATATGAATATTGGAACTGTCAGTGAGGTGAAGAACTGGATTACGGGAAGCAGAAAGATTTTTCTGGAGGCGGAGTATGAATATCAGGGAAATGATTACTCTTATAGTAAGGTTTTTGTCGAAGATGAGGAAGAGGAAAAAAAGGGAATCAGTTTTTCTGATAAAATGAATCTTCGTTATCTGACCGCTGACCGGATCGGGGTAGAGGATACCTATCAAAAATCACTGGAGGGAAGAGATCAGATTGGGGTCAGATGTGAATATGCGTTTTACTATCTGGCCGGTCATCACGATAAGGGGATAAAAGAGAAAGAATTTATTTATGATCGTGGCACGAAACTGACCTTGGGAGGTCAGGTGGATTACTGGCTGGAGAGAATTCTGGGCTATCGGGTGAGCGCTGAAGAAATTCCGGGCACAGAGTTGATTCGGGTGGCTTACCGTCATAATAAAGTTGGAAACAGTCTCAGACCGAAAAACGTAGGAACAGGCGTCAGCTATATAGCAGAGATTATTATTGCGGCATTTTCCTGTAAAAAGGGAGATATGCTGATCATTGAAAACCCGGAAATTCATCTGCATCCATCCGGTCAGGCGGAATTGATGGAATTTTTGGTATTTCTGGCTCAAAAAGGGCTGCAGGTGGTGATGGAGACTCACAGTGATCATGTGTTTAATGGTCTGCGGAGGTGTGTCAGCAATGATCAGATTACCTGTGACAGAATAAAAATTTATTTTTTCCGACAGGACGAAGACCGAATCAGCATGCCAGCGGAAATTTTTCTGGATGAGGATGGGCACGTGAAGAATCATGAGGATGGCCTGTTTGACCAGATCGAGAAGGATTTGGATGTGATTTTGGGGTGGTAAGAATTGAATTTTATACTAAATGAATTATCTTTACATGGACAGTTTGAAAGCGTGGATGAATTTTTGGAGAGCTTAAGAGCAAATCTGCAATGTTTTCGTCTGGTGCGCAGTCAAAAGAATGGGGAAATCAGAAAAATTACAGATTTTTACAAATGCCAGGTTACACCGGAATGGAAACTGGGAGATTTAAAACGTTATCCAAAGTCCGATGAATTGACTCGCTTGAGAATTGTTCTGGATAAAGAGATCAGGACAGAACCTTACTGGGATTTTTATGAAAATTCGTTTTAGCAACAGAATGCGTTGTTTTGGATATCGAAATGGGGATCGCTTTCGGCTGTTGCGGATTGAAAGAGATCATAAGAGGAGTAATAAAGGGTAACAAGAAAGGAGCCCCTATGCGCTACTACATCGCAGACCTGCACTTCTGCCACGACAATTTAAACCATCACATGGACTGCCGCGGTTTCGCGAGCGGCGAGGCCATGAACGAGCACATGATCCGTCAGTGGAACTCCCGGGTGCGTCCGGTGGATGAGGTGGTGATCCTGGGGGATTTCTGTATTTCGCCCAAAGGGGAGGAGGCCAACCGGATTCTTGCCTGTCTAAACGGCAAAAAATATCTGATTATCGGAAATCACGACAAATATTTAAGCAGCAAAGATTTTAACCCCAAGTATTTCAAGTGGATCGCCCCCTATCGGGAGATGAAGGACAATAAGAGAAAGGTGATCCTGTCCCATTATCCGATTCTATGCTACAATGGCCAGTACCGTCGGGACAGCGAGGGCGTTCCGAAGACCTACATGCTCTACGGGCACGTGCACAATACCTTTGACGAGTATCTGATCAACGATTTCCAGCGGCAGACCAGGCAGTATCAGCGGCAGGTCCGCGGGTCTGAGGAAAAGATCCCGATTCCCTGTCAGATGATCAACTGTTTCTGTATGTTTTCGGATTATGTGCCGCTGACGCTGGACGAGTGGATCGAGGTGGACAAAAAGCGCCGGAGGGAGCTTCGGCGGAGCGATTATGAGGTGTCTGATGTACAAGATTCTGATCATTGAAGACGACAACACGATTGCGGAGGCGGTCCGGCGCCATCTGGCGAAGTGGGGCTACGAGGTGGAGTGCGTGAAGGATTTTGCGGGCGTGCTGGAGCATTTTGTCCGCTTTTCGCCCCAGCTTGTGCTGGTGGATATCGGGCTTCCCTTTTACAACGGCTATTACTGGTGCGGCGAGATCCGGAAGGTTTCGAAAGTACCGATTGTATTTCTTTCCTCCGCTTCCGACAATATGAATATCGTCATGGCCATGAACATGGGAGGGGACGACTTTATCACCAAGCCCTTTGATCTGGAAGTGCTGTCCGCCAAAGTGCAGGCGGTTCTTCGGAGAGCCTACGCCTTCCAGAGCCAGCCTTCCGCGATTATGGAGCAGGACGGCGCGGTTTTAAATGTGTCGGACATGTCCCTCACTTTTGAGGGGAAGCGGCTGGAGCTTTCGAAAAATGAATTCCGAATCTTAAAGCTTCTCTATGAACATGCGGGCCAGACCGTGAGCCGGGAAAGCATCATGAAGCGGCTCTGGGAGGACGAATGTTTTGTGGATGACAATACTTTGACGGTCAATATCAACCGTCTGAGGCGTACGCTGAAAGAAATCGGACTGGAAGATTTTATCCGCACGAAAAAGGGAGTGGGCTACCAGCTTGGCAGGAGGCAGGATGGATAAGGATACGATCGGAAACATCATAAAGGTTTACATAAGAGAACACAGAGCAGCCGCGGCAGTCTATCTGGCGGCTGTATTGCTTTTTTATCTGGTGGCAGGGCTGTACGGTTACGGAGATTCCATGAGGCATATGTCCTACGCTCTGCTGCTGGCGGCGGTGCTTGGACTGCTTACAGGAACTTTTCACTTTGTGGGGTACCTCCGGCATCTGAGAGAGATTCGGGACGCCGGGAAGAAGGAAGGGGAGCGAAGGGAAGCGCTGCCGGTTCCCCGCACCATGGCGGAGCAGTATTATTATGATATGGTCTGCGGGATGGAAGAAGAAAGACGGGCGTTCTTGTCCGAATACGACGAGAAGAAAAAGGACCGGGCGGACTATTATACTATGTGGACCCATCAGATCAAGACGCCCATCGCCGCCTTACGCCTGCTTTTGCAGGAGAAAGGAGCGGGACACTCTGGCCGGGAGCTGGAGGAGCTCTTCAAGATCGAGCAGTACGCGGGGATGGCCCTTCACTACGCCAGGCTGGACAGTATGTCCGGGGACCTGGTGTTGCAGTCCTGCGACGTCTGGGGGATTGCGAGACAGACGGTCCGGCAGTATTCCATTCTGTTCATCGGCAGCGGACTTTCTTTTTCCATGGAAGACTGTCATCTGCGGGCGGTGACCGATGAGAAATGGCTGTCCTTCGTGATCGGACAGATCTTGTCGAACGCTTTGAAATACACTTCCCGGGGACAGATCCGCATCTATGGTGAGGACAAAAACGGACGCCCCACCGGGGGAGAGGCCTCCTGGCTGGTTATCGAGGACACGGGCATCGGCATCCGTGAGAGTGATCTGCCCCGGATCTTTGAGCGGGGGTTTACGGGGTACAACGGGCGGCTCTGTCAGAAATCCACCGGGATCGGTCTATATCTGTGCCGTCAGATTCTGGACCGGCTGGGACATGCCATCGAAGTGCGTTCGAAGATGGGAGAGGGGACCAGGGTACGCCTGGGATTTTTGCAGGAGTCACAGGTGACAAAAATGTAAGATTAGAGCAGGGAAATGTAAGCCGGATCTATGGCAGGACATTTCCTTTTTCTTTATAATCAGTGAAAAGAAGTAGTAAGACAGGAAAGGAGTCATGATCCATGGCACTGCTGGAAGTGAAAAATGTAAAAAAGATCTATACGGCCCGCTTTGGGGCGGTGAAAGTAGAGGCGCTGAACGACGTGAATTTCTCTGTGGAAGAAGGAGAGTATGTGGCGATCATGGGGGAGTCCGGGTCCGGCAAGACGACCCTTTTGAATATCCTGGCTTCTCTGGACAGGGCGACCAGTGGACAGGTGCTTTTAAAAGGAGAGGATTTGGCCCGGGTGCGGCACAAGGACCTGTGTGCGTTTCGAAGGGATCATCTGGGGTTTATTTTTCAGGACTTTAACTTGTTGGACACCCTGAATATCCGGGACAATATCTTTCTGCCGCTGGTACTGGCAGGGGAGGATTACAAGGAGATGGAGCGGCGGCTTCTGCTCCTGGCGGAAAAGCTGGAGATCCGCGACATTCTGGAAAAATATCCCTATGAAGTGTCCGGAGGACAGAAGCAGAGGGCGGCGGCCTGCCGGGCGCTGATCACGAATCCGGATCTGATCCTGGCGGACGAGCCCACGGGAGCCCTGGACTCACGGGCCTCCGGGAAGCTTTTGAGGCTTCTTGAAGAGGTGAATCGGGAAGGACAGACCATCCTCATGGTGACCCACAGCATTCAGGCGGCCAGCCACGCCGGACGGGTGCTCTTTATCAAGGACGGAAAAATCTTTCACCAGATCTATAAAGGGGACCAGGGGTACGACGCCATGTACCGGATGATCTCGGATGCGCTGACGGTTCTGCAGACAGAACCGGTCGGGAATTGCGGAATTTAAATATAAAAACAGCATCTGTCCGAACGAAGCTCCGGAAGGATTTTATGACGCGGACGCGGCAGAAAATTCTTCCAGACCATGGAGCGGAGAGAGCGGCGGATGCGGAACTTAAATAGGAGGCGCGTTTATGAAGAAATGGAAACTTCTGCCGGCACTGGCAGTCAAAGGAGTGACACAAAATGGTAATATTTATGGTCCGTATATTGCTGCATGCATTTTTTCCGTATTCACTTATTATATATTTTCTTCTATCCTGTGCAACGATCTGATCGGCACGCTGCCTTACAGCACCTACGCATGGATGATGCTGCTTCTGGGGAAAATCCTGCTGATTCTCATCCTGGTTCCCTTCGTCTACTATGCCAACAGCTTTCTGGTCAAACGGCGGAAAAAGGAGATGGGACTGTATATGATCCTTGGCATGGAGCGGAAGCATCTGGTGACCCTGGTTTTTCTGGAAACGCTGGCAGTCTATGTGCTGGCGGTGTGCGGCGGGATCTTCCTGGGGCTTATCCTGGCGAAGCTGTTCTTCCTTTTGCTTCTTCGGCTCAGCTCCCTGCCGGTGGAGGCGGAATTTACCTTTTCCTGGTTCGCGGCGGCAGAGACCCTTCTTTTCTTTGCGGCGGTCAGTCTGCTTACCTTCCTGCACGGCGCGGCGGGCGTCTTTCGGGTGCGGGGAGTGGAGCTTCTGGAGGGCAGCAAAAAGGGCGAGAAGGAACCGCGCTTTCCGATTCCGGGAGTCATTCTGGGAGTGCTGGTTACGATGCTGGCCTATCGGACGGTTTTTCGCGCCAGGCTGGACAGTACGATCTTCGGCAGCTTTTTCCTGGCGGTGCTCCTGGTGGTTGTGGGAACGTATCTGCTCTTTACCTTTGGGGGAGTGGCGGTGCTGAAGCTGCTGCGGAGCCGGAAAAAGATCTATTATCGTCCGGAAAATTTTATCACCATCTCCGGCATGTATTACCGGATGAAAAAGAGTGCGGCAAGTCTTGCCAATATCTGCATCTTTTCCACCATGGTGGTGATTACGCTGACCTGTACGGTGGCGCTCTATGCGGGGCTTGAAGGAATCCGGTATTTCGATTATGCCTACGACGCCGAACTGACCTACGAGGAGGAAGGGCTGGGAAGAGAGACAGCAGAAAAAGCGCTCACAGATCTTTCGGAAAAGTATGGGCTTTCGGTCTTAAGGCTGGACACCTGGGGGAATGTGTGGCTGTACTGCGGTCTGGAAGGCAGCCGTGCGGGCGCACAGAAGCCGGAGGCGGAAGACGTCGAACTGTATCTGCTCGCGCTGGAAGACTACGAACGTCTGACCGGGGAGAAGGAACATCTGGAAGACGGGCAGGCGCTTTTGTATTCCACCGGCAGGGCATATGGATATGAGGAGATGGATTTTGCGGGTGTCCAACTGGAGGTGCGTACGGTCCCGGGGCCCTTGTATCCCTGGCCCAATGCGGGAAAATCGTATTTTGGAGAAACCTATGTTATGGTTGTGAAAGACCAGGGAACGGTTTCCGAACTTCTGGAAACGTGGGAAAACGCCGTCGGCAAGGAGGCGCCGGATCAGAGGACGCGGACCGGAGTCCTTCTGGAAGGCACGAAGGAGGCGAAAACCGCGTTCATGGAGGAATTAAAGCGATGGAAAAGCGGCAGAGAGGAAGAGGGACTGACGGTAAAAGACGGCGTAGAGGGCAGCCAGGTGATCTACGCCATGAACGGAGGCCTTTTGTTCATCGGGATTCTCTTTGGCATGATTTTCTTTATGTGTCTTCTGCTGGTCATGTATTACAAGCAGCTGTCCGAAGGGTACGAGGATCAGGGAAGCTTTGCCATCATGCAGAAGGTCGGGATGGGAGAAGAGGACATACAAAGCACGATCCGAAGACAGATGGCTATGGTATTTGCCCTCCCTCTGGCGGCGGCCCTCATACATTCCGCGGTGGGCATTGTGATGGTGGATCTGCTGATGGGGGTTCTAAGGATGTTTCAGACGACGCTTCTGATCCGGTGCGGCGTCGGAGTGGGACTTGGCTTTACCTTGGTGTATCTTCTCAGCTACCGGCTCACCTGCAGGGCGTATTACCAGATCGTGGTGCGCAGCAGATAATCCGCTGTACTGTTATTAAGGGAAAAAATGGATTCATAATTTCATGGGATCAGGCGCATGCTGTTACTGAGGTGATCAAATGCTGAAAAACAGGGAACTGCCCATCGGCTTTACCATGGAACTGGCGCAGCACGCCGATATCCTGATCCGCTTCAGCCACTTATCCGAGGCGGAGCAGACGAATATCATTAACGGCGCCAAAAAAGTCACGTCCCGTGAAGAGATGCGCAGTTATGTGGAAAATATGTTTTCGTGAAGAAAGGGCTGCCAGTCGGCGGCCCTTACGTGATCTCAGTAAACGTTAGTTTTCCTTTTTCGTTACCGGAATCCAGACTTCGTACTGGGCGTTTTCCGGGTCCGGATTCAGATAGACTTCGATGTCCGGTGCATTGGCGTACTCATAGCCGGAGCCGGGCCAGCTGTTCGTAGTCGATCTCATCCGTCAGATGCTCTTCCATATACTTCATACTCTCATTTAATCGATCCATCCATTCCATATGTTTACCTCGTGTCTTTTTTCTTATTATAATCGATTTGTTCGGGTTTGTCCTCTCTGTTTTCGCAAAAAAAAAAGAGAGGCGGGTGCAAACATGCCGTACTATTGTCCTGTTTTTTGTGATATACTGAGTCTGATTTGTAATTTTGCAGAGGAAGGAAAGATACATTATGGCGTCAAAAGCGGAATTTGTAACTTATGCGGCGGAGCAGATGAAAGATGCGGGGGAGATCACCTGCCGGAAGATGTTTGGGGAATACGGCGTGTACTGCGACGGGAAGATCTTCGCCTTGATCTGCGATGACCAGCTGTTTCTAAAGATCACGGAGGCGGGCAGGAAGGTCTGCCCAAAGCTTCAGGAAGCGCCGCCCTATGAGGGGGCCAAGCCGTATTTTCTGGTGGAGGAGCTGGACGACCGGGAGCTCATGACAAAGTTGGTCCGGGAGACGGTCAAAGCGCTCCCGGAGCCGAAGAAAAAGAAGAAAAAATAAGAAGATGCATTATGTAAAAGATTTGACCGCTTTTGATGAAGCGCTGTCAGAGAGAGGGGGAGTCATATTTGCTTTGTACCTTCGGAGGCAGTTCTTCATACGGTACTTCGCTCCATGCCGTGACGCCCCGGACGGGCATCACGGTCAGGCATAGATAAGCGCCTTCTCTCAATATTTTTGAGGTTCCGAACATAATCTCCTTTTTTCTGCCATTTTCATCCCAGGCCGTCAGGGTATAGTAATAATCCATGCCTCCTTTCAGATCAATGACGCCGTTTCGCGGTTCGCCCTGTGCTGGTCTGCGGCTGTCAACCTGCGTATAGTAATGGGTGCTGCCGGAGCCGGTGAGAAGAAAGATGCCGAGGCACAGCAGGGCAAGTATCATACATCCGGTTCCGAACCAAAAAATTTTTTTCATATAATTTCATCTCCTTGCAGAACATATATTCGTTTTAGACTGGTTAAATGGTGATGCGGACTATGACGCGCGCCGTCTGCCGACGCCTCTTTTTTGCCCGTTGGTTTTCCTGGCTTTCCGGGGCTTTAACTCCCGCTGGCGGTTCGAGAGAGCCAGGAGGAGAAAGGTGACGCCGACGCTTGCCAGGATGCCTGCCAGAGAAAGCAGAACATTTACCGGTGAGGTGGCCCCGTTGTACTGTTTCATATCAAAACCCACCAGGATCAGCGCGGCCGAAAAAGGATAGGCGCTCAGCAGCACGCCGCTTTTGAAAAAGAGCATGCAATATCCCAGGAAGAAGGTAAAGATGGAACCGCCAAGGTAAGCGCCCCGGATCTGTCCGAAGATCAGGATCATGGGCATGCAGACAAGAAAAGTGGTCAGCGCGGCTGCCACCACCTGGGCGCTGCAGGTGAACATTTTTAAGAGGGTCAGACCGGAGAGTCCCACGACGGTTCCGGTCAGCAGGGTCACGCAGACGCTGTACAGGCCAAAAGCCAGAGTGAGCATGGCGGTGACAAGCAGTTTTGCGCCAAGAAGCCTTGACATGGGGACCGGGATGCTGACGATATTTTTCAGGGTGTCGTGGGCCGCCTCCCGGTCGATGAACCATCCGCCGATCATCACCAGGGAGATCGGGAGGAAGAGCTGGGAGTTCCCCCAGACGACGTTGACAAAGAGATGTACAAAATCATAGTTTGCGTCCTGGTATTCCGGCGCCATGATCAGTTGGCTTCCGTACTGGGTCACCGGACAAAGTGCCAGTGCCACGATCCCCACGAGAAGGATCTGACATCGGCGGATCTTGAGCCATTCGGCTTTTATTAAATTCCACATATAAGAATCTCCTATTAAAGTTCCGCATCCGCCTGACAGATGCTGATTTATATATCCTGGCGTTGATAGACGACGGCGATCAGTGTGAGAAATACGACTGCTTCCGCCGCGGCCACGCCGAAGGCCTGGACAGGATTCAAAAAGTAAGGTCCGATCCGTTCCAGCAGGGCGGCAAGTTCCGCACTCGGGCTGCTGTGATCGTAGAGGGGAAAGAACCATCGGAAGGCCAGAGGTCCCGGCAGCAGGGTTCCGGGGTTGCATCCGAAGGGCTGGGTCAAAAGGGCGTCGTTGGCGGACAGAATGTAATTGACCATCGTATAAAAAAAGGTAATGATGACGGAGATAATGTAGCTCTTATTAAAAGCGACCACCAGCAGCACGCAGGGGAGCGCGCCCGCCCACATGATGAGACTTTCTCCGACGCCGATCAGGAACAGCCGAAAGAATCCCGTCGGTTCCCAGCCCTGGATGAGGACAATCACAAGACTTAGAAGTCCGCCCGCTGCCATGAACAGGATGGAAAAGATCAAAAGCACCAGCATCTTGGCGACGGCCAACTTTCCTTTGTCCACGGGGATCGTCATCAGGTTTTTCAGCGTATCGTTGTCCTGCTCTTCGAATAACAGGTTGGACGCCAGGACGATCACCGCCGGGATCAGCAGGAGATAGGCGCTAAGCTGAAAGAGGCAGGACATGATATCCTGCACTGCCTCTGCGCCGGTCTGGGCGTCGGAGGGCAGAAAGGTGAAGCCAAGGGGCAGCAGGATGGACAAAAGGGCCGAGACAAAGAACAGAGGCTTTCGCCGGAGCTTGAGGAATTCACAGCAGATCAGCTTAAGCAATGCCCTCACCTCCCGTCACACGCTTGAAGTAATCTTCCAGGCTTTCTTCACAAGTGTGGGCTTCCGATACGGTCAACCCGTTTTTCACGAAGGCGGTGACCACTTCGCCCACCGGAAGGTTTAGGTCGTGTAGCTGCAGGTTGTGGTCATCCTGGATGGTAAATTGATTTTCATTGAACCTTCGTTCCAGAATCCTGGCGGCCTGGGCGGCGTCGGAGACCGTAAAGCGGATGTATTTGCTGCTCTTTTTCTCCAGCTGTGCAAAGCGCTCCTCTTCCAGGAGGACGCCATGGTCGATGATTCCAATGTCGTCGGCCAAAAGGGCGATTTCCGACAGGATATGGCTGGAGATCAGGATGGTCTTTCCTTTGGAATCGCAGAGTTCCCGGATAAAGGAGCGCACTTCGGCGATTCCGATGGGGTCCAGGCCGTTGATGGGCTCATCCAGGATCAGAAGCTCCGGGTCGTGCATGACGGCCAGCGCGATGGCCAGCCGCTGCTTCATGCCCAGGGAGTATTGGGAGAATAATTTTTTGTCCCGGTAGGGAAGGCCCACCAGCTCCAGCGTGTCCTTAATAGCATGACGGTTCGGCACGCCCCGCAGCATGGCGAAGATGCGCAGATTCTCCGTGCCGGTCAGATTGGGATAGAACCCGGGAGATTCGATCAGGCTCCCAATCCGGGGGAGCAGCTTCTTCTCATTCCCGGCCAGGGGTTTTCCAAAGATCCGCACCTCCCCAGAGGTGGGGCGGGTAAGGTTCAGCAGCATCTTCATCGTGGTCGTCTTGCCGGCGCCGTTTCTGCCCAGCAGGCCATAGATCCTGCCTTTCTGTACATGGATACTAAGATCCGCGACGCTTTTCTGGGCGCCGTACTGTTTGGTGAGGTGTTTTGTTTCAAGGATATATTTGCTCATAATGGGCACCTCCTGATTAGAGTTCCGCATCGGTCTTGTGCGGTTGTTTTTATACTCGCTAACGCAATTACATACCGTTCTTTCATGTCAGATAACTGTGCGTTTGCTCGTTATACATTCATGTATCGGCAAAGCAAAGCGTTACTGAGTCTGGGTATATATTAGCATGGGAATCTTGCAGGAACCTTGCGGGAAGCTTGCGTAAACCTTGCAATTTTTCAACCGCACAGTTGAAATTTTTGTCAGGCTGACGGAAAGCGCAGGGTGAAGATGGTTCCGGCTCCAGGGGTGCTGTCTGCCTGGATCGTGCCGCCCATCTTTTCCACAAGCTGTAGCACGATGGAGAGTCCGAGGCCGCTGCCTTTTTTCGAGCGGCTCCGATCGCATTTGTATAATCGATCAAAAATATGTTTCAGATCTTCTTTTTCGATGCCTTTGCCGTTGTCGGATAGGGTCAGGGCGATATTTCCGTCCTCCTGGCGGGAAAGGGACAGTTCGATCCGGTCCGCCTGGCTGTGGGTGAGGACATTTTGGATTAGGTTATTTAGGATTCGAAGATAGGCGTCCGGGTCCAGCCTTACCTGGAAAGGAAGCTCCGGGATATGGACTGTGTATGCAATCTGGCGTTCTTCCAGGATCGGAACCCAGTCGACCAGAATATCCCGGGTCAGTCCCGTCAGGTCGACGGTGACGATCTTTAAGGAAAATTCGTCGGAGCCCAGTTTAAACCAGTCAAAGAGGACGTCGATGTACTCCTTCAGGTCGTGGGCCTTCCGCCGGGCGGTTTCCATATAGTCGTCCCGTTCCTG
Source organism: uncultured Lachnospiraceae bacterium (assembly GCA_910584945.1). GTDB lineage: Bacteria > Bacillota > Clostridia > Lachnospirales > Lachnospiraceae > Hominiventricola. The sequence continues at coordinate 107,853 of CAJUDY010000006.1, read as the reverse complement.
TCCGGAGACGATTCCTTTGTGCACCGCGTCCAGATATCCGATCAACGTGGTCAGGGGTGTTCTCACGTCATGGGAAAGGCTGGTCATCAGCTGCCGGTTGGTTTCCTCCATCTGGCGAAAGCCGGAAAGTCTGTTCTCGTAAGACCGGACGATGTCATTGATCTGCCAGGCAAGGGCGGCGGTGGGCTCCCAGGCTCCGGACAGGATGCGCCGGTTTCCGTTTCCGTTCTTGATATCCTCCAGAGCCTCGGATATTTCCGATAACCGTTTATTTACATGGCGTACTCTTCGGGCGGAAACAAAAAGCGACAAAGCGGCGATGGTGACAGAGAGGATCGTAAAAATATTGGCGTACAATCGTAGTACCTCCTTGAAAACAGGTTTTGGTTAATATCACTATAGGAGGTCCGCGGAAGAAAGGCAAGTCCATGAAGGAAATTTTTGGAGATCAATCACTTGACAATCCGGTTCTTTTTCCATTAGACTGTAATTTCAAAGAGGCAGGAGGTTTTAGAATTCTATGATCAGTCAAACATTGCGTGAAGCAAGAAAATATGAAGAAGTATCCGGAAAGATGATCCCGGAGAAGGACCGGCCGTCCTTTCATCTGTCCGCCTATACAGGCTGGATGAACGACCCCAATGGTTTTTTCTATTATAACGGCAGGTACCATATGTTTTATCAATATCATCCCTATGATTCGGTGTGGGGTCCTATGCATTGGGGACATGCGGTGAGTGAGGATCTGCTTCACTGGGAGTTTCTGCCGGCAGCCCTGGCGCCGGACGAGCCCTATGACCGGGACGGGTGCTTTTCCGGCAGCGCTGTCGAACTGCCGGACGGGAGGCAGCTTCTGATGTATACCGGCGTGGCCAAAAAACGCATGCCGGACGGAGGCTTCCGTGAGCTCCAGACTCAGTGCCTGGCGGTGGGAGACGGGCTGGATTATGAAAAATATGCCGGGAATCCCGTATTGGATCAGAAGGATCTGCCGGAAGGGGCCAGCGTCCACGATTTCCGCGACCCGAAGATCTGGAGGGCGAAGGATGGTACTTACCGCTGCGTGACGGGCAGCCGGCCAGCCGACGGCAGCGGACAGATTCTGCTCTTTGAGAGCGAGGACGCGTTTCACTGGAAGTTCCGCAAAGTACTGGCAGAGAACCGAAATCGGTTCGGTAAGATGTGGGAGTGCCCGGACTTCTTTGAATTGGATGAAAAACAGCTGCTACTGATCAGCCCCCAGGACATGTTTCCCCAGGGGTTCGAGTATCACAATGGCAATGGTACCCTCTGTCTGATCGGAAGCTATGACGAGGAGACGGAGACGTTTACGGAAGAAAGAGACCAGGCGATCGATTATGGGATCGACTTTTATGCGCCCCAGACGGTGCTCACACCGGACGGGCGCAGGGTCATGATCGGCTGGATGCAGAACTGGGACACCTGCGGAGTCTTAGGACCTACGTCCAGGGTGTTGCCCTGGTTCGGGCAGATGAGTCTTCCAAGAGAGCTTTCGATCAAGGATGGACGATTGTTCCAGCAGCCCGTCCGGGAGCTGGAGGCCATGCGCAGCCAACCGGTGCGCCACGATCAGGTGACCTTTGAGGGAGAGATCTCTCTGCCGGAAGTGGAGGGCAGGCAGATCGACCTGGAGATCGAATTAAGCCCGGGCGATCCGGAGCGGATCTATCAGAAGTTTGCAGTCCGCTTTGCCAAGAACGATCAGTACCATACGGCGGTGAGCTTCCGGCCCTATGAGTCGGTTGTGAAGCTTGACCGGAAGTTCTCCGGCTCCAGAAGGGCGATCATCCACCAGAGAAGGTGTCTGGTCCGTTCGGAGAACGGGAGCCTGAAGCTTCGGCTGATCCTGGACCGGTTCAGCGCAGAGGTATTCTTAAACGACGGCGAGCAGGTGATGTCCGCAACCATCTATACGGAGCAGGCGGCAAAGGGCGTCTCGTTCTTTGCGGACGGAAGCGTGACCATGAATGTGGTAAAATACGATCTGGAAGGGTAGCTGCGGAACTGGAATAAAAAACAGCATCTGCCCGAAAGCAGCGCCGGAAGGATTTTACGGAGCGAAGTGAGGGAAAATTCTTCCAGACACTGGGGCGAAATGAGAGCAGATGCGGAACTGGAATAAAAAACAGCATCTGCCCGAAAGCAGCGCCGGAAGGATTTTACGGAGCGAAGTGAGGGAAAATTCTTCCAGACACTGGGGCGAAATGAGAGCAGATGCGGAACTGGAATAGAGAGGAGAAGGGATGAATGAAAGAGAATATACAAGCAGGGAACTACTGAGAAGATTCCTTCCTTATTATCGACCGTACCGTTCGGTGCTGCTGCGGGACTTAGGCTGCGCGGCTCTGACGACGGTCTGCGAGATGGTGCTTCCCCTGATCATCCGCTACATCACGAATACCGGCAGCAGCAATCTGGCGGCCCTGACCGTGGGACTGGTGCTCCGGCTCTCCTGCCTGTACTTTGTGCTTCGGATCATCGACAGCCTGGCGAACTTTTATATGGCGTATACGGGGCACGTGATGGGCACCCATATCGAGACGGACATGCGCCGGGCGGCCTACCATCATCTGCAGAAGCTGTCCAACACCTATTATAACAACACGAAGGTAGGCCAGATCATGGGCCGGATCACCAATGATCTCTTTGACGTGACGGAATTCGCCCATCACTGCCCGGAGGAATTCTTTATCGCGGGTATCAAGATCCTGGTGTCCTTTTTGATTCTTGCCCAGACCAGTCTCGCGCTGACGCTGATCGTCTTTTGCTGCATTCCGCTGATGCTGGTGGTGTGCACTTCCCTGAATATAAAGGTGAAAGCGGCTTTTCGCAGACAGCGGCAGCAGATCGGAGAGCTGAATGCCCGCATCGAGGACAGCCTTCTGGGCCATAAGGTGGTGAAAGCGTTTACCAACGAGCAGAGAGAAGAAGAGAAGTTCGAGATCGACAACCAGGAGTTCTTCCGGCTGAAAAAGATCGGCTACCGGTATATGGGTGCGTTTCAGACCACCACCAGAAGCTTTGACGGCCTGATGTATCTGACGGTCATCCTGGCGGGCGGCCTTTTTCTGGTGCATGGGAAGATCGCGCCCGGAGATCTGGTGGCGTATACCATGTATGTGTCCACTCTGATCGCGACGATCCGCCGGATCATCGAGTTCGCGGAGCAGTTTCAGAGGGGAATGACCGGTATCGAGCGTTTCCTGCAGATTATGGATGCGGATATTGAGATTTTTGACGAGCCGGGAGCGGTTCCGCTTGAGGACGTCAGAGGGGAGATTTCCTTTGAGAACGTTTCTTTCGAGTATTCCGATGACCACAACGAAGTGTTCCGGGGTCTGAATCTGACTATTCATCCGGGGGAGAAAGTGGCTATCGTAGGTCCTTCCGGGGGAGGAAAGACCACCCTGTGCAACCTGATCCCCAGGTTTTATGATGTAACGGAGGGCAGAATTCTTCTGGACGGCGGGGACATCAAGCAATACACCTTGAAAAGTCTCCGCAAAAATATCGGCATCGTCCAGCAGGAGGTCTATCTTTTTTCCGGCACAGTCTATGAGAACATCGCCTACGGACGCCTGAATGCCGGCAGGGAAGAGGTGATAGAGGCGGCGAAAGAGGCGGGCGCCCATGAATTTATCATGAATCTCAAGGACGGCTATGACACTTACATCGGAGAGCGGGGCGTCAAGCTGTCCGGCGGGCAGAAGCAGCGCATCAGCATCGCCCGGGTATTTTTAAAGAATCCGCCCGTGATCATCCTGGACGAAGCCACCTCGGCCCTGGACAATGAGAGCGAGTACGCGGTGGCCAGGTCCCTTGGCAGACTGTCCGAGGGGCGGACCACCTTGACCATCGCCCACCGGCTGTCCAGCATCCGGAATTCCGACCGGATTCTGGTGCTGACAGAGAATGGGATTGAGGAAGAAGGGACGCATGAGAAGCTTCTGGAAAAAGGAGGCGTCTATCACCGGCTTTATCACATGGCGGAGAAAATGAACTGACAGTATTTTTGATTTTCGGGCCTGAAAAGGATATAACATTTCGTAGGAAAATTTATAACATATAAAAGGCAGAAACGAAAGTTTAAATATGAGAGCATTGCAGAAGGCATTCAGAAAAAAATTCAGTCCGGCGAATACTGTGCAAAGGAGAAGCTTCCCCGGGAGATGGAACTTTGCAGACAGTATGACGCCGCCAGGATTACCATCCGGGAGAAAGCGGCGGCAGATGCCGCCGGAGACTGTTAGGAAGCAGATTCAGATGATATATAACAGGGTTTTTTCCCGACTTGGAAGAAAGCCCTGTTGTGGAATTTATATAAAATATAGGAATGAAAGCGCAGCGGAATAATCATTTTAATGAAAAATGATAAAATATCTTGACAATCTGCATAGTATTTGCTATGATATATTTCGTGATAGGGAATACGGGAATTCATTGATTGGCTTGTTACTGTTTAATCAGGCAATACCAAACATCGGATGTGCTGTACGTAAGGTGTAGTGCGCAGTCTGAGTTTGGTGTTTTTTTGTGTCCAAAAGAGGGGGAAGTGGCAATATGACCGTTCACAAGGTTCTCAATAACAATATCGTGAGTTCTCTGGATGAGCGGGGCCGCGAGGTGCTTCTGGTGGGACGGGGCCTGGGCTGGCAGGCGAAGCCCGGAGAGGAAGTTGACAAAAAGAAGATTGACAAGATCTTCCGGATGGATACCGATGCATCCACGGAAAAGTTAAAGCAGCTCTTTCTGGAAGTGGATGTGGAGGTTATCGAGCTGTCGGCGCAGATCATCGATCATGCAAGAGATACCTTAAAGAAAAAACTGAACAAGAATGTATATATTACGCTGACGGATCATATCAGTTTTGCCATTGAGCGCATGAAGCAGGGAATCACTTTGCGCAACGCCCTCCAGTGGGAGACCAGCAAGCTGTATCCGGCAGAATACGGGCTGGGGCTGTACGCACTTCAAGTCATCCAAGAGACCATGGACATCGAGTTCCCAAGAGATGAGGCAGGTTCCATCGCTCTGCATCTGGTAAATGCGGAGTATGACTGTAATATGAACTACACCCAGCAGATGACAGAGATCATCCAGAATTCTCTTAACATCGTGCGCTATGCGTTCCACGTGGAGTTTGATGAGCAGTCTCTGGATTATCAGCGGTTTACCTCCCACCTTCTGTTCTTTGCCCAGCGGGCGTTGGACCACCGACTGATGACAGGGGGGCCTGACGAGATGTACGAGCTCATGCGGGGTAAGCATCCAAAGCAGTTTCGCTGCGCGGAGAAGATCAAGAGTTATATGAAAAAGCAGCATCAGTGTTCCTTAAGCGCGGAAGAACTCACGTTTCTTACGGTACATATTGTCCGCGTGACCACAAAGCTGTAGCATATTTACAGTCATTCATAGGCCGCACAAAGAGGGCTTGTTACTGTATGGCAGGCAAAACCCGAATGTGTCCTTCATGAGACGACGCCGGAAGACGGCGCGGTCTCATGGGAGACGCGTTCGGGTATTTTTATTCCTTTCATCATTTGGCTGTTATGGCGGAGCGCTCCGCTTGAAAGCATAGACGGTTCCGGATCGCTGCGCAGGATCAGGAACCTGGAAACAAAACATTATAAAGGAGCAAAGTTATGGCTGAAAAGATTAGAGACTACGGAAAACTTGCCCGTGACATCAAAGATGCGGTGGGCGAATCCAACATCGTCAGTGCAGCGCACTGCGCCACCAGACTGCGTCTGGTATTAAAAGAATCCCCGTCCGCGGAGGTTACAAAGCAGATCTCCGGCATGCCGGCGGTGATCCAGGTGGTGGAAAAGGGGGGACAGTATCAGATTGTCATCGGAACCCATGCCAAAGATGTATACAATGAGCTGGTACAGATCCTGGATCTGGACGAGAGCGCACAGCCGGAAATCAAACAGAGTCTTGGCAACCGTATCATCGCGACCATGTCCGCGGTGTTCGCTCCCTTTGTCTATGTATTGGCGGCAGCCGGGCTGGTACAGGGCGCGCTGATTATCCTCACGCATTTTGCCCCGGCTTTTGCCCAGACCGGAACCTATGAGGTGTTAAGCTTTATCTCATGGACCCCGTTCACCTTCCTGCCGGTGCTCATTGCCGTCACGGCCTCCAAACATTTTAAATGCAATACCTTCATTGCCATGTGGTGCTGTCTGGCGCTGGTCAACAGCAGCTGGGGAGAGATTGCGGCCCGGATTGCAGGGGGAGAGACGGTAAAATTCCTGCTCTTTGATATGGCGCAGACGACTTATACATCCACAGTCCTGCCGCCGCTTTTTCTGGTGCTGATTCTCTCTTATCTGGAGCACTTTCTGGAAAAACATGTGCCAGATGTGATCAAGGCGCTGGTGGTTCCGTTCCTCTGCTCGGTCATCATGGTACCGGCTACGATTCTGATCATTGGACCGGTCTCCGATGGACTGGCGAACGCCATCGCGCTTGGATACAATACGCTTGTGAATACGGTTCCGGTGCTGGCGGCAGTGATCGTCGGCGGCGTCTGGCAGGTATTTGTCATTTTCGGCGTCCACTGGGGCGTGACGCCTATGGTCCTGGCCAATTTTGCCAACAACGGCTGTGATACCTTCCAGGCGTTCCAGACCTGCGCCGTGGTGGCACAGGCGGCGGCCTGCCTGGGCGTTTTCATCAAAACGAAGAAGAGCGACATCAAAAATGTGGCATTTTCCGCAGGGCTGACCGGTATCTTCGGCATCACGGAGCCGGCGATCTACGGCGTTACGCTTCGGCTGAAAAAACCCTTTATCGCAGGATGCATCGGTGGAGCGGTAGGAGCGGTCATCATCAGCTTCTTTGACACGGTATATTATGTCTATGCAGGACTCCCGGGACTTCTGACCGCAGTGAATGCCATGGGTGAAAATCCGAACTCCTTCATGGGCATGATGATTGGTGTGGCTGCGACAATCGTTGTCACAGTGGTGCTGGTTCAGATCATCGGCTGTGATGAAAAGGAGCCGGAGACTATGCCGGAAGAAAGGCCTTCCGGGAAAACGGTATCCGGTGAAAAGAAAGCGGAGACGCCCGCCGGCAGTGAAGCGATATTCTGCCCGTTGAAAGGAGAATTGAAACCGCTGAAGGAAGTCAATGATCCTACCTTTTCCGGGGAGATTCTGGGCAAAGGCGTGGCAGTAATTCCTTCAGAGGGCAAACTGTATGCGCCCTTTGACGGAGAGGTGTCCATGGTCTTTGAGACAAAACACGCCATCGGTCTTGTGAAGGATGATGTGGAGATGCTGATCCATATCGGACTGGAGACGGTTTCCCTGGAAGGGAAATATTTTGATGCGAAAGTGAAAGCGGGAGACCGGGTGAAAAAGGGCGATCTGCTCATCGAGTTTGATCTGGAAGCCATTGCCCGGGAAGGCTTTGATACGATCACGCCGGTGATCGTCAGCAATGCGGATGACTTTGGGGAGATTGCCGCGGACCACACTTCCGGTCCGGCAGCCGTGGGAGACCATCTGCTGACCGTAAAACGATAACAATATAAAAAATCAGAAAGGAGCAGAAACGATGAGTTTACCAAAAGACTTTCTCTGGGGCGGCGCGGTGGCCGCCCATCAGCTGGAGGGCGGCTGGAACTGCGGCGGCAAGGGACCGAATGTATGCGACGTACTGACAGCAGGAGCCCACGGCGTTCCCCGCCGGATTACCGATACGGTATTGGAAGGCGAGTGCTATCCGAATCATGACGCCATTGATTTTTATCATCGTTATAAGGAAGACATCGCGCTGTTTGCACAGATGGGCTTTCAGTGCTTTCGGACCAGTATTGCGTGGACCCGTATTTTCCCGAAAGGAGATGAGACGGAGCCTAACGAAGAGGGACTGAAGTTCTATGACGACATGTTTGAGGAACTGCTGAAATATGGCATCGAGCCGGTCATTACTTTAAGCCATTTTGAGATGCCCCTGCATCTGGCAAAAGAGTATGGCGGCTGGATAAACCGCAAGGTGATTGATTTTTTTGTAAGATTTGCAGAGACATGCTTTATTCGTTATAAGGATAAAGTGAAATACTGGATGACTTTCAATGAGATCAACAATCAGATGAACTACAAAAACGATATCTTTGGCTGGACCAATTCCGGTGTGATTTTTTCGCAGTATGAGAAACCGGAGCAGGCCATGTATCAGTCTGCCCACAATGAACTGGTGGCTTCCGCCCTTGCGGTAAAGCTGGGACATGAGATCAATCCGGATTTTCAGATCGGCTGCATGATCTCCATGGTTCCGATCTATCCTTATTCCTGCCGGCCGGCAGATATGATCCTGTCGGTGCAGGAGATGCATATGCGGTATTTCTTTTCGGATATTCACTGCCGCGGGCACTATCCGAATTATGCAAAGAAGCTGCTGGAGCGAAAAGGTTATCAGATCGAGATGGGGCCAAATGATGAGAAAATCCTTTCGGAAGGCACCGTGGACTATATCGGATTTTCCTATTATATGAGCAATGTGGTGGATTCTCAGTCCGTTGCGGACGTATCGAAGAGCGTTGAGGCCAGCAGTCCGCATACGGTGGGAAATCCTTACGCGAAGGCTACCGAGTGGGGATGGACCGTCGATCCGGAAGGACTCCGCTATGCACTGAACGTATTGTATGAGCGCTATGAGAAGCCGCTGTTCATTGTGGAAAACGGCTTTGGAGCCATCGACGAGCTGAAAACAGACAAAACCTGCGAAGATCCGGCGCGAATCGCGTATCTGAAAGCGCATATTGAGGAGATGAAGAAGGCAGTGGAAGAGGATGGCGTGGATCTGATGGGATATACGCCCTGGGGATGCATTGACCTGGTATCTTTTACCACCGGAGAGCTGCGCAAGCGGTACGGATTCATCTATGTGGATAAGAACGACGACGGGACCGGCAGCAGGCAGCGCTATAAAAAGCAGTCCTTTGACTGGTATAAAAAAGCCATCGCATCCAATGGAGAAGATTTATAATTTGCCGATTTTTCGATTGCTTTCCTGATTTTTTGTGCTATAATTTTTTATAGAAGGTCCATATGTTTTGTGGATAGATACATATGGATACGATTTTGAAAGTAAAAATTGGGGAAGCTATGGAAAAATTCGTATGGGATGAGAAGTATGAAATCGGAGTGGAGATCGTGGATCGGGCGCATGCCAAGCTGTTTCGGATCACGAACAAGCTGCAGGAAATTTCCGAGGATGCGCTCACCAATCAGGCGGCGTATAAGGAGGGCATCAAGTATCTGGAAGCATATTCCGTGACGCATTTTACAGAGGAAGAGGCGTATATGCGTTCCATCGGGTACAGCGGATATGCGGACCATAAGCGTATCCACGATAACTTCCGGAACAAAACCTTGATTTCTTTGAAACGGGATCTGGAGTTGTCCGGTTATTCCGCGTCGGCGGTTCAGCGATTTGTGGGAATCATGAATAACTGGCTCAAAGAGCATATTATGCTGGAGGATCAGGCGATCGTGGGAAAGGCGGTCCGCCAGAAGAAAAAGGACCTCTCCACCCAGATCGACATCATATCCCGAACCGTCCACCGGGCGGTGAAGGACGTCCTTCAGGCAGAGACGAAGCTGGTCAGCGACGAATACAAAGGTCAGAGCATCGGAAACGGATATTACTGCTGTCAGTATTACAATATGGGAGGCGGGGTGACACTCCAGCTTCTTCTGGGAGTGGAAGATATTCTGTTCCTGCGGGGGATTGAGAGAATCCCGGGAATCCGGAAAAGAGAGATGACAAAACAGGATATCCTTAAGGTCTTCGAGCAGCTGTTCCAGAAGATGGGCAGATTGTTCAAGGTGGAGACGGAGCCGGAGTTCGGCATGGAGAATCTGCTGAGCCGGGACGGATTTCGTATACAATTCATGAAGGGCTGTCCCTTAAGCCTGCTTTTTGGCACCAGATCCGGTGCGCTTGTCTTCTGCTACCGGAACTGGAGGGAAAAGAGATAGAAAATTACATAAGTTTACAGAGTTTGGACAGAGCCGGAAGACTGACGGCTCTGTCTTCTGTATTCGGAAGGAGGGACGGCAAACGCCTTCTTAAAGCTTTTGGTAAAAGCAAGCTGGTCTTCAAAACCCAGAGATGCAGAGATCACTGCCACAGACAGCTCTGTGGTCATAAGAAGCCGGCAGGCTTTTTTTAATTTCAAATTTGTCAGATAATTTTTTGGAGAGACGCCATATCGTTCGTGGAAAATCCGGGTGAAATAATTTGGATGAATTCCAAAGGTTTTCGCAATCTCTCCAAGTTTCAGCTTTTCTGCATAGTTCATATCCAGATAAAATTTTATTTCGTCTACCAGGGATTCTTTTCCCCAGCTGCTTTCCTGAAAGCCGACGTCTTCAAAAAGCATGGCCATGATCTGGAGCAGAATCCCGTTTGCCTGCAGGTACTGGCTGGTGGGAGTTCCGCTCAGAGAAAGAATGTTAGCGATCAATCTCTGGTATTTGTAAGAATTCAGTTTATGGATCACATAGGTATTCTCCGCGGAAGTCATAAGCTGATACAAGTACATCTGGGAATTAATTCCGAGAAAACTGATCCAGGTATAGCGCCAGGGATCGTCTTTGGAAGCTTCGTAGTAGGATACTTTTCCTGCGGGAATCAGGAAGGCGTCTCCGGCAGAAAGCTGGAAGACATGCTCATTGATGTGAAGACTTCCGGTTCCGCGAAGGACAAAATGGATCAGGTGATAGGAGCGGATCGTCGGTCCGTAGCTGTGTCCGGGAAGACACTCTTCGTAACCGGCACTGTACAGTGAAAGATCCGAGTTGGACTTGTAGATCAGGGAATGGTTGGTTTCTTTATATTCTTTCATGAAATCATTATACAATAAAAAGTTAGTTTTTACCATATCTTTTTGAAAAAATCCCATAGAAAAAGCGATAAAAACGATGTTAAATATAGGTATAGAGAAAAACAAAAAAAGGAAAAGAGGTGAGAAAATGGTAAGTAAGAGGCAACGCTACCATCTGGAGCCCCCAACGGGGCTTTTGAATGATCCCAACGGCCTAAGCTGGTTCGACGGGAAATACCGGATCTTTTTCCAGTGGAACCGTCTGAAAAAAGATCATTCCTACAAAGAGTGGGGATTGTTCACATCCAGGGATCTGCTTTCCTGGCAGTTCGAAGGGAGCGCGCTGACTCCGGGACAGACGTATGACCGGAACGGGGTGTATTCCGGAAGCGGCCAGGTGATCGGCGGCAGACTTTGCCTGTTTTACACGGGCAACTTCAAGGAGGATGGCCGGCGGATCAGCAGTCAGTGCCTTGCGGTGACCGAGGACGGCCGTCAATACTGCAAAGAAGGAGTGATCCTTCGCACGCCGGAAGAGTACACAGGGCATTTTCGAGACCCCAAAGTGTTTCGGGGGAAGAACTCGGATTATTTTATGGTGATCGGCGGGCAGAGGAAGAATCATAAAGGAGCGATTGCGCTGTGCCGTGCGGAAGATGTAAGGAATTGGGAATACCAGGGAACGCTGGCAGTTTCCGAACAGTATGAGATGATCGAATGCCCGGATTTGTTTGAATTGGATGGACGGTGGGTATTATTGTACAATCCGCAGAAACGAAGCATAGACACGGATCTGCCGGAACCCGGGTTTTCGGCCTACAAGCTTGGCGCATTTGACGAAGCCGCCGTCCGCTTTGACCATCCGGATCTGGATACGGACTTTGCGAAGCTGGACGCAGGTTTTGACTTTTACGCTCCTCAGACCTTTGAAACACCGGACGGGCGAAGGCTGCTTCTGGCCTGGATGTCCGGCATGGATGGAAAGCAGGAAGCTGCTTTTGGAAAAGGAGAGCCCAACATTCATTGTCTGACCATACCCAGGGAACTGTCTCTTCGCGGCGGAAAGCTGTGCCAGAGACCGGCCAGAGAGTTGTATACCAGATTGGGGCGAAGAGTAGACGCTGTATGGGAAACAACAGGCGTAAGAGGGAATCCTGCCGGCCGGGCTTTCTTTCTAAAGCTTAAGAGGGAAGACGTAAACCGCTGTTTTCAGATCATTTTGCAGGGCGGAGAAGCCGCGATTTGGTATGCTCCGGACGAGCGGAGACTGGTCGTTTCCCGCAGGAGCTGGACAGCGAACCAGGAGGAGCGCAGAGAAGTCCGGCTTGAACGGCTGGAAGAGCTGGAGATCTGGTCCGACCAGTCCAGCATGGAGATCTTTGTAAACGGCGGAGAGACCGTATTGTCTGCACGGATCTTTCCTGGAAAAGAACAGGCGGAAATTGAACTTCTGGGAATCGAAGAGAACGCGGACATACAGATATGTGAGATTGTATAAGAGAAATTGCGGAATTATAGCAGGAGGAAAAATATGAGTGAAAAGCAATTGGCGGAAAAAATTGTAGAGCTGGTGGGCGGAGAGGAAAACATCGTCTCTGTCAGACATTGTGCCACGAGGCTTCGGATTGTCGTCTCAAATAAGGATCGGATTGAGGCGGATGCAGTAGAAGCGCTGGACCGGGTAAAGGGGTCATTTTTCAATTCCGGCCAGTATCAGATCATCCTCGGGACCGGTCTGGTCAACCGGGTATATGACGAAGTCATAAAGATTACCGGCGGGGCGGAGTCCGGGGAGAAAAAAGAAACCGTCGTATACGGCAATCGTTTTCAAAGAGCGATCCGCATGTTCTCGGATGTATTTGTTCCGATTATTCCGGTACTGGTGGCCACCGGTCTGTTCATGGGGCTTCGGGGACTTTTGACACAGGAAGCGGTGCTGGGCATCTTTGGCATGACGCCGGAGAGCATTCCGCAGAATTTCCTGAAAGTAACGCAGATCCTGACGGATACAGCGTTTGCATTCCTTCCGGCCCTGGTGTGCTGGTCTACTTTCCGCAACTTCGGCGGCAATCCGGTGATCGGCATTGTGCTTGGCCTGATGCTGGTGAATCCGGCGCTGCCCAGCGCCTATGATGTGGGTTCCGGCGCAGCGGAACCGCTGGTATTCTTCGGATTTATCAAGGTTGCGGGGTATCAGGGGTCTGTACTTCCGGCGTTTGTCACCGGTATCATTGGGGCAAAATTTGAACAGTGGCTCCGCCGGCATGTACCGGACGCCGTCGATCTGATTGTTACGCCCTTTGTAACCATGCTGGTAGGAATCGTGTTGGCGCTCTTCGTACTGGGGCCGATCCTTCACACAGTGGAAAGCGGCGTTTTGTGGCTGGTTGAGAATCTTCTGTTCCTGCCTTTGGGCATCGGCGGACTTTTATACGGCTCTTTCGGACAGCTTCTTGGAATCTTTGGCATTCATCATATTCTAAATTTCCTGGAGATCAGCATGCTGGCGCAGGATGGCTGGAATTATCTGAATCCTATCGGGACCTGCGGAAATGTGGCGCAGGCAGGAGCAGTGTTGGCGGTTGCCATGAAGGCCAGATCCAATAAGACGAAGCAGGTGGCGTATCCGTCCTGTCTGTCCGCGTTGCTTGGTATCACGGAACCGGCGGTATTCGGTGTTAATTTAAGATTTGTGAAACCTTTTGTCATGGCCATGGTCGGCGGCGGCGTGGGAGGATTTCTGGCCTCTCTTCTGCATCTGCGCGCTACAGGGATGTCGATCACGGGAATTCCCGGAACCCTGTTGTATCTGAACGAGCAGCTTCCGTTCTACCTGCTGGTCAATGTGATTTCTTTTGCGGTGGCCTTTGCCATGACCTGGTTTTTTGGATTCCATGAGGAGGACAAAAAGGCGGACGGGGCGTCTTCTCAGAAAACGGAGACAAAAGAGAAACCGGTAAATGTGCTGAAAGCATTTGTTTCCGGAAAGGTGATCCCGATCACGGAAGTGAAAGACGCGGTATTTTCCTCAAAGGCGCTGGGGGACGGCGTTGCGATTGAACCGACAGAGCAGATCATTCTGGCTCCCTGCGACGGTACCGTCTCCATGATCGCGGAGGGTTCCAATCATGCCATTGGGATGACGCTGAATAACGGAGCGGAGCTTCTGCTTCACATCGGTCTGGATACGGTCAGCCTGAATGGAGAAGGTTTTGAAGTGTTCGTTCATGAGAATGAAAAAGTAAAACAGGGGCAGGAGCTGATGAGATTCGATAAAAAAGGGATCGAGGCAAAAGGACTTCAGACCACCTGCATCCTGGTGCTCACAAATTCCGATGAATATCCGGACGTCCAACTGATCAGCGGCGTGGATGCTGTGGGGAAGGAGACGGAGATTGTCCGGTTCTGATCCCGGATACATATGGATAAACGGTATTTACGAAGGCAGGCTGCCATGGTTCCTGGAACCGGGCAGCCGGTTTTTTTATGGGTGCGAAAATCGCTGATTTTCGCCTTGTACAGGCGCGGTTCCTAAAGTATAATAAATGTGAGGCAATATGAGAACGGAAAGGAACTGTAAAGGTACTGAACAGTTACAACGGAAAACAGATGTCGGAGGGACGCATGGCAAGAGCAGTGGGAATCGGACTCCAGAGCTTTGAGAAGATCGTGGAGCGGAATTGTTTTTATATTGACAAGACAGGATTTATCAAAGAATGGTGGGAGAATCAGGACGATGTGACGCTGATCACCCGCCCCCGGCGTTTTGGAAAGACGCTGAATATGAGCATGCTGGAGCAGTTTCTGTCAGTGGAATATGTGGGCCGGGGTGAGGAGCTTTTTGGCGGGCTTGAGATCTGGAAGGAAGAAGATTACCGCAGGCTTCAGGGAACTTATCCGGTGATTTCCCTGAGCTTTGCCGGTGTGAAAGAACGTTCTTTTTCAAAAGCGAGGAAGATGATCTGCCATGTGATCAGAAGCCTATACAATCGTTATGACTTCCTCCTGAACAGCGGCTGTCTGAATGAGGAGGAAAGGGATTTTTTCAAGAAAGTGTCTCCGGAGATGGATGATTATCTGGCCGTCAGTTCCCTGAACGTCCTCTCAAAATATCTGTCCTGTTACTATGGAAAAAAAGTCATTATTCTGCTGGATGAATACGATACGCCCATGCAGGAGGCATATGTGCATGGATATTGGGAGGAACTGACGGACTTTATCAGAGGTCTGTTCAACGGGGCGTTTAAGACGAACCCGTACCTGGACCGGGCGGTTATGACAGGGATCACCAGAGTCAGCAGAGAGTCTGTTTTCTCCGACCTGAACAATCTGGAGGTTGTGACGACCACTTCGGAAAAGTACGAGGCTTCGTTTGGTTTTACGCAGCAGGAAGTGCAAGACGCCCTGGAGGAATATGGTCTGTCCGGACAAAGAGACAAGGTGAAGAGCTGGTATGACGGCTTTACGTTTGGTCGGCAGACGGGAATCTACAACCCATGGTCGATTCTGAATTATCTGGATAAGAAGAAGCTTTCGACTTACTGGGCCAATACCAGTAGCAACAGCCTGGCAGGAAAACTGATTCGGGAAGGCAGCAGAGAAGTCAAGATCAGGATGGAGGACCTCCTGAAAGGAGGAAAGCTGTGTACGCAGATTGATGAGCAGATCGTGTTCGATCAGCTGGACCAGAGCGTGAGCGCCATCTGGAGTCTGTTTCTTGCAGGCGGTTATCTGAGGGTTGATTCGTATCGGTTTGACGAGAAAACCGGTCAGGAGCTCTATGAATTGTCTCTGACGAATCGGGAAGTCCGTTTTCTGTTTGGAAAATTGATTCGGGGCTGGTTTTCGCAGAGTATTCCGGCCTACAATGATTTTATAAAAGCCTTGGAGCTTGATGATCTGGACGCCATGAACGAATATATGAACCGGGTGGCGCTAAAGACGTTCAGCAGTTTTGATACCGGCGTTCAGCCGTCGGAGGCGGAGCCGGAGCGATTTTATCATGGATTTGTCCTGGGACTGATGGTGGATCTGGAAGATCGCTATAGGATTCTTTCCAACAGGGAAAGCGGATTCGGAAGATACGACGTGATGCTGGAACCGCTTAGGGCGTCGGAGGACGCGTATATCTTGGAGTTTAAAGTGAAGACTTCAAGAGAAAAAAATCTGGAGGAGACCGTGCAGAATGCGCTGGCTCAGATCGAAGCGAAAAAGTATGCCGCCGCGCTGGAGGCAAAAGGGATTCCGTCGGAAAACATCCGGCGCTATGGTTTCGCTTTCGAGGGAAAGACAGTGCTGATCGGAAAAGGGATGGGGTGAGAGAGAATGACAAACGAGAAAATATCGAATTATGAAAAGATGAAAAACGACATGGCGGATGTGTTTTTAAAGTATGATCAGGAAAAGATGATCCGGAAATTCGGTCTTGGACAGGATAACGATTATTTGTACATTCGCTGCCTGGAACGGGAATACCGGATTCACCGCCGGAACGGACAGGTGAGCTGGTCCAGGGATGGTTTTTTGACTGAAGAGAAAACGGACTATAATGAGTCCATGACCATCTACGATGTGCTCTGCTGCTCCAAAGAGGGCTGTCACCTGGCTCATGAATGGGTCAACGTAAAAAGTCTGTCCGGTATCCGGGGCGGCACGCTGGAAAAAGGAAGCGACTTTTTTGAGGACGCCGGGAAATATTTTGACGGGAAAATCGACGCGCTGATCCGCGCCTGTGAAAAGCTGGAAGGGAAAAAGCTGGAAAAGGGCGACGCGGCCTATGAGCTGTATCTGTTCCCGTTTCTTCCGCTGATTCTGCGCTTCTGGGAATCCGACGAGGAGTTCCCCGCAAGCTTGCAGATCCTGGTGGACCGGCACATTCTGGACTATATGCATTATGAGACGCTGATGTTCGCGATTTCTCATGTATTGAGACGGGTGCGGGAGGAGATGTGAAAAGACAGGAACGTATTATCTAAAGAAGCAAAAAAGCCATATTCAAAAAAATACCGGTCGAGATCGTTTATACCTATAGAAGCTTTGCGGTATAAATGACTCCGACCGGTATTTTATTCTCATTTTCTTGCGATTTGACCAATATTCTGGTGAAATTCCATTGCTTTCTGTCAGTATTTGACAAACAGTTATTCCCGATATTTGAAAATGTTTGGAAAGAAAAGCATTTACTTTCCAAATGTTAGGTCACATGGTCCAAAAAAATAATTTAAAAAATGGTGGATATTTTCTATTTTTTTTATAATGACAGTACCAAGTGATCGCTTTCCAATACCAACCATTATCTGCTGAACAGAGGCGGCATGATTGCCATGGCCAATGTGGTTATGATTTGCTACACGGGATTTGCGCTTACAGCAATCCTGATCCGCTGCGGTATCCTGGATAAAGCGGTAGAGCCTTTGATGAACTTTGCCAATACCCGCGTGAAAGCAGTGTTCACGGCGGAGATCGCAATCTTTGTGGTGCATGCAATTGCCGGAATCTCTTATTTGAGTTCGGTGTTCGTGGGTTCCGCATGGAAGAAATGCTATGTGAAGAACAAGTGCGGTCTTCCGGCACTTTCCCGAACGCTGGAGGATGTGGGAACCACCGTGTCCTGCCTGTTTCCCTGGGGACAGTCCGGCGCCTTTTATATGGCTACCCTGGGCGTTAGTATTTATGGTGCCGGCGGCTACTTTAAGTACCTGACTCTGAGCTATCTGT
Organism: uncultured Lachnospiraceae bacterium; assembly: GCA_910584945.1. GTDB lineage: Bacteria > Bacillota > Clostridia > Lachnospirales > Lachnospiraceae > Hominiventricola. The sequence goes on along the minus strand of CAJUDY010000006.1, from coordinate 90,272 downwards.
GTCCGCTCATAGCGCTGCTGCTGGCGGTGTTCAATATCGGAATGTTCAATCTCACGGACGAACAGCAGGCGGAAGAGATGAGAAAGATCGAAGAGGAGGAAGGGGAGCAGAAATCATTGGCGGAACTTGACGCATAAGGCAGCGAAGGACTGCAGTGGAAAAGAAGAAGGAGGTCCATGCGAATGGTCTGGCCTGCTGCAACCCACAGGCCTGCCAGATCCCTGTGATTATGGAGACGGAGGAAGAGGCGGTGGCTATGGAGCTTAAGACCTGTCGCTTTATTGATCCGGAGCATCCAAAGATCGTCCGCCTTGAAAGCACGCTGGCCATGGATGAATTCGAGATCAGTGAAGCATTACTTAGCGAGGCGCTTGGTAATCCCAATATTGAAATTATATAATGGCTGGGTTATACTTAATGATGCCACACAATCGGAACGGATTGTGTGGCATCAATGGAATTCCTATCGTTTTCTAACAATGGATATTCATTTCCTGAATCATGGAATCAAGCTTTGCCCGCAAAGCCTGTGAACATGGAAGCAGTGGGAGACTTACTTCGCCTGCATCCATTCCAATCTGCTTCATGGCATATTTCAAAGGCGCCGGGTTAATCTCTGCAAATAGTAAATCAAACAGAGGGTAATACTTTTTCTGGAAATCAATCACCGCCTGGATATTTCGGGCTCTGGCGTCTTCAAACATTTTGGACCACGCGTCGGGGATCAGATTGGCGCTGGCGATGATGGCCGCCTCCGCTCCAAATAATACATGTCCGCCCATCATCAGGTCTTCTCCGCTGAAAACGGTACATTGATCGCTCACCCGATGTACAATGTCCACACAATCTGCAAACGCTACAGAGCATTCCTTGATCCCTGCACAATTTGGGATGTCTTCCACGATTTTTGCAAAGGTAGCCGGTTTGACATTGGTAACGTTCTTGTAAGGAATGTTGTAAATCAGGAAAGGACTTTTGAATCCTTCATCGAATTTTTTGAAAAATTCATAGATGCCTTCCTGAGTGGGATTTATATAATATGGAGTCAAAACCAGAGGAATGGAAGCGCCGGCTTCCCGGAACAGGCGGGCGGCCTCGATAGCGTCTCCGATCCCGGGTTCCAGGACGCCTGCAATCACAGGAATGCGTCCGTCAGCCGCCTTGACGGCAGTCTCGATGGCGTGAATCCGTTCTTTCATAGTGAGAGATACCATTGGAAAGGAGCGTTTTATTATGGATTCAATAGATGAAAAAATTTTATCGATCTTACAACAGGATGCCCGCATTTCCATGCGCAATCTTGCAAAGGAGATTTCGATGAGTGTTCCGGCCACCTGTGAGCGCGTGCGGAAACTGGAAGATTCCGGCGTGATCACCGGATATACGATAAAAGTAAATCAGGCAAAACTCGGAAACACGGTGAATGCGTTCATTGTCTGCTCCCTGAGAATCGGCGAACTGGAGTCCAATATCCGCTGGGCAAAAAAGCAGCCGCAGATCACAGCGGCCTATACGCTGGCGGGACGTCATGCGCTCCTTTTGCAGGTGAGCTGCGTGGATATGCAGGAATATCAGGATCTGATCAACACTCTGTATACCTGCAGTGTGATTGAGAGCTATATTGTGATTGAGACGATCAAAGATAACGTATTTAATCCCAGGGAAACAAAGGCTTGATGCCGGAAAGGAATCAGAATATGAAAACAGGAGAAAGAGTTGCGATTGTATGCTGTTCCAACAGGCGTCCCAAAAGCGAGCGGGACAAGCTTCAGAGATTGGATCAGGTACTGCGCGGGATGGGCGCGGTTCCGGTCTTCAGTGAGCAGATTTATGCAGACGAAGAGAAAGAGCGTCCTACTGGCAGAGAGCGGGCGGATCAGTTGATGAAGTTCTATAAGGACGACACGATCCGGGAGATCTTCGACGTCTCCGGCGGCGACATTGCCAATGAAATTCTGCCCTATCTTAATTATGAGGTGATCGCCGGTTCCGGCAAGCGCTTCTGGGGCTACAGTGATCTGACTACGGTGATCAATGCGATTGGCAGGAAGTCAGGAAATGAGTCAGTATTGTATCAGGTGAAGAATCTGGTGGGCGCGTACAGCGAAATCCAGCAGGAGGAGTTCCGGAAATATCTGTTCCGGGAGTCGGAAGCGCTGACTCGGTTTTCGTATCAATTTATACAGAAAAATTCCATGCGGGGAGTGACCGTCGGTGGGAATATCCGCTGCTTGTTGAAGCTGGCAGGGACGCCTTACTGGCCGGACCTTCAGGGGAAGATTCTCGTTCTGGAAGCGCTGGGCGGCAGGCGGGAGCAACTGATCACTTATCTGAGTCAGTTAGAACAGCTTGGCGCGTTTGAACAGACAGCGGGAATTCTGCTTGGAACTTTTACAAGCATGGAGAGAGAAGAGGGCGCGGCGGCAGTTTGCGAACTGGTCCGGAATTTTGCAGGGCCTAAGATGCCGATTGCCAAAACCCAGGAGGTCGGGCATGGGGAGGACTCCAAGGCGGTGGTGATTGGGAGAGATTTTCCCGCCTGCATCCATCCATAATTGTAAACTCTCCGCTGTACCGACCGGAAAGATACCGCTGGGCTTTCCCCTATATTCCTCCGGCGCAACTGCATAGTGGTAGTACCAGCGCTCCGACCAGAGCGGCAGCAAGTGCATATCTTCTCTTTTTGCGTTCGCTTTTCACGGTGTTATGTCTCCTATCTGCCCACTGGGGTTGTTAAACGGTAGTATCGTACAAAATATAAACAACCGAATCTAATTATTACAAAGATAGCACCCAAAGACAGTTAAGAATATTGGATGCTTTTTGCAACGAGGATAGCCACAAACAACAGGGTCATTCGGTATTTCCATAGTATCATTCAACCATTCCTGAGCAGCTACTTGATTAAGCATACTTGTATCTGTATTAGTGATTAGTTTGTAAAATTGATTTAGGCATGGAAATAAGAGTTTTTCGTTAGGCTGATAACCCAGAAATTCCCACCCGACCCTCTTTTTTGCACCCTCAATAACATTCAGTAGAAAACATTTCATTTCTTTGAAGTTTGCTATGTTCCACGGCATATCACAAATATCAAAACCCACTGAACCACCACCGATTGCACTTTGATCCTTTTCTAAAAGCCATATGATAATACGTTTTTCATCGTCCGTTTTTGCTAAATATGTACCACTTAGACCTAATGTGCTGATAAAAACGTCCGTGAGTCCATTGCTCATAGAAATATGTTGTTCACATGTTTTAAGTGAAATGATATTTCCCACTGTGCGCCCCCTATTTTGTATAATATCATGATTTTATTATAACATAGACCAGCAAGCATTTCCACTGATGCTGAGTAATCTATCACTCCATAAATTTTCAAGCGTCTAAATGGCATAAAAGTTTGGGACATTTTGTCCCAAAGCTGGGGCAGGTCAAAGAGCGACACTGTAAAAGGTGCCGCCCTTTTCTGCTGTCAAAAATTTTGAAATGGGAGGGAGTTTATGCAAACACAGCCAAAGTATCAAAGCGAAGTTACAACCGTTGTTATGGGAGAACGGACAATCACCTTATACTGCCAGTCCTCTGACCGAGGATGATAAGATCGACAAGAATAAAGACGGAACCCAGAGTATGAGAGATTGCATGGCGTCCGGGTCCTTTGCCAGGGGCAAGGAAGAGAAGGCCGCCTCTGACTCTATGGTATTTGTCGGTAACATCAATCAGAGTGTGGATGTGCTGCTAAAGACATCCAGCCTGTTTGAATCGTTCCCGCTGGAGATGGGAACGGATACAGCATTCCTTGACCGTATGCACTGTTATATTCCGGGATGGGAGATTCCGAAGTTCAGATCGGAGCATTTTACAAATGACTATGGTTTTATTACCGATTATCTGGCGGAGTTCGTGCGGGAACTTAGAAAAAAACCATATGGAGATGCGCTGGATGAGTATTTTCGTTTGGGAAGAAATTTGAATCAGAGAGATACGATTGCAGTTCGGAAGATGGTGGGAGGTCTTGTGAAATTCATGTATCCAGACGGAGAAGATACGATGTCCGATATTTTTAATAGATGCCATAAAGAACCAGGTTGTATTTGCGGTACCTGGAAGACGAGATTGACTGTCTTGTGGTGTTAGAACGAAAGATTCAGAGTTTATCGAAGGGGATGTTTTTCGGTTGATTGTACCGCTTCATGTACATATTCGGCGGAAAACGCCACCCAATCCACTACCCAGTCAGTGACGGTGCATCCGGAACGGGCCATGATCGAACTGATCAGACAGGTATCGTCTCTTTCCCAAAAGCAAATGGTGGAAAAACTGCGCCTGAACCTGAATGCGCTGAAATATCATATGAGAAAGATGCAGGAAGAGGGGATGATTATGTGTTCTGCAAAGACCTCGTTTTGACAACGCTGAAAGTCAACGGAGTGAAGATGAATCCGGGCTGTCGGGTGGATGAGATCAACGCTCAAGGCGTGCGCGCCTTCCAGATGGAGCAGCAGAAGGAATTGTTCTTCCCGGCGGACACGGTGATCCTGGCAGGCGGCTTTCGCTGCAATTATGAGAATGAATTTGCGGATAAGGATTATCCGGTCATCCGCGTGGGCGATGCGATCCGCGCGGGCAAGATCAAGGATGCGATTTATACGGCGTATCACAAGGCGCTGGAGATCTGAAAAAAAGTGGTATCATAAGGGGAACGGGCCTGGACGGACAGATATTTCAGGCCCGCTTTGGCATGTAGAGGGCGTTTAGTTAGCCCAGGCGATCTGCTGAGATACGGCCAGTGGAAAGATCCGCAGCAGATCCGTGTCCAGATTTTCGTGCCGGAGGTTGACGGCGGTAAATTGGCTGTTGCCGTAGGTTTTATAATAATACACGCCTCGGGTAGCGTTGACGCAGCAGGCGTAAGTGGTGGCGTCGCAGTTCTCATCCTGGGACAGCACACTGCCTCTGACGATGGACACCGAGTCCAGCAGGTGAAAAAACTGAGACAGACTGCTGGCGTCATCCGGGGCGCAGACGGAGTTCAGCAGCAGGTAGGAGGCTTTTACAAAGCGGGAGGAGGGCGAGTAGTCCCCAGGAAGCCCGAAACTTCCAAGCCCCTGACCGAAGGGAGCGATCCCGTCCAGACTACTGAAACAATTCTTCGGGTAGCCGGAGACCAGATTCATATATTGACAGAGGTTGGTCAGCTGAAACTGAAAAGCCGGGTTGTTCGTCAGGACGCCCACCGGATTGTTGTACAGGTTTAGTCCGCTGTCGGTATTTTCCAGCGTGACCGAACCGGTGGGATCGGCGATATGCCAGTGGAGAGGAGTCAGCGGAACTTTGTTGTCAAAAGGGATATTGACCAGGTGGGTGGAATCAAGAAGGCGTCTGGTTTCTTCCAGAGAATCACACTGTCCAAGCACCCAGTGGATCAGCTCAAAGGGAGAGACATTGGTCTTTCGGGGGTCTTCCTTCGGGGAATAATAGGCGTTATCCGGAAAATTCAAGGCTGCCATACAGAGCCCTTTTTCATTGACCGCCTCCGCATAGAGCGGGTAGCCGTCCACCACAGAAGCCATGCCGATGATGGCGTTATGCCGTCTCAGTACGCGGGAGCGGCGGAAGGCGATGGGGTAATTTCTCGGGGTGATGACCACAGAGGTGTTAAGTTCATAGTCCAGGTCCATGGTGCGTCCAAAGTAAAAGTCATTGGTTTTCATAGCGATGCTGGTGCACATAATCATTCTCCCTGTATCATTTTTCGTAAAATCTTTGTAACTGATCCGTGATTTCACAGTCGCAAATCTTCTCTGCTTCTATTCTATTCAAAAATTGAAAAATTATATACAGAATCTTTTCCGCAGAGTGGATTTACAGGAAGAATATACACTCCGGGCTATTTTATCAGCTCTGAAAATTGTATCACCAGTTCGTGATAGATGCATGAAGGAACAGGATCTTGAAAGCTGTATTGGCAGGTTCCTTTTTCGTGTTCAAAATCATAGACGTTTACCGTTTGGGTTGTTGGGTTTACGATCCAGTATTCTCTTACTCCTGCAGTGCGGTATTTAAACAGCTTGATGCCATAATCCATTTGCTGGGTTGACGGCGAGATAATTTCTATGATCCAGTCCGGCGCGCCATTACAGCCCCAGTCATCCATTTTCTTTTTGTCGCAGATAACTGAAATATCCGGTTCGACATAGTTTTTGTTGTCTTTGTTTAAGAATACAGCGAAGGGGGGGCGGGGTAGACTTCACAGTCGCCCTGTTTCCGATCAATGTGATTGGTAATTGTCTGAGAAAGGCGATTTATAAGTTTTTGATGTATCCTGTTCGGCGGCACCATATTGTAAATGTGACCGTCGATCAGTTCTGCTCGCTGCCCTTCCGGGAGATGATAGATGTCATGGACGGTATAGATTTTCGGCTGCACAGATGCTGGTGCCATGTGCGAGACTCCTTTCTTTCATGGTTTGAGGGAGTGGTTGTGAATGATGCCATTTTATTGTCATAAGTATAAGCGATTTCATTGGTATTTGCAAATACCCCATTATTTTTGGCTGTTTTCATATTTTTTTCACAAAAAATTAGCACTCGCCTCTTGATAATATTGCATTGGTTTTATCATGGTTTGTCTATGCTCAAAACAGCCTGCAATCAGGGAACTTTGAAGATATCGAACGTATTTTCGATTTATCATTATTCGTCTTTGTACTTTCAAAAAGTACAGAAAAAGGTACAGAGAAGCCCCGGCACATTGGCGGGAGCTTCTCTCTTGGGTTGGGGTAAAGTGTGAGGTAAATTGTTAGGGGACGGAATATCAAAATACACTATAGAAAAATTATGCATGTTTGTAGCGAGTCTTAATTTCACAATTTTCTGCGTTATATATACTCTCTATCATATCGATAAAATATTTTTGAATCTCCCATAACGCCAATGGTTGAGAAGTGTCAATTTCTTTTAATAGTGATTTTTCTAAAGCACATACTAAATTATAACGTTCTCTATCATTTTCAGTATAGGGGGGATGAAAGTCTTTCATTTCAACGTCAATTTTATTAAGTATTTCAATACTATGCATTAGACTATTTTTATATATTAGAATTTTACTTAATATGTTATATTCAAATTCTTCTGAGCAAAGCAATTTGTCTATAATATCTATTTCATCTTTGCTTAAAAATCTTAAATTATTTATGGCGGTTTCGGATAACCCTAATGCTGCTTGAATATCTGTGTTTTCTCTGGTTTTGCAATCGTATTCGCAAAGCAAATACCCTAATTCGCAGTTAAAAGGAACGCATAAAGTGCACAACACATCCAGAGGGGGTAATTCCTCACCATTTTCCCACTTAGCAATAGTTTGTCGTTTGAACTGTCTGTAATTATGTTCGCCTATATAATCACTCAAGGAATCATGGCTTTTAAATCCTGCTTTTTTTCTCTCTTCTTTCAATCTCTTTCCGATTTTTTTATAATTGTACCTCATAATCGACAAAAAATCTCCCAATATAATTATTTGTTTAAATATTGACTACATACATACACATTTTATCATTGTACACTATTATTGTAAATAATAAATATAGCTTTTTTGATAGAAAGGGAAATATGCGATCACTAATTAAAAACAACGAAATTGAACAGAAAAGCGGAACCTTGGAACAGGCAGGCATGAGATACGGTTTTGGAAGAAATACCATGCGCAAACTTGCAGAAGACGCTCATGCAATCATCAAAATCGGAAAATCTGTCCGGGTAAATTTTACAATTATGGATCGTTATTTAGACAGCATTTCCGGGGAGTAATGAGGCCTAAATATGTCTGACGTGAAATGGATAAAAATAACGGTCAATATCTTTGATGACGAGAAAATTCTTTTGATTGAGTCACTTCCTGACGCCGATTCGATCATTGTGATCTGGTTTAAGCTGCTGTGCCTTGCCGGGAAACAAAATAATCACGGCGTTTTCATGCTGAATGATTCCATCCCTTACACCGACGAGATGCTGGCAACAATCTTCCGCCGGAAAGTTACAACCGTGAAAATGGCGCTGGAAACTTTTGAGCGGTTCGGGATGATTGCCCGCATAGATGGAGCCGTTACTATACCAAACTGGGGTAAACACCAGAGCCTTGACCAGTTGGAAAACAGGCAGTCGTACATGCGTGAATATATGCGAAGTTACCGCCAAAAACAGAAGAATTTGACATGTAAAGTTAACAGCGAAGCTAACAGTAAAGTTAACGTTAGCTCCCTAGAAGGAGAAGAAGATAAGAGTAAGAGAGAGAATAAGAATATAAATTATCAGCTTATAGCTGATATGTATAACGAGCTTTGCAGCTCGTTCCCGAAGATCACGAAATTATCTGACCGAAGAAAGAAAACCATCCGGGCAAGAATGAATCAGGGATACACCATAGAAGATTTTAAACGGCTGTTTGAGTCAGCGGAGGCCAGCAGCTTCTTGAAGGGTGGAAACGGTCGGGACTGGTCCGCAAGTTTTGACTGGCTTATTCAAGATGGAAACATGGCAAAAGTCCTTGACGGAAATTACAAAGGTAGAAAGGAGAGCGCGAAAGATGAGCAGCAATCAGAAAGCAGCATCCGGTTGTGGGACTAATTGTCCGGTATGTCACGGGACGGGGTGGGAGTTAATTGTAAAGGCTGTAGAAGGTGACCCGGCGCACACGTTTGCCCGTCCATGTCAAAGATGCAGAGGGGTAAGGCGATCACAGGAAAATACAAATGTTCCGCTGCAATTCTGTGAGGCAGACATACATAAATTTGGCTTCGATTCTTACTCAAAGAGCATGGAAAAACTGAAAAAACTGGCATGGAATTTTTTTGAGAAGTACAAGGAGTGGGAAAAAGCAGGAAAAGGTTTATATCTTTGGAGCAGGACTCCCGGAAGCGGCAAGACCTTTTTGAGTTGCTGTATTGGCAGATCGGTCATGATGAAATACGATCTTCGGATGCGGTTCACGACCTGCCCGGACTATATTGCAACGGTCGGAGATTCGTATAAACGCATGGCTGGAACGGAAGATTTGAGCGAAAGATACCGTTTGTGTGATCTGCTGATACTTGACGATATCGGAGCGCAGAAAACCGGGGATTGGCAGGAACAGGAAATCTTTCGGATTGTGAATGAACGGTTGAATAACAGGCGGATCACAATTTTTACATCAAACATGCCGCCGGAAAAACTGAACGTCGGCAGCAGGACCATAGACAGGATCAGAAAAATGTCTGTTGTTGTGCAGATGCCTGAGGAATCAATACGTCTGAAAAAGGCACAGGATGAGCAGGACGCCTTTTTGAGAGAAGTGTTTTCAGAGTAGGAGGGGTTATTTTGGTGTTTGAAATTTTGAGGGCAGGAAAAGAAAATGCGATCCCGTCAGAGTATTTGCGTCAAATCCTGAAATTCAAATCAGTGCGGGAGCTGCAGAAGCAGATTCAGGCGGAGCGCCTGCAGGGGAAAGTGATCCTGTCAAGCAGTCAGCCTCCGGGCGGGTATTTTTTGCCGTCGTGCAGAGGCGAGGCGAAAGAGTTTATTGCGACGTTGGAAAATCGTGCAGGTGCCACGCTGGAAGCGATTCAGGGCGCAAAAGAGTATTTGAAACAGTTGGACGATGAACAGGGAGGATTTGATTATGAGTAAAGCAGATAAAGAAATCTTAACAGCTATCCGGAATCGGAGGGACCTTGAAAGGCCAATGGTCAGTGTCAGAGGCCTTCTGAAACAGGTGGATCGGGAAAATTATCTGGACATGTGCTGCAGCCGTCTGGCAGACAGTGAGCTGCTGGACGGTGAGGATGCCTGTATTGACTTTACAGATTTTCCCAATATTGAGTTATCAGCGGACGGCCTGCAGAGCTGCAAGAGTATTCTGGAATGCTATATAAGCCGCGATCTGTTGGCGCAGGTGTACGGATTCACGTGCAGGACCGAAAGAATGAATTGCGCAATAAACAACTATGCAGAAATCCTACGGGGTATGACGGCATTCCAGCTTTTGAAAGCACATTTGGGAATGAAGCCGGGCGAGGATGCGGCGGTATACATCCGGGCGGAGCTTTGGAGCCGTTTCATATTCGCGGCGATTGTGAGAAAAGTGCAATACGGCTGTACAAAGTTATATGTGCACATAAAGTATCACCGGATTTTCAGAGCCGCCAGAAATGCAGTCGCAGAAGGAATACTGTAGTATCGCCTGCTGCCACTCTCTCAAAATCAGCAGCGGGCGGTTCCCATCGTTATTCCTGATTATAGCAGAAAGGACGGCGGGATACAATGCGTATACGGGAAATGGGATGGAAGGACTACAATTTGACATCTAAACGGGTTCATGATCTTAAAGAATATTGCAGAGACAGCAATAATATATCTATGGTCGTGAGGGCGGCGGCATTTGCAAATCTTCCGCTGTCAGGGGCTATTGTAAAGAGCCTCACAACCGGTATCGGATATGTGGAATTAAGCAAAAGGGAATATATTCCGATCACGAAAGTGGACTTTTACGCATACCAGCGGCGGGCGGTTGCTATACTGGATGTCCTGATAAGAGGAAAAGCGCTTGGATTCTGGATGGACGGAGAAGCAGAGGGGCAATTGAAGCATATCGACAGATAGGGAAAGCTGTCCCGGATGATGCCCCTGCTCCTCTTCTGGGGAGGGGGGATGCAAGGCCGGACGCGGTGGACAGTGGAGCCGGGGCCTGTGATCTTCTTATCTGGTCCTGAAGCCGTGGGGAAGCCGTGAAAAACCGTGTGATCTGGATACAGAGCATCCGGCAGCAGACAATTTATTGACACGATACGCGCGAGAGGGCGAAGCGGCGGGAAATTGCACAAAATGCACAAAAATGCACACATAAAAAGGAGCCTGTCAGAATCGCACGAACTCCGAGTGAACTCCGGGAAATCATCAAAAAGTGCCACAAAATGCCAACATAAAAAAAGAACGGCGAACAGAGAGCGAACAAAGAGAAAATGCACAAAAATGCACATAAAAAAAGGAGCCTTTGCAGATGGACGGTTAATTAGTGAACACGATAACGCGCAGGAGTTAATCATGAGCCTGCCAGCCATTACAAGGACATGACAAAAAATATACCGGACATTTCGGGCGCCTTAAAAAGGGTGTATTGCGGCAGATCAGGAGCTGCCTGCTGCCCGGTGCAGAGAATTTATTGACACGATAACGCGCGGGAGATTCGGACATTTCCGACACCCTAAAAGAGCCGGGGCCGCTGTCGGGAGTGCCTCTCTGACGCGCTGTACGGCCCGTGGACGGACTTTAGACAATCGAAAGGAGAACAGAAGTAATGAGATTGAGAACCAAAGAATACAGAGAGATCATGCAGGAAAAGAAGCTGACCATAGGCCAGCTATGCAAGAGTACCGGCCTGTCAGAGTTTTCCCTTAACTGGATTCTGGACAACGGCTTTACCAGTGACGGCACGCTGAAAGCCCTGGCGATTGCGGCAGACGTGGAGCTGAAAGGCATTGTCAGGCCGGAGCCGTCTGACTGTCTGGAAAACGGGATAGAGTTTATCAGGGATGCCAGGACAGCGACGGTGCAGTTTTCTCAGGGCCGGTTCAAGACACGCATTAAGAAGCTGGCAGAGCGGTATCCAGAGTGTGAAATACTGGTGGAGAATCCGGACGGGGTGCTGCTGGCCCATATTCCGGTTGAGTGGATACGGATAAATCCGGGCGTGGAGCTTACAGAGGAACAGAAGCAGAAGCGGGCGGAGGCAGCACGCAGAAATTTCAGTCAGACAAGTGACAATCGATGCGAAACGGTCTAAATCCGGCTTTTAAGGGCGCAAGGGTAGAAAATATAGGGTATGGGAATAAAACGGAAAATCGGGCTTTGAAACGTGTCAGGAAATGGGATTGAAGAATTGGACACGATGTGATAGACTATCAGCAGGAAAACCAGAGCGCACAAGGCGGCTTACCCTCCATTTTCGGAGGGGCGAACCCTCCGGACGTACCGAAAGGAGGGCGAGCGGATGATTACATACTCTGATCTGATTCAGACAGGTATATTCATTGTTGCCCTGATCGGATTGTGTTATACGATCTTTAAGGGAAGAAAATAGCCGCCACTACTCGCAATAGTGACGGCTGTTGTAAAAATACAGTTTGTAACTCGTTGATAGGGTAAGCCGTGCGTCTCTGGCTTTCCTTTTCTCAATCTTACCATATCCCACGGCAGGACGCAAGAGCGAACTGCTGTTTATTCCCACAAACTTACACAATCAGATAAGGCAGATCGGCAGCAGGCGATACCCTAAAAAACCCTAAGACTCCCGCATATACAGCCGGGACGCAGGCGGGGCAGATCGGAGCCAGGGCAGCAGGCTCCACCAGATCAGACACGTTTCCCAACAAGCAGGGAAATGCAGGAGCGGTCCTGTTATCTGGAAAAGTCGCGAAAAGTCGCACAAAAAAGGACTGCTGCCCGGATGCAGAAACGCAGAGAAAAGCCGAACAAAAAACAGACTTCCCGGATTGCGGATAATCCGAGAAAATCCGAACTAAAAAAAAGAGCCTGCCTGCTACCAGATTGCACAAAATGCGCGAAAGTGTGCACGAAAAAAAAGAGCCTGCTGCCTATGTAGAGATTTTAGAGGCCCTAAAAGGAGATGCGCCTCCCAGATCAGGGAGTCATCCGGGCAGATCGGGCGTGCCTGATGTTGAATTGTTGCAAAAAGTGGCGCTAAAAAAAGAGGATGCCTGCGAACCGGGGAGCGCCCAAGGGACCGCCCGGTGGCAGGCTCCTTAAATCGTGCAAAAGTGTACAGTAAAAAAAGACCCGTGGTTCCAGATCGGAACGGCATCCGGGCAGATCGGATGTTACATTGTGACAAAATGTTACACAAAAAAAGGGAGCGCCAAAACGCCCCCCCTAAATCGTGTAAAAATGCACGCAAAAAAGACACTGCCGGGCAGATCGGGGAGCCTGCTGCCTATCCTTCATTTTCTGAGTCCTTAAAAAAGCCGGGGGACGGTGGGAAACTTGCCCACATATCGCCGGAGGTTATTCTTTATCAGGTTCAGAGGCGGGGGCCTGCTGGCCGTTGTCGCGCTCCATAGTCTCGTTGATCGCACGTCCTATAAAGCCGTTGACGCTCTCTCCGTGGGCTTCTGCATGGGCTTTTATTTCTGCCTTGCGTCCTTTGGGGGCTTTAAATTCTATACGGTCATACTTCTCTTTTACATACTTATTTACAGCTTTTTGCTGTGCTTTTGTTGTTGCCAAAATAACACCTTCTTTCTGATGGTTCATGGGGTGCCAAAAATAAAAGACACCTATTCCAGTATACGATAATTATACATCAAATGTCTATTGCTGTCCATATACAAATTAGACAATATATTGTCGTCAATATTGTTGATTATGTCAATAGATATATTGTCGTCAATATATTATATAGAAGCATCTTAAGAGAAAGGGGATGCAGATATGGAACAGATCACAAGAACGAGAAAGGCGGTGGCAACAATGGCGAACCAGCTCCGCAAGCTGGGATACTCACTTTCAAATGCATTCAAGACAGCATGGCGGAGAATTAAGGAAGGCATGACCGTGAGAGTTCAGGGCGTGACTTTTGACAACAGGCAGAAGCTTTTACAGTTCATAGCACAAAGAAAGCCTTCTGACCTCACCACATATCTTAGGCGCGACAGGGCGAACACATTTGACAAGTACGCGGTGGCGGTAGTGATCGGTATACAGGGCGTTGGATATGCTCATATAGGATACCTGCCTAAAGGCTTATCCCAAAGCGTGGCGGTAGTTCTTGATGCTGGTATGGAACTTAAAGCAGGTATGCAGATTATAGGCGGATATGAGCAGAAGGAAACCTATGGAGCGCTATTGAATATTGCAGTATAGAGAAAGGCGGTATTACATGACCAAAAAAGACCTTGCGGACATGGTAGAAGCCGAAGAAAAGCGGCTGGGGCTGCATAGCCCGGAGTTCATGCAGAGACACCGGGAAATCATGGAAACGGCGGACAGAATGCGCCGGGAGAATAAAAAACAGGAGATCAGCGGAGACCATGACATTGGAAACATTACAACAGTATGTACAGACACTCACAAATGAGAAAGATGAACATATTATCAGGCAGTTATGCGCTATCATATATCGCTATCTGGAAAAGCGCGGACGGCTGCCGAAGCAGAAAGAAAGCCTCTGCCAGACTGGACCTCTGACAAAGGCAGGCAACCCGTAAACCATTAGCAAAGAAAACGGGGTATGCAGGCAGTATAACACGCCTGCTGCCCCTTGTAAAGAGAGGTAGAAAAATTGCACTTAAAAAACGTTGAAGCATTAAGCAGGGTATTTGATAATTTTGAACATCTGAATGATGAATATGGGGAACTCCCGAAAAAAGCTGATGCAGAGGACAGGGCGTGGAATTGCTTAAAGGAAAAAGGGATTTCCGTCTTTGAGGTAGAAAGCCTTATCAATCTGGCATTCCTTGAAAATGAGCGTCAGGGCTTTATCTATGGTTTTCGCTATGCAGTAGAACTTTTGATCGGAGGTGTTGATAATGAGTCAGATAAACATTGATGCAGCATATTATGAGTTTCTGGACAGCGACGAGACATGCGCCCCGGAGAGTGTGACAACCGGGTACAATGAGTTAAGAGGTGCGCTTGACCGGTATCTGAAAGCACTGACAGAGTTCGAGTGGAAAGCCGGTTTTTCCTATGCGGTGAAGCTGATGGAAGAAAGAGAGGGCGGGAAATATGCATGAGATTAAACAGACAGAGCAGAAGCGGCATTATTTACCGCCTGCAGCAGAATCAGCCCGCATTATGGATGCGGTAAAGCTGGGGAAATATGCGACAACGGAACATCTCTCTTTCTGCATGGGAATGGCACAGGAATATGAGTGCAGGCCGTTGGAATCGGATAAGCAGAACTTTTACAGGTTTTTATGCACAATATACCGCTATGGACAGGTGCAGGGCATCCGGGCGGAACGGGCAAGAAGGAAGAGAGGACAACAGGAATGATTGAGATTTTAAACGCTGTACATAACATTGTATCTGTCAGCCCGGAGGACCTTCCGGAGCATCCGCGGGAAAGGCAGACAATTTACTATTCGGATGAAAAAGACATGGTCGTGATTGCCGGATGGGGAGACGATACAGGGAGGATTGCGGAAATGATTGTCAATTATCTGGAACTCTCTCCGGAAGGAAAGCAGAAGGCGGAGGAATATTTCCTGTCATCCGGGGAAGATTTCGGCAT
This sequence comes from uncultured Lachnospiraceae bacterium, assembly GCA_910584945.1. GTDB lineage: Bacteria > Bacillota > Clostridia > Lachnospirales > Lachnospiraceae > Hominiventricola. The sequence goes on along the minus strand of CAJUDY010000006.1, from coordinate 74,981 downwards.
CAGAATAAACAATATGCTTAAAGAGATCGCCCGGATACGCCGGGAGAAAGGACAGTTCACCATGCGGACAGATGAAATCAGAATCTTTCCATGTTTCGCAGACCATCCCCCGAAGCCGGAGAAGATGGAGAACAAGGACCTGTATTATCAGGCGCACGGCTCCTTTGAGTCGGGGATCATCCTTGACGGCGCGGGGAACCTGATAGACGGATATACCAGTTATCTGCTGGCGGTCCGGTATGGTGCATCTCATGTTCCTGTCAGGTACGGCAGGCGGCAGACCATAACAGCGTCTCACAGGCCGGGCGGGACGCTCTACCGCTGGGAGCTTCCGGGGCTTCTGGTGGGAAAGGTCCATCCGGGCGATAAGGTCACGGTAAAGACCGCCAGAGGCTTCAGGAGGGTCACTGTAGAGGCGGTGGAGGAATATTCAGGACAGGAGCCGGAGCCGCTTAAAATGGTCGTGAGGAAGGGCCGGATGCGGAGAAGGTAAAGAGAACAGGGACGGCAGCGGGCGGTGAGCCTGCTGTCAGTCCTGGCATTACAGAAAGGCGATAAGTATGGCAGGAAAAAAGAGAACCGATAATAAAGGCAGAATTTTAAAAACCGGAGAGATGCAGAGATCAGAAGATAACAGATACTTATACCGTTATGTGGACTTATCAGGCAAGAAGAGAACCATTTACGCCCTGACTCTGGTAGAACTTCGGGAAAAGGAAAAGCAGATCGAGCGTGATCTGCAGGACGGTATTGATATTAGCCGGGGTGACATGACATTAAATCAGCTTTTTCAAGTGTACATGGATGCAAAGACGGACCTGCGGGAAAGTACCAGATGCAATTATATATCTGTCTGGAATAACAGCCTGACTGACTCTGTCCTTGGAAACATGAAAATCTCACAGATCAAACAGCTTCACGTCCGGGCATTCTATTCTGAACTGGCGAAGAAAGGACTTTCAGCGAATACAATCAAGCTATATCATAACCTGATATTTCCCGCGCTGGAGCTTGCTGTTGATTCTGACATCATCCGCAAGAATCCCGCAAAGGATGCAAGGAAAGGAATCGGCGGCACAAAGAAAGAGCGCACTGCGATGACCATAGCCGAACAGGAGAAATTGCTGGATTTTATCAAAGGCAGTAACAGATACCGTGTCTATCATCCCATGTTGATATTCGCCCTGTCTACTGCCCTTCGTGTCGGTGAATTAACGGGCCTGCGGTGGTCCGATGTGGACCTGAAAGAAAATATCATACATATTCGCCAGCAGCTTATATACCGCAATCTGGGCGACGGCTGCCGGTTCCATGTGCAGGATTTAAAGACCGAAGCCGGACGACGGGACATTCCACTGACCGCCAACGCAAGGAAAAGTCTGGTGAAGCAGAAAGAGCTTGATCTTCTGCTGGGCAGAACGCAACGTCAGGAGATCGACGGCATCACGGATTTTGTTTTTCTCAACTCACAGGGAAAACCTTATGCGGTCAGTGCGATCAATACCATGCTCAACAATGTTGTGAAAGCGCATAACAATCTGGATAAGATGCAGGCAGAGTACAGGCATGCAAACCCGGAGCCACTCCCCCACATCTCCACCCATATCTTACGGCATACCGCCTGTACCAGACTGGCGGAATCGGGGCTGGAGCCGAAGGTATTGCAGTACATCATGGGACATGCAAACGTATCTATTACACTGGATGTATATACACACCTGGACTTTTCACAGATTCAGAAAAAGATGGAAGCTGTTCAGAAAAATACAAAAATCGGATAAGAGCAGACCGCCGCCGGGCATACTAACCTTGTGGCGGTCATATTTTTTTTCACAAAAGGTACAGAAAAGGTACAAAATACAGGATTCCGGAAAATCCCACTTCTTAAGAATCCCTGATTTCCAAGGATTTCACACTTTTTTCACAAAAAATTAGCACTCACCTCTTGACGGTGCTAACAATTGGTGTTATATTCACTATAGAACAAATGAGTTCTTGTGGTTGGAAACCGTTGAGAGGAGGACGCATATGAATTTTCAGAAGTTTACGCAGAAATCTGTTCAGGCAGTGAATGATCTGGAGAAGACGGCTCTGGAATATGGGAATCAGGAGATCGAGCAGGAACATCTTCTGTACAGTCTCCTGAACCAGGAAGAGAGCCTGATTGCCAGACTGATTGCGAAGATGGATATAGAAACAGGTTTATTTAAGGAAAGAGTGGAGGAAGCGCTGAATAAGCGGGTCAAGGTGTCCGGAGGACAGCCCTATATCGGCCAGTATCTGAACCGGGCGCTGGTCAGCGCGGAGGACGAGGCAAAAAGGATGGGGGACGAGTACGTCTCCGTGGAGCATCTCTTTTTGTCCCTGCTGGATAACCCGAGTCCGTCCGTCAAGGCGCTTTTCAAAGAAAACGGCATCACCAGAGACCGGTTTCTGCAGGCGCTGTCCACGGTCCGGGGCAATCAGCGGGTGACCAGCGACAATCCGGAGGCGACCTATGACACGCTGAATAAATACGGTTACGACCTGGTGGAGCGGGCCAGGGAGCAGAAGCTTGATCCGGTCATCGGCAGGGACGCGGAGATCCGCAACGTGATCCGGATACTGTCCCGGAAGACGAAGAACAACCCGGTGCTGATCGGAGAGCCGGGCGTGGGCAAGACGGCCGTCGTGGAAGGCCTGGCCCAGCGGATTGTCCGGGGAGACGTGCCGGAAGGATTGAAGGAGAAGAAAGTCTTTGCCCTGGATATGGGGGCCCTGGTGGCGGGCGCTAAGTACCGGGGAGAGTTCGAGGAGCGGCTGAAGGCGGTTCTGGAGGAAGTGCGAAAAAGCGAGGGACGCATCATTCTGTTCATTGATGAGCTGCATCTGATCGTGGGCGCGGGCAAGACCGACGGCGCCATGGACGCCGGTAATATGCTGAAGCCTCTGCTGGCCAGAGGAGAGCTGCACTGCATCGGCGCTACGACCCTTGACGAGTACCGGCAGTACATCGAGAAAGACGCGGCGCTGGAGCGCAGGTTCCAGCAGGTGCTGGTAGATGAGCCGACCGTGGAGGATACCATCTCGATCCTGCGGGGACTCAAAGACCGTTATGAAGTGTTTCACGGGGTGAAGATCACAGACTCCGCCCTGGTGTCGGCGGCGGCCTTGTCCCACCGCTACATCTCCGAGCGGTTCCTGCCGGACAAGGCCATCGACCTGGTGGACGAGGCCTGCGCCCTGATCAAGACCGAGCTGGATTCCATGCCCACGGAGCTGGATGAGCTGCGCCGGAAGGTGCTGCAGCTGGAGATCGAGGAAGCGGCTCTGAAAAAAGAGACCGACCGCTTAAGCCAGGACCGCCTGGAGGCGCTGCAGAAAGAGCTGGCGGAGCTTCGGGATGAATTCAACAATAAAAAGGCTCAATGGGACGACGAGAAGCATTCCGTGGAGCGGCTGAGCAAACTGCGGGAAGAGATTGAGAAGGTCAACAAGGAGATCCAGGCGGCCCAGCAGGGGTACGATCTGGAGAAAGCGGCTCAGCTTCAGTATGGACAGCTTCCTCAGCTTCAGAAGCAGCTTGACGAAGAGGAAGAAAAGGTGAAGCGGCAGGATCTGTCCCTGGTTCACGAGAGCGTGACCGACGAGGAGATCGCCCGGATCATTTCCCGCTGGACCGGGATTCCGGTGGCGAAGCTGACCGAGAGCGAGCGGAATAAAACCCTGCATCTGGATGAGGAGCTTCACAAGCGGGTGATCGGCCAGGAGGAAGGGGTCCGAAAAGTGGCGGACGCCATCATCCGTTCCAAGGCGGGGATCAAAGACCCCAGCAAGCCCATCGGTTCCTTCCTGTTCCTTGGTCCCACCGGCGTGGGCAAGACGGAGCTTGCCAAGACCCTGGCGGCCAGCCTCTTTGACGACGAACAGAACATGGTCCGTATCGATATGAGCGAATATATGGAGAAATATTCCGTCTCCCGTCTGATCGGAGCGCCTCCCGGATACGTGGGCTATGAGGAAGGCGGTCAGCTGACCGAGGCGGTCCGCAGACGTCCCTATTCCGTCGTACTGTTCGACGAGGTGGAGAAGGCCCATCCGGACGTGTTCAACGTGCTCTTGCAGGTGCTGGACGACGGGCGGATCACGGACTCCCAGGGAAGGACCGTGGACTTTAAAAATACGATCCTGATCATGACATCCAACATCGGATCATCCTATCTTTTGGAAGGCATTGACGAGAAGGGAGAGATTCGTCCGGAGAGCGAGGCCCTGGTGATGAATGACCTCCGCAGTCATTTCCGTCCGGAGTTTTTGAACCGGCTGGATGAGACGATCCTGTTCAAGCCGCTGACGAAGGAGGATATCGGGCGGATCGTGGATCTTCTGCTTGTAGATCTGAACCGGAGACTTGCGGATAAGGAGTTGACGCTGGAGTTGACAGAGGATGCGAAAGCATATATCATAGAACACGGATATGATCCGGTCTACGGCGCCCGTCCCTTAAAGCGTTATCTGCAGAAATACGTGGAGACCATGGCGGCCCGGTATATCCTGGGCGGAGAAGTGCATGCAGGAAGCACGATGGTGGTGGATCGGGAAGGCGAAGGGCTTGCGATTCACGAAAGATAGATTTCACAGGGATTTTCAGAAAGTGTAACAACAGGTTTTCTGAAAATCCCGTTTTGGGTTGATTTGGACATGGTTCCATGTTAGACTGGCTACATCAGGCTAGGGGGACGTTCATGGAAAAGAATGACAGATATTGTTCACCGGATGAGTCGTTACTGGAAGCGTTCAGACAGGTAAAAGAGATAAAAGAAGGCATTGCTTCAGCACGGACTTGGGATGATTTTTTACGTGAGGAGGAATCCTATACCTTGAATTATGTTGTAAATACAACGCCTAAATTTGAAGAAGATGTGAAATACTACAGACGGAAAAAGAAATATACGAATATACTGAAGGATTTGGGGCCTGTGATTGAAAAATTAAAACAGGGGGAGTTCCCGGGGAATGTGATTCCGGATCTTGGATTGGATGACGGGGGCAGTACCTATAAAGTACGTGCAATGAATACGAATGCAAAAGTCGGACAATCCAATGGCTATTGAATGCTCTATTATGTGATAAAGGATGAGTATGAGATCTTTTTACTGACAGTCTACTCTAAAGAGGATGGAGAGCGAATTTCACCGAAAAAGGATATTATAGACATGATTCATAAGTATGTGTTTGACCACAGCGCAGAGGAGACTGGTTACAGCAGCGGCTGGTACGAGTTTGCTTCAGAAGATGATTATCGTGAAAAATTTGACCGTTTGGGAAATGAAGAGGATCTGTTTGAAAAGAAACTAAGAGAAACTACCAAGCTGATTAAAGACAGGTTTGATGAACTGGGAGAGCTTTCTGAAAGGGATTACGAAAATGAAGAAGAGTTTTGGGAGGCCAGAAGAATCATACAGGACGAAATTATGAATGAAGCTTATGAGAATTTAGAAGAATATATAGAAGATTAAGGGGAGGTTGTCTATGATACCAAATGATCCAATGATGCTCTTAAGCTATGTGAACACGCAGCTTCGCGATTTTTATCCGGACTTTCAGAGTCTTTGCCGGGATAAAGGGATCGACGAGCAGGAGGTGACGGAGAAGCTTCGGGGCATCGATTATGCGTATGACGAAAAATTAAACCGTTTTGTGTAAAAAACTGGTTGACATCGGTCCCTTCCTGTGTTATGGTAAATAAGGTTATGAAATGAAAGAAGAGTATCCACTCTCACCTTGGCACAGGAAGTGACCCGGGTTCATACAGAGAAATGATATGCGTGTGCATCGTTATTTTTGTGCGTGAAGTGGATAGTTTTCTATCCACTTTTTTTATGCGCGGAGGTGTACAGTTATTAGCGAATTAATGATTAATGAGCAGATCAGAGATCGGGAGATCCGCCTGATCGGCCAGGATGGAGAGCAGTTAGGCATTATGTCTGCCAGTGAGGCGATGAAAATGGCGAGGGAGGCTGAGCTGGATCTGGTGAAGATTGCTCCTACCGCAAAGCCGCCGGTATGTAAGATTATCGACTATGGAAAGTACCGTTATGAGCTTGCGAGAAAAGAAAAGGAAGCAAGAAAGAAGCAGAAAACCATCGAAATCAAAGAAGTTCGTCTGTCCCCGAATATTGATGACAACGACCTGAATACAAAAGTCAGTGCGGCGAGGAAATTTATTCAGAAGGGTGATAAGGTAAAGGTCACTCTGCGTTTTCGCGGACGTGAGATGGCGCATGTGCAGAGCAGTAAGAAGATTCTGGACGTGTTTGCCGAGAAACTGGCAGATATCGCTGTTGTCGACAGAGCGCCGAAGATGGAAGGCCGTAGCATGACCATGTTTTTCAGTGAAAAACGGAATTAATATCATAAATTTACAGGAGGAATCAACACATGCCAAAGGTAAAGACAAGCAGAGCTGCTGCAAAACGTTTTAAAAAGACCGGAACCGGACAGTTAAAAAGAATGAAAGCCTATAAGAGCCATATCTTAACGAAAAAGTCTCAGAAGAGAAAAAGGAATCTTAGAAAATCGACCATTACCGATGCTACCAACGTAAAGAGCATGAAGAAGATTTTACCGTATTTATAAGATTTGACAGTTAAGGAGGAAGAAAAATGGCAAGAGTGAAAGGCGGTTTAAACGCTAAAAAGAGACATAATAGAGTATTGAAGCTTGCGAAAGGCTACAGAGGAGCAAGAAGCAAGCAGTACAGAATCGCAAAGCAGTCGGTGATGAGAGCATTGGCCAGCGCCTATGCGGGACGTAAACAGAGGAAGCGTCAGTTCCGGCAGCTGTGGATCGCAAGAATCAATGCGGCGGCCCGGATGAACGGTCTGTCCTACAGCAGATTCATGTATGGTCTGAAGACGGCTGGCGTGGAGATGAACCGGAAGATTCTTGCAGATCTGGCAGTGAATGACGCGGCGTCTTTCACCGCGCTGGCGGAGACTGCAAAAAATGCACTGAGTAAATAACAAGCAGATTACAAAAGCCCTTGAGAGGACTGCCGGGACAGGCAGGCTTTTCGAGGGCTTCATTTACGGAGCCGGGCTGATGGGGAAAGACCCGGGAAAGGAGCAGATTATGACAAAGATAGAGATTATTTCCGGTTTTTTGGGAGCCGGGAAGACGACACTGATCAAAAAAATGCTGAAGGAAGTCTTTGCGGGAGAGAAGATCGTTCTGATCGAAAATGAGTTCGGGGAGATCGGCATCGACGGCGGCTTTTTAAAAGAGGCGGGTATTGAGATCACAGAGATGAACTCGGGATGTATCTGCTGTTCTCTGGTAGGAGATTTTGGGACAGCGCTTAAGGAAGTCATCGAAACCTACGTGCCGGATCGCATTCTCATCGAGCCCTCCGGAGTCGGCAAGCTGTCCGACGTCACGAAGGCGGTTCAGGGCGTGGCGGCTCATGAACCGGTGGAACTGAACAGTTCCGTGACCGTGGTGGACGGACAGAAATGCCGGATGTATATGAAGAACTTCGGAGAATTTTTTAATAATCAGGTGGAGCATGCCGGGACCATCGTGATCAGCCGGACCCAGAAGATGACAGAGGAGAAGCTGGAGGCCTGTGTGGCGATGCTGAAGGAAAAGAATCCCGGGTCTACCATCATCACGACTCCCTGGGAGGAACTGAAAGGAGAGCAGATTCTGGCGGCCATGCAGCATCAGGATCTGATTCAGAAGGAAGAGCTGGAAGCACACGTGCACGAGCACGGAGAGGACTGTACCTGCGGCTGTCACGATCATGATCACGAGCATCACCACGACCACGAGCATCATCACCACGACCATGACCATGACCATGATCACCATCATCATGATCACGACCATCACCATCACCACGCGGATGAAGTCTTTACCAGCTGGGGCCGGGAGACGACGCATAAATACAGCGAAGAGCAGCTTCGGGAGATTCTGAAACAGCTCTCCGATGACGACGACTGCGGGATCATCCTCCGGGCCAAGGGCATCATTCCCTGCACCGACGGAAGCTGGCTGCATTTTGACATGGTTCCGGAAGAGTATGAAGTGCGCCGGGGAGAGGCGGACTACACCGGTCGTCTCTGTGTGATCGGTTCCCATCTGAATGAGGAAGAACTGGAACGACTGTTTGGGCTTTCATAAGGAGTGAAGGAGAAGCGGAGTATGAAGATTCCTGTATTTGTGATCCATGGATTTCTGGAGGGCGGTAAGACGAGCTTTGCCCTGGAGACGCTGGCGGACGAATATTTCTCCGGCGGAGAACGCAATCTGATCCTTGCCTGTGAGGAAGGTGTCGAAGAATATGACGAGGAGGCGTTGAAGGAAGCCAATGCCACCCTGGTCATGCTGGAGGACAAAAACGAGTTCAACGAGACATTTCTGGCGGAATGTCAGAAAAAGTATAAGCCCACCCAGATCGTTCTGGAGTATAACTGCATGTGGGGCATGGATTTCCTGCGGGATATGTATATGCCCAAGGGGTGGTTTGTGGCGCAGGTGATTACGGTGGTGGACGCCTCCACTTTCGATGTGTATCTGAAAAATATGAAGTCTCTCTTTATGGAGATGGCAAAAGACTCGGATCTGATCATCTTCAACCGAAGCAGTGAAAAGACGCCGGCCGCCACTTACAAGAGGAATATGCGGGCGGTGAATCCCAAAGCCCAGGTCGTATTTGAAAAAGAGGACGGGACCATGCTGGAGTTCGAGGAGGAGCTGCCCTTCGACCTGGATGCGGATGTGATCGAGATTGCGGATGAGGACTACGGCATCTGGTATATCGACGCTATGGATCACCCGGAGCGGTATGACGGCAAGACCCTTCGCTTCACGGCTATGGTCTATACGGGAGGGCGCCTCCCGGAGGGATATTTTGTGCCCGGACGCATGGCGATGACCTGCTGCGCGGACGACACGGCCTTTATCGGTTTTCTGTGCAGATCCTCCTATGTGGACCGGTTAAAATTAAGACAGTGGATCACGATCACGGCGAAAGCTCATATGGAGAAAAGAGAAGAATATAACGGGGAAGACGGACTGGTGCTTCAGTCCACGAATATCAAGAAGGCGGTAAAACCGGAAGAAGAGCTGGTATACTTCTGAAAAACCGCATAACTGTTCAGTACCTTCACAGTTACGATGCAAAATCCATTTAAAATCGCCTGTGGCGCTGGGATTTTGCACTCCTGAATCATATTCTTACGGTCTCAGCAGCAAGTGCTTGACCTGTGCTGAACAGTTACAAAACGGCATACAAAATTACCCCTGCATGAGTCTTGGGATTCATACAGGGGTATGCCCCGTGTCTTCCGGATCAGTTGCCCAAAAGTATCTGTTCTGCATCCACATGTACGCTTACTTGTCTGCAAACAGAACTTTGAGCAGATTGATGGCTAATGTCTTTTCCTCGGCTGTACGGTTGTGCATAAGCTGGACTAACAGGTTCATACTGGTGTCATCCGTTGCGATCACGTAATCAGCCAGCAGGAAGTCGATGGTAACTCCCAGGCGGTTTACAACTTTCACCAGTTTGTCCAAAGTCAGACTTCTTTCACCCCGCTCAATCTGACCGATGTAGGCAGTGGATACTCCGACCTCTTCTGCTAACTTCTCTTGGGTCAGATTCAGCCTTAGACGTTCTTCACGAATCCTTTTTCCTAATGCATGATAATCCATTTTTTTACCTTCCTTTCAGACTGGGTTCTATTATTAAATAATACTTTGAAACAGGTGGCAATTAGAATCTACGGAGAGCATTTTTTAAGATACATTCTAAAAATATTTGACTTTTTTGTCAAGATGATGTATGATTGCGGTTGTGAATGTAATATAAAGGACGCGGAAGTGTCGGAATTGGCAGACGAGCAAGATTCAGGTTCTTGTGAGCGCTACGCTCGTGAGGGTTCAAGTCCCTTCTTCCGCATAGCAAAGGGCGATACATTTGATACAATTAGTATGGGATGTATCGCCTTTTTTACAGGAGGTAACTTATGGCAAAATATGTAATGGCCCTGGATGCGGGGACCACCAGCAACCGGTGCATTTTATTCAACGAAAAGGGAGAGATGTGCAGTATGGCCCAGAAGGAGTTTACCCAATATTTTCCTAAGCCGGGCTGGGTGGAGCACGACGCCAGGGAGATCTGGTCTACACAGCTTGGGGTGGCAGTGGAGGCCATGACGAAGATCGGGGCTGTGGCGGGAGACATCGCGGCCATCGGGATCACGAATCAGAGGGAGACGACGGTCGTGTGGGATAAGGCCACGGGAGAACCGGTCTGTCCGGCCATCGTCTGGCAGTGCCGCCGGACATCTGCGTACTGCGACGAGCTGAAGGAGAGAGGGCTGGTGGAGCGCTTCCGGCAAAAAACCGGACTGGTGATCGACGCCTACTTTTCCGGCACCAAGTTAAAGTGGATACTGGATCATGTGGAGGGAGCCAGGGAGCGGGCGGAGAAGGGAGAGCTGCTTTTTGGAACCGTGGAGACCTGGCTGATCTGGAAGATGACCAGAGGGAAGGTTCATGTGACGGACTATTCCAACGCCTCCCGGACCCTTCTGTTCAATATCCGGACCCTTGCGTGGGACGAGGAGATCTTAAGGGAGCTTAATATTCCAAAGTGCATGCTTCCGGAGGTAAAGCCATCCAGCTGTATCTACGGGGAGACGGACGCGGCCCTCTTCGGCGGACCGATTCCCATCGGCGGAGCGGCGGGAGACCAGCAGGCGGCGTTGTTCGGACAGACCTGCTTTCGTCCGGGGGAGGCCAAGAATACCTACGGGACCGGCTGCTTTCTGCTCATGAATACCGGGGAGAAGCCGGTGTTCTCCGACAACGGGCTGGTCACTACCATCGCCTGGGGGCTCGACGGAAAGGTAAACTACGCCCTGGAAGGCTCCATCTTCGTGGCGGGGGCGGCCATCCAGTGGCTGCGGGATGAGATGCGCCTGATCGACTCGGCGGAGGACTCGGAGTATATGGCTCAGAAGGTAAAGGATACCGGTGGCTGCTATGTGGTTCCTGCATTCACCGGGCTTGGTGCGCCTCACTGGGATCAGTATGCCAGAGGGACGATTGTGGGCATCACCCGGGGGGTGAACAAGTACCACATCATCCGGGCGACGCTGGAGTCGCTGGCCTATCAGACCCAGGATGTATTAAAAGCCATGGAGGCGGACTCGGGAATCCGTCTGGCGTCCCTGAAAGTGGACGGGGGCGCCAGCGCCAACAACTTTCTGATGCAGACTCAGGCGGACCTTATCGGTGCCCCGGTGGAGCGTCCGAGATGCGTGGAGACCACGGCCATGGGAGCCGCCTATCTGGCCGGACTGGCGGCAGGGTACTGGAAGAGCAGGGAAGATGTGGAACGAAACTGGTCTATCGACCGGGTGTTCGAACCGTCCATCTCAGAAGCGGTGCGCCGGGAGAAGCAGGAAGGCTGGGAGAAGGCGGTCAAGTATTCCTACGGATGGGCCAAATAATACAGCGGAATTAAGCAGGAGGCAGGTGATTCGTTCACCTGCCTCCTGCTTGATTAATCAATATATCCTTTTTGGCTGAGATAGCATTTGACGATCCCGGCGGCCTCTTCGATGGTCATATTGCCGGTGTTCAGGCACAGATCATAGTTGGTCGCCGCGTCCCAAGTCTTGCCGGTGTAATAGTTGTAATACTTGCGGCGCTGTTTGTCCGTATCCTTGATGCGGTCGATGGCGGCGCTTCTATCCAGAGAGAAGGTACTCATCATTCGGCGGACCTTGCTCTCCGGGTCTCCGCAGACGAACACTTTGACGATGTTGTCGTGATCCCTCAGAATGTAGTCGGAACAACGCCCGATGATCATACAGGTTTCGTTGTCTGCCAGCTCCTTGATTAGTTCGGACTGGAAGCGGAACAGATTGTCCGGGGAGACGATATCCTTCCCAAGGGACGGTTTCTGCTGCTTCGGGTTCAGCTCCTTGATCAGTTTGTACAGAAGGTTGTTGCCGGGACGTTCATTGTTCACATGAAAGAACTCTTCCAGAACCCCGCTGCGGTCGGACACCATGCGGAAGATATCTTTGTCATAATAAGGGATATCCAGGTCTTTGGAAAGTGACTGTGCGATCAGCGTAGCGCCTGCCCCGCACTCACGTCCTAAAGTAATCGTAAATTTTTTTGCCATATACACCACCCCTTTGTGGAAATAAGATAAGTTTTCTTTATTGTAACACAGAATATAGGCAAAATCAACAAAGGGAGCAGGCGTTTTAGAAATTGTTTAAAAATTTTAGAAAAAATTATTAGCACTCATGCGAAATGAGTGCTAAAAATGTCTTGACTTTTGGCCCGGAGGGGATTATATTACTATATAAATCAACGGGGCGGCAATTTGGGAGCGGTTCCCGTTAGACAGAAAAGAAAGGCAGTGGACATATGAACGAGAAACATGGCAATCTTTCCATCAACAGCGACAATATTTTTCCAATTATTAAAAAATGGCTTTATTCCGATCACGATATTTTCTTCCGTGAGCTGGTTTCCAACGGATGCGACGCCATCACAAAACTAAAGAAACTGGATATGATGGGAGAGTACACCCTTCCGGATAAATATAAGCCTCAGGTGCAGATTCTGGTGAATCCGGACGAGAAGACGCTGAAATTCATCGACAATGGTCTTGGCATGACGGCGGAGGAAGTGGAGGAGTACATCAATCAGATCGCTTTCTCCGGCGCGACGGACTTCCTGGCGCAGTACAAGGACAAGACCAACGAGGACCAGATCATCGGACACTTCGGACTGGGCTTCTACTCTGCGTTCATGGTGGCGGACGAGGTGCACATCGATACCCTTTCCTATAAAGAAGGCGCGGAAGCGGTACATTGGGAGTGCGACGGCGGCACAGAGTTTTCCATGGCGGCAGGCACAAGGGATACGGTGGGTACGGAGATCACCCTCTTTTTAAATGAGGAAAGCGTGGAGTTCGCCAACGAATACCGGGCAAGAGAAGTGGTATCCAAGTATTGTTCCTTTATGCCGGTGGAGATCTTCCTGGCAAAAGAGAACGCGGAGCAGGAGTTTGAGACCATCGAGGAGAGCGAGCTGACCGAGGACGACGTGGTGGTGGAGCGCATTCACGAGGAGGCCAAGACCGAGGAGATCGAGAAGGAAGACGGCACCAAGGAAGTAAAAGAGATCTCTCCTGCGAAGGATAAAGTAAAGATCAACAAGCGCCCGGTGTCCTTAAGCGATACAAAACCTCTCTGGACCAAACATCCCAACGAGTGCACGGAGGAAGAGTACAAGGAATTCTACCGCAAAGTATTTATGGACTATAAGGAGCCCCTGTTCTGGATTCATCTGAACATGGATTATCCGTTCAATTTAAAAGGAATCCTGTATTTCCCGAAGATTAATATGGAGTATGAGTCCATCGAGGGAACCATCAAGCTTTACAATAATCAGGTATTTATCGCAGACAATATTAAGGAAGTCATTCCGGAATTCCTCCTTCTGCTCAAAGGTGTGATCGACTGTCCGGATCTGCCGCTGAACGTATCCAGAAGCGCGCTGCAGAACGACGGTTTCGTAAAGAAGATCTCCGACTACATCACCAAGAAGGTGGCGGACAAGTTAAGCGGTATGTGTAAGACGGATCGGGAGAACTATGAGAAATACTGGGACGACATCAATCCCTTTATCAAGTTCGGCTGTATCAAGGATGAGAAGTTCTGCGAGCGGATGATGGACTATGTCCTGTTCAAAGATATTGACAACAAGTACACGACCATGAAGGAATATCTGGGACCGGAGGCAGAGGAGGAAAAGCCCGCGGAAGAGGCGAAGACGGAAGAACCCGAGCAGACCGTGGAGACGGCGGACGGCGAGCCTGTGGAGGAAGAAAAGGAGGCGCCTAAGACCACCATCTACTATGTGACCGACGAAGTGCAGCAGAGTCAGTACATCAATATGTTCCGGGAGCAGAAGATGAACGCGGTGCTCTTAAAGCACAACATTGATAATCCGTTCATCAGCCATCTGGAGGCGAAGAATGAGAAGGTGAAGTTCCAGCGTATCGATGCGGATGTGACGGACTCCATGAAAGAGGAAGTGCCCGAGGAAGATCTGAAGGCAGAGACCGACGCGCTGACCGATCTGTTCCGCAAAGCGCTGAACAATGAGAAGCTGGAAGTGAAAGTGGAGAAGCTCAAGAACGAGAAGGTGTCTTCCATGATCACGCTCTCTGAGGAAAGCCGCAGGATGCAGGAAATGATGAAGATGTACAATATGTACGGGATGGACCCGAACGCGTTCGGCCCCTCCACCACACTGATTCTGAATGCCAACAACGCGCTTGTAAAATACTTGTTTGAACATCCGGAGAGCGAGCATGTGAATACCATCTGCGAACAGCTCTATGACCTGGCCATGATCAGCCATCAGCCTCTCGCTCCGGAGGCCATGACCAGATTCGTCACAAGAAGCAACGAGATCATGATGCTGCTTACCAAATAACGAGATTAAGCCGTCTCGAAGGGAATGCCCTGCTGGCGGAAAAACTTCTGGACCATGTCATCCCAGGCATGGTCCAGTTTTTTGTCCATGGTGAAGATGGAAAGGGAGGTTCCGGTGGTGCAGAAAAGGGCGCGGCCGTCGTACTTGAGGTTCATGAGAAGTCCGCGGACCTGCTCCGGGGGGATGGAGACCCCGGTTTGTGCAAGAAGCTTTTCGGTATTGGAGGCGGAGAGCTGGAAAGTAAAGCGGAAGGACAGAGGCGCCCGCTTGCCCTTGATCAGTTCAAAGCAGAAAGGGCGGACCTCTCCCCAGAAGCAAAGCGCACGGTTTTCGAGTAATTCCTGTTCTTCCTGGGTATAATAGGATTTCTGAAGTGTTCCGTCGATGCGGAAGGCGCCAAAGGTAGTGATGCTTCCTTCTAAGAGAAGAAAACGGTCAAAAGTTTCCGTGAGCAGAAGCTTATGCATAAAGGACCGGATATCGGCGATCTGAAGTGCAGTCATGGAAAACCCTCCTACTTTTTGTGTTTTAGTTTCATTATAGATGAAAACGCAGTGGTTTTCCACCTGATTTTTCAAATAATCACGGGAAAACAGCGGGTCTGATACGGGTGGACTATTGCATATCCTGCCGCATTGTGGTAAGATAATGTGGTAATGAAAACCACGTTGCGAATAAAACAGAATGTATGACAGCGTGCGGTTGTAAGGTGTTCGGGTACAGAGTTTTTACCGGAAGGCTGATACAGAGAATGTAAGCAGGGATGGTATGGAAGATGAGTTATAAAATTGTGGTAGACAGTTGTGGGGAGTTTACAGAGGAGATGGAGCGGGACCCGCATTTTGCGCATGCGGCGCTCCGGCTGAATATTGACGGAGAGGAGTTCGTGGATGACGAGACCTTCGACCGGCTGGATTTCCTAAAGAAGATGAAGGCAAGTCCGAATTGTCCCAAGTCCAGCTGTCCGTCGCCGGAAGTATATAAGGAAGTCTATGACTGCGGGGCGGAGCATGTGTACGCGGTGACGTTGTCGGCGGAGCTCAGCGGTTCCTACAACAGCGCGGAGCTTGGGAAGAAGCTGTATCTGGAGGAACATCCGGAGGGGAAGGTTTACGTGTTTAACTCCTGCTCGGCGTCCGTCGGAGAGACCCGGATTGCCCAGAAGATTCAGGAGTGTGAGGAAGCCGGGATGGATTTCGAGACGGTGATTCGGACGGTGGAACAGTTCATACTGGAGCTTCACACGTATTTTGTGCTGGAGTCCCTGGATAATCTCCGCAAGAACGGCCGTCTCAGCGCGGTGAAAGCGCTGTTAGCCTCGGCTTTGAATATCAAGCCGGTCATGGGAGCGACCGATCAGGGCGTGATCATTCAGCTTGGTCAGGCCAGAGGAATACAGAAAGCGCTCCGCAGTATGGTGGAAACCATGGCGGCGGAGGTAAAGAATCCGGCGGAAAAAGTGCTGGGCATTGTCCACTGCAACAACCGGGAGCGGGCGGAGTTCGTGAAAGAGGAAGTGGAGAAGCTTCTGAAGGTGAAAGACATCCTGATCATGGAGACGAGCGGGGTCAGCACCCTGTATGCGTCTCAGGGCGGGATCATCATGGTGATCTGATACAGAGCAATAAAAAAAGTGCCAGGGGCACTTTTTTTATTGCTCTGTGTTGAGCGACGTCACATAGTCGTCCAGTGCGGTGATATCCGCCGTCACCGGTCCGCTGTTTTGTTTCTGCATATAAAGATCAACGGCAGAATATCCAAGCCATGCGCCCAGGGCCATGACCACCAAAGCGGCGCTGGCTTTCGCGATCAGTGCGTTGCGTTTTTTCTTCGCCTGAATGGCTTTGCGGTTCCGTTTTTGCTCTTTATATCGGTCTACTTTTTCCTGACTCATATGATCGATTCTCTCCTTTTTTCATATGTATGCCCGTAATCATTGAGGCATATTCTGCTTAGAGTAGTATACCATAAATCCAGAAAAATTCCACCATTATTTTTTCAGAAAAGGTCAGGCATTCTTCGCTGCTTCCGCCATCTTCATGGCACGGACTTTTAAGGGCAGTCCGAAAAGGGTGATGAATCCGCTGGCGTCATGGTGGTCATAGAGATCGCCGGTGGTGAAGGAGGCCAGGGACTCGCTGTACAGGCTGTAGGGAGAGGTGGTTCCGGCTTTGATGATATTGCCCTTGTAGAGCTTGAACTTCACTTCCCCGGTTACATACTCCTGGGTGCTGGTCACGAATGCCTGTACGGCTTCCCGAAGGGGCGTAAACCATTTGCCCTCGTAGACGATCTGCGCCATCTTATTGCCCATATCTTTCTTGGTCTCCATGGTGGCGCGGTCAAGCACCAGCTCCTCCAGCTGTGCGTGGGCCTCCATAAGGATCGTTCCGCCGGGAGTCTCATAGACGCCGCGGGACTTCATGCCGACCACCCGGTTTTCCACGATGTCCACGATACCGATGCCGTGCTTTCCGCCCAGTTCATTGAGCTTACGGATGACGTCCGCCACCTTCATCTTCTCTCCGTTTACGGAGGTCGGGATGCCTTTTTCGAAGGTCATCGTCACATATTCCCCTTCATCGGGCGCTTTCTCCGGTGTGACGCCCAGCACCAGCATGTGGTCATAATTGGGTTCGTTGGCCGGATCTTCCAGTTCCAGTCCTTCGTGGCTGATGTGCCAGAGGTTCCGGTCCCGGCTGTAGCTCTGGCTGTGATCGAAGGGAAGATGAATGCCGTGCTTTTTGCAGTATTCGATCTCGTCCTCCCTGGACTTCATGGTCCACACATCGGTCATCCGCCAGGGAGCGATGATCTTCAGATCCGGCGCCAGGGCTTTGATGCCGAGCTCAAAACGGATTTGGTCGTTGCCTTTGCCGGTGGCACCGTGGCAGATGGCGGTGGCGCCTTCTTTTCTTGCGATCTCCACCAGTCTCTTGGCAATCACCGGGCGTGCCATGGAGGTTCCCAGCAGATATTTGTTCTCATAGACAGCGCCTGCCTGTACGCAGGGCATGATATACTCTTCTGAAAACTCATCTACAATATCTTCAATATAAAGTTTTGCCGCGCCGGAGAGCTTTGCGCGCTCCTCCAGGCCGTCCAGCTCGTTGCCCTGTCCGCAGTCGATGCAGCAGCAGATGACTTCATAATCAAAGTTTTCCTTTAACCACGGGATGATGGCGGTGGTATCCAGTCCGCCGGAATAAGCAAGAATTACTTTTTCTTTCATAATCAGATTCTCCTCTTTTAAAGTTCCGCTTCCGCCCGGAAGCTGTTGGTTGCTGTTTTTCACTGCCTTATACTATACAACAAGTCCTGGAAGAATGCAAGTGAAAAAATATACATATTTTCACGATTTTATAAAAAATACTTGCATAAAATAGATATAAAATGTATAATTATGCAATCCGGGAAAGAATTTGACGAAGGACGGACGTCCGGCACAGGCAGACAATCCTTCCAGACCCCGCTTTCGCTTAAGGGAAGGGATGCAGCGGTCCTAAGGGTGCAAAAGACGCACCCTTAGGACCGGCGCCCTTCCATGGATCTGGAAGGATCATCTGCCTATACCGGGTTGGGTGTTGGCCAATAAAAGAACTTGCATGGCTAAGGAATTTGTTATATGATAAGAAACAGTTGCGATTATGGGCGGTTTTTTAGAATAATCAACATCCAGCCGGGTGTGGAAGGATTGTCTGCCCGCGCCCGGCGTCCGGGAAATCATAATGTAAAAACTCTGAGGAGGCAGAAGATGATCAAGGTAGGAATTATCGGAGCGACAGGATATGCCGGCGGAGAGCTGGTGCGGCTGCTTTTGGGACATAGAGAGGCGAAGATTGTGTGGTACGGCTCCAGAAGCTATGTGGATCAGAAGTACGCGAAGATTTACCAGAATATGTTCCAGCTGGTGAACGATACCTGTCTGGATGACAATATGGAAGAGATGGCAAAACAGGTGGACGTGATCTTTACGGCGACGCCCCAGGGACTGTGCGCTTCTCTTGTAAATGAGGAGATCTTGCAGAAAGTAAAGATCATTGATCTGAGCGCGGACTTTCGGATCAAGGATGTGAGCGTCTATGAGAAATGGTACGGGATCGAGCACAAAGCTCCGCAATATATAGAAGAAGCGGTCTATGGACTTTGCGAGCTCAACCGGGAGGCGGTAAAGAAGGCAAGGCTCATCGCTAATCCGGGCTGTTATCCTACCTGCAGTTTCCTGTCGGTCTATCCGCTGGTGAAAGAAGGGTTGATTGATCCGGGCACGCTGATCATCGACGCCAAGTCCGGGACTTCCGGCGCGGGCCGCGGGGCGAAGGTGGACAATCTGTTCTGCGAGGTGAATGAGAATATCAAAGCTTACGGGGTGGCGGGCCACCGGCACACGCCGGAGATCGAGGAGCAGTTGTCGCTGGCAGCAGGAGAACCGGTGCTCATCAATTTCACGCCTCATCTGGTGCCCATGCAGAGGGGCATCCTGGTGACGGCTTATGCTTCTTTGAAGAAAGACGTTGCTTATGAAGAAGTGAAGACGGCGTATGACCGTTATTATGAAAAGGAATTTTTTGTCCGGATGCTGGAGAAGGATCTTTGCCCCCAGACCCGGTGGGTGGAAGGCAGTAACTTTGTGGACGTGAACTTCAAGATCGATCCGAGGACAAACCGTATCATTATGATGGGCGCCATGGACAATCTGGTGAAAGGCGCGGCGGGTCAGGCGGTGCAGAATATGAACCTGATGTTCGGAGTGGACGAGGCGGAAGGACTGCGGATGGTGCCGGTGTTTCCCTGATATAGATTGGACATCCGGACGCCTACCGGGGACAGGTAGAAAGTTAGGAGTGAATACAGACGATGGATATTCGTGTGATGACGATTGAGGATTATGAGAAGATATACGGGCTTTGGAGGACGATCAAGGGATTTGGAATCCGGAGCATGGATGATTCCAGGGAGGGAATCGAGCGTTTTCTGAGGCGGAATCCGACCACCAGCATCACGGCCTGGGAGGGGGAGCTGCTGATCGGAGTCATCCTTTGCGGCCATGACGGTCGGCGGGGCTGTCTGTATCATGTCTGCGTGCGGAAGGGCTATCGGAGGAAGGGCGTCGGAAAAGCGATGGTAGTCGCCTGCATGGAAGCCTTGAAAAAGGAAGAGATTAACAAGGTCAGCCTGATCGCATTTACCAGGAATGATATCGGAAACGCCTTCTGGAACAAGATCGGATGGACGAAGCGCCAGGATCTCAATTATTATGATTTTACGCTTAATGAGAAAAATATAACGGCATTTATTGAGGAGGAATAATACATGATGAAGATCATAAACGGCGGCGTCACAGCCTCCAGGGGGTTTGAAGCGGCGGCGGCAAAGGCACAGATTAAGTATCAGGACCGGACGGATATGGCGCTGGTCTACAGTGAGGCGCCCTGCGTGGCGGCGGGAACCTTTACGACCAATGTGGTCAAGGCGGCGCCGGTGAAGTGGGACCAGGAGATTGTTAAAAATTCTGAAAAGGTCCATGCGGTGGTGATCAATTCTGGCATCGCCAACGCCTGCACCGGAGCGGAGGGCTATGGATACTGTGAGCAGACAGCTCAGGCGGCGGAGCGGCTGCTTAGCATCCCGGTATCTTCGGTGCTGGTGGCGTCTACGGGAGTGATCGGGATGCAGCTTCCGATCGATCGGATACGGGACGGAGTCGCCCTTCTGGTGAACGCGAAATCGGATACGGAGGAGGCCGGTCTGGAGGCGGCAAAGGCGATCATGACCACGGATACGAAGCCCAAATACGCGGCGGCACAGGTGGAGATCGGCGGAAAAACGGTAACAGTGGGCGGCATGTGCAAAGGCTCTGGCATGATTCACCCAAACATGTGCACCATGCTCAGCTTTGTGACCACGGACGCGGCCATCACGAAGGAAATGTTGCAGAAAGTCTTAAGTGAGGACATCAAGGATACCTATAATATGGTTTCTGTGGACGGAGACACCTCCACCAACGACACGGTGCTTTTGCTGGCCAACGGCATGGCGGAAAACCCGGTGATCGACAAAGAGGATGAGAATTATAAAGCGTTCAAAGAAGCGCTGAATTACGTCAACACGGAGCTGGCGAAGAAGATTGCCGGCGACGGAGAGGGAGCCACCTGCCTCTTTGAAGTAAAGGTGGTGGGAGCAGAGAGCAAAGAACAGGCGGTGACGCTCAGCAAATCTGTCATCACCTCCAGCCTTACCAAGGCGGCCATCTACGGACACGACGCCAACTGGGGCCGGATTCTCTGCGCCATGGGTTACTCCGGCGCATTGTTCGACCCGGATCGGATGGATCTGTATTTTGAGAGCGCAGCCGGAAAGTTGAAGATCATCGAGGACGGCGTGTCCACCGGATACAGCGAGGAGCTGGCGACGAAGATCCTCTCAGAGGAGCATGTGACGGCCATTGCGGATCTCAAGATGGGAGAGGCCGAAGCTACCGCCTGGGGCTGTGATCTGACCCATGAATACGTGAATATCAACGCAGACTACAGGAGCTGACAGATGCCAACGGATGTAAAACAGTGGGAGCCGGCGGATATTACCATTCACATACAGGGCAGAGGCGTGGTGCTGAAAGAAAAGTCGTTGATCGCGGTGGAATCCTTAAGCGGGAAAGTGGTGGCTGTGGGGACGGAAGCGGAAGCGCTGAAGGACCGGTCCCCGGGGGAGATTCGTGTGATGTCCCCTCTTCGGCAGGGGATCATTGCCGATTATCCGGAGGCGGAATACATGTTCGCGGAACTGCTTCGCAGGGCACTTGGAAAGAAGCCGCTTCTGAAGCCTTTCATCGCCGTCAGGGTGCCAAAAGGGATCACGATTGTGGAGAAAAAGGCGCTGGAAGACGCCATGTTCCAGTCAGGGGCAAGAAATGTTCTGCTTTTTGAGATGCCCATGGAGCAGTATCTGAGAGAAATGGCGGAAAAATATCCGGACGTATCCCGAAAATACAAGATTACCATTGAGATTACAAAAGAAGAGCCGGAGCGTTATGTGAAGGAGGCCCTTTTACAGGTCCTCTCGTATGCCGGACAAGAAGGAATCCCGGCGGACAGGGTCCTGGAACTCTTGGAAGACGCCCGGCGGGAACGATAAAAGGAAAGAGACCCGGCATGAATGCAGTTGCGGTTTCTGTCATCCTGTTATATAGTAGCAGGGAGATCGTGTCAGGGAAAGAGTGAAAAATAGCATCTGTCCGAATGCAGCCCCGGAAGGATTTTACGGAACGAAGTGAGGGCGGATGCGGAACTTAAACAGGGGTAAGAGATTATGAGAGAAGACACAGAAAAGTATCTGGAGAAAGCCGCCGTTCTGGTGGAGGCGCTCCCCTACATTCAGAGATTTAACCGGAAGATCATCGTGGTCAAGTACGGCGGCAGCGCCATGGTGGACGAGACCTTGAAAAAAAGCGTGATTAGCGATGTGACCCTTTTAAAACTGGTCGGCTTCAAGCCCATTATCGTACATGGAGGCGGCAAGGAGATCAGCAAATGGGTTGGAAAAGTGGGCATGGAGCCCCGGTTTGTGAACGGCCTCCGGGTCACTGACGAAGATACCATGGAGATTGCGGAGATGGTGCTGGGCCGGGTGAACAAGGGCCTTGTGACCATGGTCCAGGAGCTGGGAGTCAAAGCTGTGGGCATCAGCGGCAAGGACGGCGGGCTTCTGAAGGTGGAAAAGAAGTATTCGGAAGGACAGGACATCGGCTATGTGGGAGAGATCACGAAGGTCAATCCCAAGATCCTTTACGATCTGCTGGAGAAAGATTTTCTTCCGATTGTCTGTCCGGTGGGACTGGATGAACATTTCCAGACCTACAATATCAATGCGGACGACGCGGCCTGCGCCATCGCCCGGGCGGTGAAGGCGGAGAAGCTGGCATTTTTGACGGATATTGAAGGCGTGTACCGGGATTTTGAGGATAAGGATTCCCTGATCTCCGAGATCACAGTCAGCGACGCGAAGAAGCTCTTGGAAGGCGGCACCATCGGCGGCGGCATGCTGCCGAAGCTTGGGAACTGTATCGAGGCCATTGAGGCCGGCGTGTCCAGAGTGCATATTATGGATGGGCGGATCATGCACAGTATTCTGCTGGAAGTATTTTCTAACAAAGGAATCGGTACGGCGATCGTAGGAGACGGAGAGGAGAAATTCTATCATGAGTAATGTATATATTGAAAAAGCAGAGGAAGCGGTCTTACATACCTACAACCGGTATCCGGTTGTATTTGACCACGGAGAGGGTGTCCGTCTGTATGATGTAGACGGAAAGGAGTATCTGGACTTTGGAGCGGGAATCGCGGTACAGTCCCTGGGTTACAACAATAAAGCATATACCCGGGCATTGAAAGATCAGATTGACAAGCTGACCCATATTTCCAACCTGTATTATTCTGTACCCATGATGGAGGCGGCAGAGAAGGTGGTGAAGGCCAGCGGCATGTCCAAAGTGTTCTTTACCAACAGCGGGACCGAGGCCATCGAGGGCGCCCTGAAAGCAGCGAAAAAGTACGCTTATGAAAGAGACGGGAAGGCGGATCATGAGATCATCGCCATGAATCATTCGTTCCACGGGAGAAGCCTGGGGGCTTTGTCGGTGACGGGGAACGAACATTATCAGATCCCGTTCCGTCCGCTGCTTCCGGGAATCCGCTTTGCGGATTACAATGCTCTTGACAGTGTGAAAGCGCAGATCACAGACAAGACCTGCGCCATCATCCTGGAGACGGTCCAGGGAGAGGGCGGGATCTATCCGGCGACGGAAGCGTTTTTAAAGGGCGTAAAGGCGTTGTGCGAGGAGCATGACCTCCTGCTGATCCTGGATGAGATCCAGTGCGGCATGGGCAGGACCGGCTATATGTTCGCCTGGCAGGAGTACGGCGTGATGCCGGATATCATGACCTGCGCCAAGGCCATCGGCTGCGGGGTGCCGGTGGGCGCTTTTGTGCTGGGAGAAAAGGCAGCGGAGGGCTCCTTGAAGCCGGGAGATCACGGCACCACCTATGGGGGGAATCCCTTCGTCTGCGCGGCGGTCAGCAAGGTGTTCGATCTGTATGAGGAAGAGCATATTCTGGAAAATGTCCGTACGGTCGGCGCCTATCTGACGGAGAAGCTTGACGCCCTGGTGAAAAAGTACGATTTTCTGAAGGAACGCCGGGGAAAGGGCATGATCCAGGGTCTGGAAGTCGATGGCAGACCGGTGGGCGAGATTGTGGTGCGGGCGCTTGAAAACGGACTGATCGTAATGACGGCGGGCGGCAATGTGCTGCGCTTTGTCCCGCCCCTGGTGATCACAAAAGAAGATGTGGATCTTATGGTGGAAAGGCTTATAAAATCCTTTTAGAAAGGAAGCAACATGATAAAAAAATACCAGAGAATATTCGCAGTGCTGCTGGTGCTGCTTCTGGGGGCGCAGATGATACATGTGGGGATGAAAGACCGTCCGCCTAAGGAAGAAGAGATCGTTGTGGAAGAGCCGCTTCTGATCTGGTACACAGATCCAGACATTCAGTCCTATATGGAGGCTGCCGCTTCTGAGGTGGCGGCAAGATATCGGGTGGAAGTACAGGCAGAACTTGTTTCGGAAGTGGATTATATCGAAAAAATCTGTGAAAAGTCCGTGGCGGAAGAGATGGAAGGACCGGATGTCTATGTGGCTTCCAGCGCCCTTCTGGAAAAGGCGGCCCTGGCCGGGCTTACCACGCCGGTGACAGACGAAGATCTGGCGGGGACCTATTCCGAAAAGGCTGTGCAGGCAGTGACTTATGACGGAAAACCTGTGGCCTGGCCCTTCTATATTGAGACCTGCGTGATGCTGTACAACCGTTACTACGTGGAGGATCAGGAGGTTCCTTCCAATATCGAAGACATTCTGAACTATGCGGAGAATTTTGAGGCCGACGAGATGACGGAGCGGGTGGAAAATATCTTCAAATGGAATGTGGCAGATGTGATTGACAACTATATGTTCCTGGGAGCTTACACGAATCTGGGCGGGCCAAGCGGAGACGATAAAAGTCAGGTGTCCATGGACCTTGAGAAGGTCACAGAGTGTATGAATTATTATCAGAGCCTGAACGGCTTTTTTGCTATCGATGCGGACACGGTGACTTCCGAGGAGGTGATCCGGGAATTTATCGACGGCAGAACGGTCTTTACTATTGTCAATGTACCCATGCTGGCGGAGCTTGACCGGGCGGTACAGGCAGGGGAGATTCCGGAGTATCCTGCGGAGCGGACCGTGATCAAAGAAGACGGAGAAGAGGTTACAGAGAGTCTTGATTACCAGCTGTTTTATCAGGTGGCGCCTCTGCCGGCGCTTACAGATGCGCTGGACTCCCGGGGCTTGTCCGTGACGAACGGAGTGGTGGTGAACCCGTATTCTTCCAATGTGGAAGCGGCAAAGGCCTGCGCCCGTTATCTGACGGAGGAGCGGGCGGATCAGCTTTACGGGGAAGCCGGCAAGCTGACGGCCTGCAAAGGGCTTCTCACCGGTATATCCGGGGCGAAGGAAGAACAAAGGTCCTTCCTGGGCTATACGTCTTTGTATGAGCGGCTTCTGGGCGGAGAAGAGAAGCAGGCGGAAGAGCCAAAAAGTGAGCATGCGGCAGTGTATGAGGCCTATGAAAAGGCGGCGGAGGTTCCGAAGATTATGGAACTGTCGAATCTGTGGCTTCAGTTGGAGGTGGTTCTGGCAGATATCTGGAGAGGTGCGGACGCCGGAGAGGAAACCGGACGTTTTCTGGAACTTTTAAGAGAGCAGCTTAACTGATATGTAAACCGTCATGTATAGAATTCCAATCAGAAGGGCACACTTTGGTACAAAAGGAGGTCCCCTTATGATTGGAATTTTTATTGCGTTAATCTCCGGCGCCCTGATGAGTCTGCAGGGCGTCTTTAACACGGAAGTGACCAAGCAGAGCAGCGTGTGGGTTTCCGCGTCCTGGGTACAGTTTTCCGCTCTTTTGACCTGTCTTGTGATCTGGGCGGCTTTTGACCGGAGCAGTTTTTCCCTGCTTTTGAAAGTCAGCCCGAAGTACGTGATGCTGGGCGGGCTTTTCGGAGCGTTTATCACTTATACGGTGATTCAGAGTATGTCCACTTTGGGGCCGGCAAAGGCGACCATGCTGATTGTCATCGCTCAGCTTACGATCTCCTGGCTGGTGGAACTTCTGGGTATGTTCGGCGTAGAAAAAGCGCCCTTCTCCATGCGGAAGCTTCTGGGGCTTCTGATCGCCGTGGCGGGAGTCGTGATTTTTGAATGGGAGAGCTGACAAAAGTGAAGATTGCTCTTGTGTTTCCGACGTAAGTCCGCTACAATAAAGACAGGGCATGGATGACTTTTCTTCCGGAGAGGAGAAAAGCATGAAGTATCAAAAAATGATACGGACCGCACAGGCTTTGCTGCTGATCATTCCGGCGGTCTGTCTGGGCGGATGCAGTGTCTCGCTGGGTGGTTTTTCGCTGGGAAATAAAGAAGAACTGGAGTTCTCGTGCCGTGAGGAACTGCCCATGGAGGAAGCAGAAGGTTCTTCGGAGATGACGAAGGAAGCGGAGGAGAAAGCGCCTCCGGCCCCGGAGGAAGCATCAGCTTCCGGGGCGGCTTTGGAAGGCGGCATCGCCGCGGACGGCAGGGTGGATATCAACAAAGCCGGCGTGGAAGAACTGATGACCTTAAACGGTATCGGGGAGACCAGAGCGAAGGCGATTGTGGAGTATCGTACGCAGAACGGCCCATTTACAAAAGAGGAAGATCTTATGCTGATTCCGGGAATTAAGGAAGGGATCTATTCAAAGATACGGGATCAGATTATTGTGTATTGAGGTGGATGATGGGACAGAAAGTATTGGTAGTGGATGATGAAAAGCTGATCGTGAAGGGAATTCGGTTCAGTCTGGAGCAGGACGGAATGGAGGTGGACTGCGCCTATGACGGAGAAGAGGCGCTTGAGAAGATGCGGGAGAATGAATATGACATCATTCTTCTGGATGTGATGCTTCCCAAGCTGACCGGATTCGAGGTGTGCCAGCAGCTTCGGGAATTTTCCAGTGTTCCGGTGGTGATGCTGACGGCCAAGGGCGACGATATGGACAAGATCCTGGGCCTGGAGTACGGCGCGGACGATTATATCACGAAGCCGTTCAACATTCTGGAGGTAAAGGCGCGGATCAAGGCGATCATGCGCCGGACGAAGAAGAGGGCGCCGGAGACGGAGAGCCGGAAAGTCGTGAACAAAGGAGAATTCCATCTGGACTGCGAGAGCCGCAGGCTGAACATCGCCGGACGGGAGATCAACCTGACGGCGAAAGAATTCGATCTTCTGGAACTGATGGCTTTAAATCCCAACAAAGTGTACAGCCGGGATCATCTGCTCAATGCCGTCTGGGGCTACGACTATCCGGGCGATGTGCGCACGGTAGACGTTCATATCCGGCGTCTGCGGGAGAAGATCGAGCAGAAACCAAGCGAACCAAAGTATGTACATACCAAGTGGGGAGTTGGGTATTACTTTAATGCTTAGACAGACGATAAAGGAGAGGGTTTCTCTCAACAGCAAATTTTTTAAAAGCCTGAATTTCCGGATCATGGTGATTCTGTTTCTGGTGGGAACGATTCCGGCGGTGATTTTGTCTGCTGCTTTTCTGTCCGCTTACCGTGACCAGTCTTTGGCCCGTTTGGGGAGCGATGTGACGAATCAGTGTCAGATTCTTGCCACTCAGATCGGAAGCGCCAACTATCTGGACGATCCATCCAATGAGACGCTTACAGGGGAATTGATGCAGCTTGCCACCTTGTATGACGGCAGAATCCTGATTATCGATCAGAATTTTCAGATTCTGGTGGATACTTACGCGCTGGAAGAGGGACGCACCATGCTGGCGGAAGAGGTGATTAAGTGCTTTAAGGGCGAGAGCACCAGCCACTATGTCAGCGGCCGTTTTATTGAGATGACGGTTCCCGTCACCGGCAGCGGGGAGGACAAGACGATTATCGGTGTGATTTTGGCCAGCGCTTCCACAGACAGTATGAATGCCAGACTGGAGGACCTTCGGAACTTTGCGGACATCTGGCTGGCGGTGGGAAGCATCTGCGTGATGGCGCTGGCGTTTCTTCTGTCGAACTGGCTGGTTAAGCCTCTGCGCCATATGAATAAGTTCATCGGCGACCTGGTGGAAGGAGCACTGGACGGGGATCTGGATATTCACGATTGTACGGAGACCGAGAATATTTCCAATACTTTTAACAGTCTTCTGGCGAAGCTGCGTCTGATGGAGGAGTCCAGACAGGAGTTCGTATCCAATGTCTCCCATGAGCTGAAGACGCCGCTGGCTTCCATGAAGGTGCTGGCGGATTCTCTGCTGGTGCAGGAAGGCGCGCCGGTGGAGCTGTATCAGGAATTCATGCAGGACATAGCGGAGGAGATCGACCGGGAAAACACGATCATCTCGGACCTTTTAACCCTGGTCAAAACAGACCGGAAGGTGACAAAGCCGAATGTTGAAGTGACCAATGTCAATGAATTTCTGGAGCAGATCTTAAAGCGGCTTCGGCCCATTGCGGAAAAAGCGAATATTGAGATGGTGTTCGAGAGCAACCGGAGTGTAAGCGCGGAGATCGATGTGACGAGGCTGTCCCTGGCATTTTCCAATCTGGTGGAGAATGCCATCAAGTACAATCATGAGAATGGATGGGTGCGGGTCAGTCTGGATGCGGATCATAAGTTCTTCTATGTAAAGGTAAGTGATTCCGGAATGGGAATTCCGGAAGAGGCGCTGGATTACATCTTTGAGAGGTTCTATCGGGTGGATAAATCCCACTCCAGGGAGATCGGAGGGACAGGACTTGGACTTGCGATTACCAGGAGCGCGGTGGTGGCTCACAGAGGCGCGATCCGGGTGCAGAGCACGGTGGAGGAGGGAACGGTCTTTACGGTGAGGATTCCGCTGCGGTATATTACGTAGACGGAATTTCCATGTTTTCATAAAAGGAGCATGAATGAAAAAAAGGTCAGGATTTTTTCTTCTTCTGATGTGTATGTGTCTGGCGGCGGCCGGATGCGGGAGTCAGAGTGAAGAGGAGGAAGGCGGGTATCAGATCTGGTATATGAATCAGGAGGAGACCAGACTGGACTGCGAGTATAAAGAACTGCAGGCGAAGAATGTAGAGGGACTTTTGAAGGAGTTCCTGGAGCTTCTGCGGGAGAGTCCCGAGGACCCTGCATATAAACCGGTGCTTCCGGACAGCGTGCGGATCGACGGTTATGAGATCGAACACAATCAGCTGTATCTGAATTTTTCTATGGAATATATGGATATGCCCAAGGTGTATGAGGTTTTGTGCCGGGCAGCGCTGGTGCGGACGCTCTGCCAGCTTCCGAAGATTGATTATATCGGCTTTCGGGTAGCAGATCAGCCGCTGATGGACCTGAAGGGAAACGCGGTGGGACTGATGAGTGAGGAACATTTCATTGAAAATGCCGGAGAGGAGATCAATGCGTACCGGACTGCGGATCTGACGCTTTACTATACGAACGAGACGGGAGACAGGCTGATCACCCAGCGGGTGCCCATGGAATACAACAGCAATATTTCCCTGGAGAAGCTGATTGTGGAACGGCTCATCGAAGGGCCGCCCTATGAGGGCGCATACCCTACCATACCGGCCAACACGAAGCTGCTCAGCGTGTCGGTTCGGGACGGGATATGTTATGTAAACCTGGACGGCGGATTCTTAGAGACCGGCTACAATGTAACCGAGAGTATTCCGATCTATTCCATTGTGAATTCATTGATTCAGAATACGGATGCACAGAAGGTACAGATCAGTATCAACGGCGAAACCAATCAGGTTTTCCGGGAGAGTATCAGCTTTGACACGATATTTGAAAGAAATGAGGATTTGGTAGAATGAGACAACGGCCGGCGGCGTGTCTGGCGCTGCTGGTATTCCTTGTCTTGCGTCTGCTGCCTCTGGGGTTTTTCTACGAACCCCAGAAGGCGGCGGAGAAATGTGAGGCGCAGGTTACCGGGCAGGTCAGCCGACAGATCAGAAAAGATGATCAGACACAGATTTATCTCAGAGATTGTCAGGTGCAGTGTAAGGACATACAGTTTGACACCGGACAGATGCTTGTATATCTGAAAGATCCCACGGAGTATCCGGTGGGAACGGATCTATCCCTTTCGGGAACGATTTATCCAATTGAAGAACCAACCAATCCAGGACAATTTAACAGCCGCCTTTACTACGGAGGAAAGGGGATCTCCTATACCTTCTATGCAGAGAAAGCGCAGATCGTGGGCATACATCCAGCTTTGGCAAAAAATGCGCTGTTATCCCTGCGAGGAAGACTGGAAAAGGTCTATGAGCAGGTGCTCTCGGAAAAGGACAGCGGACTTATAAAGGCCATGATCCTGGGGGCAAAAGAGGGGCTGGATGCAGAGACCAAAGAGCTGTATCAGAAGAATGGAATCTCCCATCTGCTGGCCATCTCCGGGCTTCATCTGTCCCTGGTGGGGATGGGGCTTTATCGGCTGCTTCGGCGTCTGAGCGGCTCCTATCTGGCGTCGGGAATTCCGGCGGTAATGTTTCTTGCCGCTTACGGATGGATGGCCGGAGGTTCCATATCTACCCTTCGGGCAGCTATGATGTGCAGTCTGGCCATTCTGGCGGATCTGATCGGGCGGACCTACGACATGCTGACGGCCATTGGCGTGTCCGCATTGATTCTGATGTTCACGAACCCGCTGTGCGTCCGTCAGAGCGCCTTTCTGCTGTCCTATGGGGCTGTGACAGCCATCGCTTTGATTTCTCCGGTCTGGAAACTGTATAAGGAAAAATTCGGTCGAATCGGCGAAGGACTTACGGTCAGCCTGTCGGTGCTTTTTATGACCTTCCCGCTACTGTTATTGTTCTTCTATGAATATCCGCTGTATTCTACCCTGCTGAATCTTCTGGTGATCCCGCTGATGAGCGTGTTGATGGTGTGCGGGATTCTCTGCGGAATCTTGGGGATGTTCTGTCTGCCCGCCTCCAGGTTCTTCGGATTCCTTTGTCATCTGATTCTTGCATTTTACGAGTGGACCGGGAAAAGATGCTTGTCTCTGCCGGGAGCGGTACTGCCTGTGGGAAGTCCGGCCAGGTGGAAAGTGCTGCTGTATTATGTAACCCTGTGTACTGGTCTTATCTTTTTGTATCGGGAGAAGAGAAGGAAAAAGTACTGGAGAAAAAAGGAGGAATACCGCCCAAAACGGATGGTTCTTGCGGGGACAGCGGGTTCTCTTTTGATATGTGCATTGCTTTTGTGTCTGCGCGTATCCTCCGGTCTTGCCATCACCATGCTGGACGTGGGCCAGGGGGACGGGGTATTCTTCCGGACGCCCACGGGGATCACCTGCCTGTACGACGGGGGAAGCACCAACGTGAAGCAGGTGGGCGCCTACCGCATTCTTCCTTTTCTGAAATGGTCCGGGGTGAAAACGCTGGATTACATATTTGTGTCCCATATGGACCAGGATCATATCAACGGATTAAAAGAATTGATCGAGGAAAGCGGCGCTCCCGGAGGAATTTCCATCGGCCACGCGGTGCTGCCTGCTCTGCAGGAGAAAGATGAGGCCTACCAGGAGATGGAAGAATTGCTGAGTGCGGCGAAGATTTCCGTTCTGTATCTGGGAACGGGGGATATGCTGAAAAGTGGGGAGTGCAACTTCACCTGCCTGTGGCCGGACAAAGAAGCCGTGTCTGACGACCGCAATGACCTGTCCATGGTAATGCTGGCAGAGTATGGGGAGTTTCAGATGCTGCTGACCGGGGATATCGGAGAAGATACGGAAAAGAAGCTGGCAGCCTTAGGAGTCCTTCGGGAAGCGGAAGTTCTGAAGACGGCGCATCATGGTTCCAGATATTCCTCCACGGAAGCCTTTCTCCAGAAAGTAAGACCGGTGGTCAGCCTGATCTCCTGCAGCGCCTCGAACCGTTACGGACATCCGGGCGAAGAGACCTTGCAGAGGCTTGCTGACGCGGGAAGCCGGATCTATCTCACGAAAGAGGACGGAGCCATCAGGGTATGGACCGACGGGAAGAGAGTAAAGGTCTCCGGGTTTCTCTCCGGAGATGATCCGTAATTATGGTTGTATTTATAAATCAAAGGGGCGATAGCATTTTAGGCTGTCGCCCCTTGACCGTTAAGATTGATTTTGCCATTATCATTTACGGTTAAAATATTCGTACTTTTGTATTTCTTCATACGAAAACATGCGGTATTTCCTCCAACGTATTTAGATGCCTTGATTATATACTGATTTTGTACGCTTTACAACTACTGGGTATATACAAGGTTTTTTCTGCCCCTGCTGCATAACAAGGGCGTGAATCTTATCCTTGCCGATTTCGCCGGACGGGAGTATAATAAAAGAGAAAAATGAGGATGTTAAGTATAAAAACTTATGAAAATGTTAAAGGAAGATATCAAAAAGGGACAATTTAAAAAAGTCTATCTTCTCATGGGGGAAGAAGTCTATCTTCGCAATCAGTATCGGAAAAAGTTAAAAGAAGCGCTGCTTGACCCGGAAGATACCATGAATCAGGCTGTTTTTGAGGGAAAGGGCATCAATGTCAGAGAGGTGATCGATCTGGCGGAGACGCTGCCCTTCTTTGCGGAGCGCAGAGTGCTGGAGCTTCAGGACAGCGGCTTTGCCAAGAACGCCTGCCCGGAACTGGCGGATTATATCCCGGAACTTCCGGAGAGCACCTGTCTGATCCTGACGGAATCGGAGGTGGACAAGCGTGGAAGGGTTTATAAGGCCATCAAAAAAGAAGGCCGGGTGGTGGAATTCAAAAAGCAGGACGAACGGACGCTGGCCCGCTGGGTGCTGGGCATCCTGAATAAGGAAGGCCGCAAGATCACGGAGGAGACCATGCGTGGGTTTTTGCAGCGTACCGGGTCGGACATGGAGCGAATCGACCGGGAGCTGGAGAAGCTTCTCTGCTATACGATAGGAAAAGACGTGATCGAAACGGCGGATGTGGAGGCGGTCTGCACAGAACAGACGGAAAACCGGATCTTCGACATGATTCAGGCAATC
The DNA here is from genome assembly GCA_910584945.1 of uncultured Lachnospiraceae bacterium. GTDB lineage: Bacteria > Bacillota > Clostridia > Lachnospirales > Lachnospiraceae > Hominiventricola. The sequence continues at coordinate 42,338 of CAJUDY010000006.1, read as the reverse complement.
ACAGAGCAGAATCAGAGAAGGGCGCTGGAGCTGTACGCAGATCTTCTGGCCATGAAGGAGCCGCCTATGCGGATTCTTTATCTGATCACCCGGCAGTTTCACCAGCTTTTGCAGCTAAAAGAACTGGAAGGGCAGGGGATGGAGAAAAGCGAGATGGCGAAAGCGGCAGGAGTTCCTCCATTTGCCATAGGAAAATATATGGCTCAGTGCAGGAAATTTACGAAAAAGCAGCTTCGCCGGGCGGTGGAGGACTGCGTGGACACGGAGGAGCGGGTCAAGACCGGACAGATGGGCGACCAGATCAGTGTGGAGCTTCTGATCGTGAAATACAGCGGGAAGGTTCTTCCCCGGCAATAAAAATCCCGGCTGGTATGACGGAACCAGCCGGGATTTGATTATGCCATAGCGTTGACTGCTTTCTGCAGGCGGGAAATCTTTCTGGAAGTCGTATTCTTGTGATATACGCCTTTGGAAGTCGCCTTGTCCATCGTGGAAATAGCAGCTTTCAAAGCTGCTTTTGCCGCGTCCTGATCCTGAGAATCAATGGCAGCGTATACTTTCTTGATGGTGGTCTTTACTTCTGATTTGATTGCCTTATTTCTGGCGGTTCTGGTCTCGGTAACCAGGATCCTTTTTTTCGCAGATTTAATATTAGCCAATTGGTGCACCTCCGGTTGATATGTGATTCAATTTCATGATGGTTATGATGACGTGCTTCATGAAAGCGAGACACGGAAAAGCTTTGCATGAAAACACACGAGTATATTCTATTCCAAAGAAGGGGTTGTGTCAATACATAAATTGTAGTTTTTCGGAAATATTATTGGATAGATTGAAGTCGGGACATTTGACATGCTACCCGGACGTCGGATATGGGCAGATATTCCTTTAGGAACATCAGCCCATATCCGACTGAGCTTGGCAGGCGGAGAATCGGCCAGCTATTTAGAAATAGTAGCGATTGAAAAAATGATGGGAATATTATTTGAAAAAATACGGAGGAGGGAAAAGAGTTGGAACGGATGAGGGTACGGACGGACCTGGCGCTGGAGGCGCGGGAGAGTTTTGAAGGGAGCGATGTGGAAGTCCACGGAGTCGTGGTGGAGGAGGATTATGATGAGGAGAAGGATATCCGGCTGACGAGGGTGAAGATTGTGTCGGAGCGGGGGGCCAGGGAGATGGGAAAGCCCATGGGCAATTATCTGACCCTGGAGGCGCCGGGGATGGCTTCGCCGGATGAGGACTACCATCGGGAGATTTCGGAGACGCTGGCCTGTTATCTGAAGGAGCTGATAGGAGAGGAGAAGGAGCGGTCCATTCTGGTGGCGGGTCTTGGTAACCGGGATGTGACGCCTGACGCGCTGGGGCCGAAGACGGTGGGCAATCTTCTGATCACAAGGCATCTGATTCGGGAATACGGAGAGGGCGTGATGGGGACGGAGAAGTGCTGCCAGATCAGCGGGATTGTGCCGGGGGTTATGGCGCAGACCGGGATGGAGACTTCGGAGATCCTTAAGGGGATCGTGGAGCAGACAAGGCCGGACCTTCTGATTGTCATTGATGCTCTGGCGGCAAGGAGCACCAAACGGTTAAGCAGGACGATTCAGCTTACGGATACGGGGATTCAGCCCGGCTCCGGCGTGGGGAATCACAGAAACAGCCTGACGAAAGAGAGCCTTGGAATACCGGTGATCGCCATCGGGGTTCCGACGGTGGTGGAAGCGGCAGCGATCATCTACGACGCCCAGGGAAATTGTGAGCAGATGCCGCCCCACCTGAACGGGATGTTTGTGACGCCGAAAAATATTGACGAGACGATCAAACAGCTCAGCTTTACCTTATCGGAGGCGCTGAACATGGCGTTTCAGATTTACGATCAGGCATAGTACGCATGCTTTTCCCATATAATAAATGGGTGAGGATATGTGATGGAACGATTTTCAAGACTGTGGAACTGGATCGTATGGCTGCTTTTTTTTCTGGTAGGATTCTATATTGTCTTTACCGGGGGGCAGAGATTCTGGTCCGGGGATCTGCCCGGACTGATTCGCGACGGGAAAAATTCCATGCAGCGCGTCTGTGAACAGGAGTTTGCGCGCTGTCTCTATCCGGGGCTTTTCCTGGAATATACAGAAGAGGGAGAGGGAGCCTCTCTCTCGGACTGGTACATAGAGAGGGTGATGGCGATGCATCCTCTCTACCGGCTTTTACAGGGGACTTGTCAGGGCGGAAGTGTGGAAAATGCGTCGACCTATGAGATGCTGATTACCGGAGGCGTCCATGACGAGAATGAACTGGACGAGACAGGGCAGGAGTATGATATGGAGACCCTTGCCCAGGTGGAGAATGAGCGGGCCGTAGAGCAGAAATCCGAGGAAGAGCAGAAAGGGAAGGAAGAGACGGCTGCTGAGAGTGAGGCAGAGGAGGCGCCTGCGGCAGTGAGCGCAGGAACGATCTACAATATGGAGGAACTTTCGGACTTTGACTTTTTGTTCAGCACTTTTTATACTGTAGACAAGACGACCACGGTCACGCCAGAGGATCTGAACGCGGAGGCGCTGCTGTCCAAGGATATGACCATTGACAAGGATGTGGAGGGACCGCAGATCCTGATCTACCACACTCATTCGCAGGAAGGCTTTGTGGATTCCGTGCCGGGCGACAATTCCACAACGATTGTGGGAGTGGGGGAATATCTCACCCAGCTTCTTCAGGAAAAAGGATATGAGGTGATGCATGTGACCAGCGTCTATGATCTGGTGGACGGAAAACTGGACCGGAACGAGGCCTACAGTAAGGCGCAGAAGGAGATCAGCGCGATCCTGGAGGAATATCCAAGCATCCAGTCGGTGATCGATCTGCACCGGGACGGTGTGGCGGAGGGAACGAGACTGGTGACGGAGATCGGCGGAAAGACCATGGCCAGGTTCATGTTTTTCAACGGCCTGAGCCGGACGAAGAAGAACGGACCTATTGATTATCTGTATAATCCGTACATACAGGACAATCTGGCGCTGACGCTTCAGCTGAAGCTCATGAGCGAGCAGTATTATCCGGGGCTGGCAAGGAATATTTATCTGAGAAGTCTGAGGTATAATCTGCATCTGTCTGACAAAGCCCTCTTGATTGAGGTAGGGGCGCAGACCAATACTCTGCAGGAGATGTTGAATACGATGGAGCCCCTCTCAGATTTACTTGATAAGGTTTTTGATCCGTGATATATTATAAGCAATGAGCAGTGCGAAAGATGCCGGCTGAACCGCCGCGTCATGCTTGCATGTAAGAGGCGGTTCAGCCGACATCTTTCATAGGGCGAATGCCCTATAGCGAGATGGAGCGAAGCGGAATCGAGCGTAGCACTGCGGAGTGAAGGAAAGGCGGCTTAACCTATAGGCTGGCGATAAAATGCCGGGAACCCATAGTCTGCGATCCCCCGTCCGCACCGCCCTGCCCCGCCAGGACCCGGACGGCTGGGCATTCCGATGAGCCTCCGAAGGCGAAAAATGTGTCGGCGTGGGGGCCTCCACATTTTTTGAGTCTCATCTCCATAGCCTGAAAGGGTCCTGACGGGGCAGGGCGGTGCGGACGGGGGCGGAGGGTTTCGCTGGCTTTACGGGAGAGAAGGATGTGAAGATAAGTTTACATAATGTTGTAAATGATAGAATAATTCATAGATCATCAGTCATGGGATTGAGAAAGAAACGGAGGACATAAGATGGCAGGAATGGATCAGAGTAAGATCCGCAACTTTTGTATTGTGGCGCATATTGATCACGGGAAGTCGACGCTGGCGGACCGGATTATAGAGAAGACGGGGCTTTTGACCAGCAGGGAGATGCAGTCCCAGGTGCTGGACAATATGGATCTGGAGCGGGAGCGGGGGATTACAATCAAGGCACAAACGGTCCGGACGGTATATAAGGCAAAGGACGGGGAGGAGTACATTTTTAATCTGATCGATACTCCAGGACATGTGGACTTTAACTATGAGGTGTCCAGAAGCCTGGCGGCCTGCGACGGGGCGATTCTGGTGGTGGATGCGGCCCAGGGGATCGAGGCTCAGACCTTGGCCAATGTCTATCTGGCGCTGGATCACAATCTGGATGTGATGCCGGTGATCAACAAGATCGACCTGCCAAGCGCAGAACCCCAGCGGGTGATTGATGAGATTGAGGATGTGATCGGGATCGAGGCCCAGGACGCGCCCCTGATCTCGGCAAAGACCGGTCAGAATGTGGACAAGGTGTTGGAGCAGATCGTAGAGCGAATCCCGGCCCCCGGGGGGAGTCCCGACGCGCCTCTTCAGGCATTGATTTTTGACTCGGTGTATGATCCTTACAAGGGAGTGATCATTTTCTGCCGGATCAAGGAAGGGACGGTCCGAAAGGGCACGCCGATCCGCATGATGGCCACCGGGGCCGAGGCGGATGTGGTGGAAGTGGGATATTTCGGAGCGGGACAGTTTATTCCCTGTGAAGAGCTGAGCGCGGGCATGGTGGGATACATCACCGGAAGCATCAAGAATGTCAAGGATACCCGGGTGGGCGATACGGTGACCGACCGGGATCGTCCATGTGACAAGCCCCTGCCCGGCTATAAGAAGGTGCAGTCCATGGTCTACTGCGGTCTTTACCCGGCGGACGGGGCCAAGTACCCGGACTTAAGGGACGCGCTGGAGAAGCTGCAGTTAAATGACGCGGCGCTGCAGTTTGAGCCGGAGACCTCCATCGCGCTTGGTTTCGGTTTCCGGTGCGGATTCCTGGGACTTCTGCACCTGGAGATCATTGAGGAGCGTCTGGAGCGGGAGTACAATCTGGACCTGGTGACCACGGCGCCGGGGGTGGTCTACCGGGTGCACAAAGCAAATGGAGAGATGATTGAGCTGACGAATCCCTCCAATCTTCCGGACCCGTCGGAGATCGAATATATGGAGGAACCAATGGTAAGCGCGGAGATCATGGTGACTACGGAGTTCATCGGTTCTATCATGGAACTATGCCAGGAGCGCAGAGGGATTTATCTGGGTATGGAATATATGGAGGAGACCCGGGCTCTTTTAAAATACGAACTTCCCCTGAACGAGATTATCTATGACTTTTTTGACGCGCTCAAATCCCGTTCCAGAGGCTATGCTTCCTTTGACTATGACTTCAAAGGCTATGTGCAGTCAGAACTGGTGAAACTGGATATTCTGATCAACCGGGAAGAAGTGGACGCCCTTTCCTTTATCGTGCACGGGGCTTCGGCTTATGACCGGGGCAGGAAGATGTGTGAGAAATTAAAGGACGAGATTCCGCGACATCTTTTCGAGATTCCCATCCAGGCGGCGGTGGGGGGCAAGATCATTGCCCGGGAGACCGTGAAAGCCATGCGCAAGGACGTGCTTGCAAAATGCTACGGTGGCGATATCACCCGGAAGAGAAAGCTTCTGGAGAAGCAGAAGGAAGGCAAGAAGCGCATGCGACAGATCGGGAATGTAGAGATTCCCCAGAAGGCATTTATGAGCGTGCTGAAGCTGGATGATAAGAAATAGGATGAAACCGCTGGAATTGTATGTGCACATTCCCTTTTGTGTCAAAAAATGTGCTTACTGTGATTTCCTGTCCGCTCCGGCGGAAGAATCTGTACAAAAAGCCTATGTGGAGCGGCTTGTAGAAGAAATCCGCATGTCGGGGGCGCTTTCCAAAGCGTATGAAGCGTCAACGGTGTTTTTCGGAGGGGGGACCCCAAGCATCCTGCCTTCGGACTGGCTGTGCGGGATTCTGGAAGTCCTGCGCCGGGAGTTTTCGTTCCGTGAGGATGCAGAGATCACGGTGGAGGCCAATCCCGGAACGGTGGATAAGAAGAAGCTTTCGGAATACCGAAGAGCCGGGGTGAACCGCTTAAGCCTGGGGCTGCAGTCAGCGGAAAATGAAGAGTTAAGGCTCCTGGGCAGAATCCATACCTGGGAGCAGTTTCTGGAAAGCTTCCAGATGGCCCGGGAGACGGGATTTGGGAATATCAATGTGGATCTCATGTCCGCCCTTCCCGGGCAGACCCGGGAGAGTTATCACAGGACTCTGGAGAAAGTGCTTGCGTTGTCCCCGGAGCATCTGTCGGCCTACAGCCTGATCCTGGAAGAGGGGACGCCCTTTTATGAGAAATATAAAGGACACCCGGAACTGCTGCCCTCGGAGGAGGAAGAGCGGCAAATGTATGACGACACGAGGGACTTGCTGGAGGACAGGGGATATGAGCGCTATGAGATCTCCAACTATGCAAAGCCTGGCTATGCCTGTCGGCACAATCTGGGGTATTGGGAGCGGGTGGATTACAAGGGTTACGGGCTGGGAGCGGCGTCCCTGCTTAACAATATAAGATACACGAACCAAACGGTTCTTACCGAGTACCTGAAGGGGAATACGGAAGGGACAAAAGAGCCTCTGACCGCACAGGCCGTGAGAGAAGAATATTTTTTCCTGGGGCTTCGTAAAACCAGGGGAGTTGATCCGGGAATTTATCGCGGACATTATAAAGAATTGATTCAAAAGTTGCAAATGCAGCAGCTTTTGGAAGAAAAAGATGGTAAGATCTGCCTGACGGATCGGGGAATCGATCTAAGTAATTATGTACTGGCGCAGTTTTTGGACTGACCGATGAAAAGGGGGATAAGATGCAGGAAGAATTAAAGATTCTCGACGAGCAGGGGGTGGACGGCCGCCTGTTGGAACAAGTGGAGGCGTTTCGAAAGGAATATCCCGTGGCGGAGGCGGTAAAAGACCGGGTAGTCAGGCCGCCGATCCCATTTTACGGAAAGGAGATTCTGGAGATGGCCGTCGCGGCGCTTCTTGAGGGCTCCAACCTCCTGCTCAGCGGAGCGAAAGCCACGGGAAAGAATATTCTGGCAGAAAATCTGGCTTGGATGTTCGGCAGGCCGGTCTACAATATCTCGTTTAATGTGAATACGGACAGCAGTTCTCTGATCGGAACCGATACGTTCCGGGACAATGAAGTGAAACTTCGCAAAGGCAGTGTCTACCGCTGCGCGGAGGAAGGGGGCTTCGGTATCCTAGATGAGGTCAATATGGCGAAAAACGATGCAGCATCCGTTCTGCACGCGACGCTGGACCACAGAAGGATCATTGATGTGCCCGGATATGAGAAGATCGACCTTCATCCCGCGACTCGATTTATCGGCACGATGAATTATGGTTATGCCGGGACGAAGGAACTTAATGAAGCGCTGGTGTCCCGGTTCCTGGTAATTGACATGCCGCCGCTTACGGAGGATAATCTGCATCGGATTATCCTCCATGATTATCCGGATATCAAGGAGGATGCGCTTCTGGCTTTTTCCGGGCTGTTTCTGGATCTGCAGAAGAAGGCTTCCAACAGCGAGATTTCCACGAAGGCGATGGATCTTCGAGGGCTTCTGGCGGCGCTTGGAACGGTCCGGGCAGGGCTTCGCCCCTGGCAGGCGGCGCAGATGGGGATTACCAACAAGGCCTTTGATATCTTTGAGCGGGAGATTGTCTCGGATATGGTGATGACGAGGATTCCGGAGGAATGGACGAAAGAGCAGGTGTTTTGATGCAGGGACAGCCGGAGGGATATACGGCGGAAGAGTATGAATACGAACTGGAAAACCGCATGAAAAATCTTCTGTGGACGGTAAGCGGGGATTACGAACTGGACGTGGAACTGGATATTCGGTCGTTTCGGCAGTCCAAATATATCTCGCTGTATGACGCGGTGAAGCAGGGGGCTTTTGCCCGGTATTTTTCCAAGGATGAGCTGGGGCTTTATCTGGTGAAGAAACTGTATCTGGGAGCCGAGGAGGCTCCCCTTGTGAATCTGGCCCAGATGTGCGTGGACCAGGCGGTGGTCGATAAGGTAACCAGTGAGCGAAAAGGGGTGACGTCCCTGCGCAAAAAGGCCTTTGCGGACATTCTGGAGCGGGATTTTCCCAGATTGTCAAGGCCTGGCAATCTGTCCGGCAGGATGAAGATCGCCATGCTGCAGGAAGGAATTGACGGAACTTATACGGCGGAAAAGCGGGTCAGAGAGCAGGTAGAAGCGCTTTTTTCCGTCAGGGACGCGGCCTCTACCATGGATGTGATCCGAAAGGTGGACGCTTTTTACAATCAGTTGGTGGACCCGGAGTTCGAGGTACAGCACGGGGATCTGGAATCGGTGCTGGCAGTTTCCGCGGAAGATTTAAGACAGTTCGACTGGCAGGACTTTTTAAATGAAGCGGCGGAGGAATCGGCGCTTGACGAGATGCTTCTGCAGGTGAACAGCAGCGTGCCCCTGGAGGAGGACGAGCGGAATGCCAGGGCCGGGAAGATTCTGGTCAGTGAAGAGGCGGCGCAGAAGATGCACTCCTACATTGAACTGCATTTTGGCACTTCCTATATGGAAGAGCTGGAGCAAAAGAGGCTGAACCGGCGAATCTGCCGGGGCGTACATGCGGATTGCAAGCTGTACTTTACAGACGGGATTCTGAACAACTTCGTGCGGGAGAATAACACGTATGTGATGGCAAAGCGGACCTTTGAGATGAATCAGAGATTCTACCGGCAAAATGCCCGGGTATCGAGACATAATATCAATGAACTGGGAGATATCCTGAAGCGCTCCCTCCAGGCCAGAAGCGAGGAGGAATCGTACGCGTCCTCCTATGGGACCATCTTGCCGGCAAAGCTTTGGAAAGTGGGGCGTTCTGAGGATGCCAGGCTTTTTATAAGGGAGACGAAACGGAACCATTCGGATTTCGTGGTGGATGTGCTGATCGATGCCAGCGGCTCCCAGAGAAGTCGGCAGCAGATGGTGGCTCTGCAGGGATATATTCTGGCGGCTGCCCTTTCCAGAGCCGGGATTCCCCACCGGGTGTTCGGCTTCTGCACCTTCTGGGACCATACGGTGATGCGCCGGTTCCGGGAGTACGACGAAGGAAGAGAGGCGGACTGGCGGCTGATGGAATTTACTTCTTCTTCCAACAACCGGGACGGTCTGGCTCTTCGGGCCGCAGCGGACGGACTGCTGGAGCGCCCGGAGGAGAATAAAGTGCTGATTGTCCTAAGCGACGGCCGCCCCAATGATCTGGTGGTCAACCGGCCCAACGTGAAGAATCCTTCGGTCTATACCGGAGAATACGCCGTCAAGGATACGGCAGCGGAAGTGCGGCGTCTTCGGAGTCAGGGGATTGCGGTACTGGGCGTCTTTGCGGGGGAAGAGCAGGATCTGGTGGCAGAGCGGAGGATCTTCGGCAAAGATTTTGCCTATATCAGGGATATCTCCACCTTTGCTCATGTGGTGGGCAGGTATCTGAAAAAACAGGTGGATGACCAATAGATAGGGACTTAAAATCATATCATAGAATAAAAAGGAGAACAGTATGAAAGAATATGAAGTAGTGCGTGAAATTTTTAATTCCTGTTCCAACAACCAGATGAGAGACGTGTTTTTTGAGGAAGTCATGATCGACGACCTGGAGGCTTATATCCGGGGAAAACATAAAGACCATGATCTTAAGATGGAGCGGGAAGAGCTGGAGGACGGGACGATTCTCTACCATGTGAATACGTCGGGGATCATGCAGCGCTACACATTTACGGAAATATAATAATTGCGGAACTTCAATAGGAGGTAGTTATGGCGAAAGTGACAGTGGAGGACGGAAAGATCCGGTACAGAAAGTTTTTGTCGGTCTGTGAACTTCCAGTGGCCGATCTGGTATGGGCGTATCTGCAGCAGGAAGATGTATCGGCCAAAATGTGCTGCGGCAGCTACCACGGAGAGATCGGCAGAGTGATCGTGCGGGACAGAAACGGCAAAAAACAGATCTTCCAGTTTGAGAGTATGCAGGAGGCGAGGGAACTGCTGGAAAAGCTTCAGGGGGAGAATCCGGAACTGGCGATCGGATATACAGAAGCGAACCGGAAACGGTTTGAATAAGAAAGATGGAGGTAAGACAAGATGTTTGAAACACTGAGGAAAAGAGCAAGAAAGACGTACTTGTGGAGGGCAATTTTGTCCCTGGTGGGCATTGTGATCATTCTTGCAGCCACAAAGGGAGCGATCTTTCAGCTGGCCACGGGGATGGGCGGTATGGATATCACCGCAAGTCCGGAGACCTACGAGGGGAAAGCGGTGATCCTGGATGCGGAGTATTTCCTGACGGATTATGTAGAACATACTACGACCACGGTCCGGGATTCCGGCAGCCGCAGTACATCCACTGACGGAAACAGCTACATCGCTTTTCAGTCTACCTATGAGAACGGGGCGGAGTCTTCGGTCTGGTATTTCTACAGCGTCTACATGAAAAAGAGCAAGCAGGACATGCTTTATGACAAGATCGACGAGGCCTGGGCTTATCTGAACGATGAGAGCGGCGCCACCGCACCGCCGACTCCGGTCAAAGTGATGGGTACCTGGACGAAGATGGAACCCCAGATGGAGCGGTATTATACAGAGACCATGGCGGAGATGGGCATTGAGGAAGGAGAATACGACAAGATCTATCTCTATACTCTGGACACCGGAAAGCTGGGCAATGTCAATCCCTATCTTTTCTGGATATTGATGGCAGGTGTAGTGCTTTTGCTTCTCTGGTTTATCACCAGCATCATCGGATGTTTCCGGAAATCCTATGAGAAGGACATTCACAAATATCTTAAGAAGAATACCAACTGTTCTCTGGGCGAGATTGAGGCGGACTTTACGACGGCGCATCCCATCGGAAAAGATGTGTGGGTAGGGAAAAAGTGGACCGTCTACATGGAAGGCCCGAAGGCGAAGATTCTTAAGAATCAGGATCTGGTATGGGGGTATTATTTCCGCCGGACCGGCAAGAATTCCGTGAGTCAGATGCAGCTCTACACGGCGGAGAAAAAAGCGGTTTACATAAATCTTTCCGAGGCACTGACCAAGGAAGCGCTCCGGTATTACGGAGAGGAGCAGCCCCATATGATCGTGGGTTACAGCGACGACCTGGAACGTGCCTATCAGAAGAACTTCCGGGAATTCCTGGATCTGAAATACAATCCGGTCATGAAAGAGGCGCCGGACGGAACGTTTTTGAATATATAAAAAAAGAAAATATTATAATAGCCAAAACGCCTGCCGGGAAAAAGACGGCAGGCGTTTTTTAACGTTGTATAATCGTGGCGATGAGTTCCAGAAGTCTGGACATATCCAGAGGTTTTGCCATATGAGCGTTCATCCCGCTTTCCCGGGACATCCGGCGGTCCTCATCAAAAGCATTGGCCGACAGGGCGATGATGGGAAGACTGGACCGGTCCGGGTCTTCCAGCTTTCGGATGGTCCGGGCAGCTTCATATCCGTCCATGACCGGCATCTGGATATCCATCAGCACCAGGGCATACTCATCGGGGGAGGCGTTTCGGATCTTTTCCACCGCGGTCTGTCCGTTGTCGGCAGTGTCTACCGAAAAACCAATGTCCTGAAAAAGCTCTGCTTCGATCTCCAGATTGAGTTCGTTATCATCTACCAGAAGAATTTTCTTCTGAGCCAGGAGACTTTTTACAATCTCTCCGGCGTCTTTCGGAGAGATGGACGATTCTTTTAAGATGCGGAGACGGAGGCTGACCGTGAAGGTACTGCCGATCCCGGGCGTACTTTCCACTGCGATATGTCCGGACATCATTTCTGCAAAATTTTTTGCCAGCGTCAATCCGAGCCCGGTGCCGAAGACGCCGCAGAAGGTGGTGTTGGATACCCGTTCAAAGGGTTCAAAGATGCGCTCCAAATCGGCTTCTTCGATGCCGATGCCATCGTCTTTGACAGCGAAACGGTAAAAAGCGTAATCAGTGACCGGTTCTTTTTCCTCCGTAATGGTAAGAAGAACATGTCCGTGATTTTCCGTATATTTTACTGCGTTACCCAGAAGGTAGATCAGGACCTGAATCAGCTTTTTGCTGTCACAGTAGATTTCTTCATCCTCCATATGGGAAGTGTCTACAGAAAAGGTAATCTGTTTGGCATCTGCACGAGGCAGGATATTCTGACTGACGGCGCGGATGATCTCCTCCATCCGGCAGGGGGCCTCCACCACCTCCGCGTCGCCGGATTCGATTCGGGAAATCTCCAGGATATGATTGATCAGACGGAGCAGGTGATCACTGGAGGCGTCGATTTTGTCCAGATAATATTGAATCTTTTCCGGATGGTCCGCATGGCTTCTGGCAAGAGAAGTATAGCCGGTGATGGCGTTCAGCGGGGTGCGCATGTCGTGGGACATATTGGAGAGAAAGGTACTTTTGGTAATGTTCGCCAGACGGGCCTGGTTCCATGCGTCCTCAAATACTTTTTTCTGTTCCATCTCATGGCGGATCTCATCATCCACCCGGCGGGAACCAAGGACGATACGGGAGACCCGGTCTGCCTTCCCTACGTTCGCGATACGAAGCTGTAGGTACTGCATTTCATCCTCTTCCAGTGTCCGGAAATTAACATAAAAAGTATTCTGATAGGAGAGCTGTCTGCGGATGGATTCCGGATGCAGCATCTCCTTCAGGGATGCCTGGTCGTCGGCACAGACCCAGGTCTTTATGTAGCTGTCAATGAACGATTCATAACGGTCGGTATGAAATAAATTTTTAAAATGATGTTTGGCGCGGCTGCTCAGACGGTAGGGCATAATCTGATCGGAATCCAGATCGATATAAAAGATGGAATCATAATTCACGCTGAGGCCCTCGATGACCTCCAGCCGCTGCAGATGCTCGGCTTCCTGCCGCTGCCGCTTTTCCGTGGCGTCTCCGACAAATACATAGAAAATATTGCCGAAGGTCTCGCTTCGGATAAAATGTCCGTAGTCTTCGATCCACCGGATATTTCCGTCTTTTTGAATAATGCGGTATTCCACATAATCTAGGTCATGCTTACTGCGGGAAATCTGCTCCCATATGCTCTTCTCCACTTTCTCAAGATCATCCGGGTGTACGATTCCGCGAAAGGAGTTGCCGGTCAGCACGCGGAATTCTTCCGCCGTGTCGCAGCCAAAGATACGGAGGAGGGCCTGATTCGCGTAGATGATCTCCTCTTCTTCTTCCGCGTGATAGATGAAGAAGCCTCCAGGCATCTGGTCCATGAACTTTTTTACTTCATAGGCCACCTGCATCTGAGAAGGCGCAAAAGACAGGAAAGCATTGGCACTGGAATGGACGGAACCATTGCTGGGGGTATCCAGTGCGGATAATAAATATTCGATTAAATCGTGATTGATGGTTCGTTGATTTTCCAATGCGCATGTTCCTCCGCCGTGTGCTGTAACATATTTATCATAACATTTTATGAAGGATTTGTCATTATTTTTTGCTCTTGATACGGTTTTCAAGCCGCTTTAACAATTCATGCTTCATCATATCCGAATTGCATTGTTCGATAAGGGTTCTATATCGTTCGGTTTCTTCTGCCCTGTAAACACTTTCGATGCAATGTAAGAATGTCCATTCGATTCCAGCCATATGGTCAGTTGGACAACACCTGATCAGAATTTCCGCTTCCTCCCATGTTACTGGTTTTTGTATGGAAGTAACTGCCTCCGTCCATTGGTCCCATATCCAAAAGGCCTTTTTATTGGAAGGCTTACCACTTTCAAACCCCTCTGGCAGAGCTAATTGATTTTCTTTGAATCCATCTTATAGTATCTCTTGTACAAGCGTTATCTGTATTTGCGATAAAAAGAAAAAAAAGTCAATGCAAAAACCATAGGTACGCAGGCATAGCCTGCACTCACCGTTCCATCATGAAGAAGAACATATCCGGCTCCGGCGAATGTGAAAAAGATAAATAAGATGCTTAATACCAGAAATAATTTTTTTATCATCATACCCTCCAGCTTGAAATTATCCAGCTCTTTTTCTTACAAGAAATGAAGTGCTCAGCATAACGGTGCATCCCAGTAATAAATAGACTGCTGCGTAGAGAAGAAATGCCCGTTCTCCCATATCAAAAAAGATCCATGTCCCAAGGAGAAAGAAAACAGCCAATAGTATGGGCTGAAACCATAATGTGCCTATGCGGCAGCCTGAACATATCCCGATAGCCACTGCGGTGACAGGGTTGATTGCGTAAAATAAAAGGAAACACACAGCCATTGCGTTGTCGCCTTTTATAAAAGTCACCGCGCACCAGGGGAGAAACAGCATCATTACTGCTGAAACAAATATGCAAATACTATTCTTCTTAACCATAGTACCATTCCTCCAATCAAGTGTTACATCGGGTCTATGATATGAAAATTGTTTATGTCCAATGTCCCCTGGTGCTTGTTTCATTTCACGACCGGTGCACCGTGTTTTTCTTCTACTGAAAGTATACCACACTTCTTGTCTGTATACCATAAGGATTGGTGTAAAATTATGTAAAATCGATAGCTTTACATGGTTGATGGAAGGTTGGTATTTAGCTGTTTCGTAGTCAAGTGGCAAATAAGCTTCCGCAAGTGAAAAAGGTATGTTATAATAAAATAAATTCGGTAAAAAGGCGGGTGGCAGGACAGTACTGGAATACTGATCATAATGGAAATTGGGAGTCGTGGAGATATTTACAAATAGAATGGAGGTTGAGAGCATGACACAGGTTGTCGGCTGGAAGCGGCAGAACAGAGGATAGACAATGGGGAATATGTGAAAGACAGCGATATCAAATGGTAAGGAAAGGGCGGTTGAGAAAAAGGACATGAGCAGGGAAAAAATGATAAAAGTAACAGAGCCGGTGATAAGGCTTAGACAGGTACGCTCCATGGGAGTGATCGGCGATCCTGGATGCGAAGGGCTGGGCACTTATAATATGAAGGTGTACGCAGGCGCTCTGGAGGAAACAGGGAAAGACGATATCACGCTGATCGCGGGAGATCTGGTGCCGGCAGGGACAAAACACCATTATCAGACAATACAGGAGCTGACAGAGATCCTGGCGGAAAATGAAGTCTATACCCTTCGGGGGAATCATGATACGGGATCGTATATCGAATACTTTGGCCTGAAAAATTATGCGTTGCTTGCCGATGAATTCGCAGTCGTTGTGCTGGACAATGCAGTCCGTTCTTTTGAAAAGGAGGGGCTTACGCTGCTTTCGCAGGTTCTTTCTATGGAGGACGTGGAGCGGGTCATCATCGCTTTCCATATCCCAGTACCCAATCATTTTATTCAAAATTGTGTGTCGGAGGAGGAATTTGCCCGCCTGAAGAACGTCTATGAGCCGTGGAAAGAAAAAGTAAAATATCTGCTCTGCGGTCATGTCCATTCCCGGTTTGAGGACGAAGTGAACGGAATTCCACTGATCTGTACCGGTGGCGGCGGAGCTATGATTGAGGATGTGTCCAAGGAGATCCGGGCCTGTGATGTGGAGCATCATATTGTTCACTTTTATATGGAGGAGGGCATGCTGAAACACCGGTTTAAGGATCTTCCGGAAGATGGTTACGGGCGGGAACGAAAGGACCGGGTTCTGCGTCAGAAGCTGGAGGAGACGGTGCAGGGAGAGTTGCTGGCTCATTTTAAATATCTGATGTTCGCGGATCGTGCAGAGCGAAGAGGAATGGATCGGATTGCGAATCTCTTTCGCGCGCTTGCGGCTTCGGAATATTATCATGCCAGAAGCTTTTATTCGGTACTGGACCGCCCGGCGCCCTTTGCGGAATCTGTGAAAACCTTTGTGCCGGGAGAAGAATTCGAATATGAGCATCTGTATCAGATGCTTGCGGAATATGCGAAGTGTCATCAGAGTCCTCTGGCGGAACAGGCCTATACCGGCGCGGCTTCAGCGGAAAAGGTTCACGCATCGCTTCTTGCGCAGGCGGCAGATATGGAAAATTTTCCAGAGGGGACGATCTACGTCTGTCCGGTCTGCGGCTATGTCATGACGGGAGACGCCGTTCCGGAACGATGCCCGGTCTGCGGCGGTCCGAAGAAACAGTATGAACGGTATGAAGCTTGAGAAAATCAGTGATACCGTCCTTTTCTAATCCGTCATTTTCACTATGCAGGAAGTTCTGCGGCAGGCAATGCCGTATTTGCGGATCTCCTAAATTTATAAGATAGTGCTGGATACTACCCCGGAACTGTGGTAAGATAAATACAGATAGAGAGGGGCAGAAAATATGGCACGAACGGTAGGAATTGGGCTGCAGAGTTTTGAAAAGATACAAGATACAAGAACGTCATTGCTTTTATATAGATAAGACAAAATTTATTAAGGAATGGTGGGAGAACGAGGATGAGGTTACTCTGATTACCCGTCCCAGAAGATTCGGAAAGACGCTGAACATGAGTATGGTCGAGCAATTCTTTTCCATCAAATATGCCGGCCGGGGAGAACTGTTTCAGGGACTTTCTATTTGGGAAAATGAAAAATACAGGAAACTGCAGGGAACTTATCCGGTGATCAGTCTTTCCTTTGCAGCTGTAAAGGAAAAGGATTATGAGTCAACGGTTCAGAGGATAAACCAGATCCTTACGGACTTGTATTACGAGAACAGTTTTTTACTGGAGAGCGATTGTCTGCTTCCGGAAGAAAAGGAAGATTTCCGCCAGATTTCCAGGGGGATGTCAGAGGTTACAGCAACCATGGCGCTTCACCGTCTTTCAAGATATTTACACAAACACTACAGCAAAAGAGTGATTATAATTGGTTGACGGTTCCACCAGTTCAAATCCTAAAAAAGCAAAAAAAATTCCACCATCCGATTGTCAATGTAATGCTCATGATTATGATCATGACTGCGGACCGTTCAGGGGAATGGTGAATCCTGTGAGGACAGTGACGCCGGATTTTCAGATCTGAAGAAAGGAGTCTCGGTGGAGATGAAAGGGAGCTTCGAAAACGATGTTTTTCACGCAGATGAGATCCGGATGGTGGAGGTTTCCTGATCCGGACAGGCGGTAACTGGTTTTACGGAGGACAGAGACCATACGATAGATGGCGGGACGTTGTGCAGAAATGCATGCCTCCGCCGTCTTTTTATGTCCCCCGGTTTTTGTTAAACTCTTTGCAGGAAAATATCCGGCGTGGTGCTTGTCCTCTCTGCCGAATTGTGCTAGAATAGACACGATTAAAATGGAAAATGAAAAGCAAAGCCAAAGAAAGGATAAATGGGTGCATTTATGAAGAGAGAAGACATTCACAAAGTACTGATCATCGGTTCCGGTCCCATCATCATCGGACAGGCGTGCGAATTCGACTATTCCGGCACGCAGGCCTGCAAGGCGCTGAAGAGTCTTGAGTACGAAATCGTACTGGTAAACTCCAACCCGGCGACCATTATGACGGACCCGGATACGGCGGATATCACATATATTGAACCATTGAATGTAGAAAGGCTGGAGCAGATCATCGCCAAGGAGCGTCCGGATGCGTTGCTGCCGAACCTGGGCGGACAGTCTGGTCTGAACCTGTGTTCGGAACTCCAGACTGCAGGCGTTCTGGACAAGTATGGAGTTAATGTGATCGGTGTACAGGTGGATGCCATCGAGCGGGGCGAGGACCGGATCGAGTTCAAGAATACCATGAATGCCCTTGGGGTGGAGATGGCCAGAAGTGATGTGGCCTATTCCGTGGAGGAGGCGCTCTCCATCGCAGACGGACTTGGCTATCCGGTGGTGCTGCGCCCGGCCTACACCATGGGCGGCGCCGGCGGCGGACTGGTATACAATAAGGAAGAGTTAAAGACCGTCTGCGCCAGAGGCCTGCAGGCCAGCCTGGTGGGACAGGTGCTGGTGGAAGAATCTATCCTGGGCTGGGAGGAGCTGGAGCTGGAAGTGGTCCGGGATGCCAAAGGCAATATGATCACCGTCTGCTTTATCGAGAACATCGATCCGGTGGGCGTGCACACCGGCGATTCTTTCTGCTCGGCTCCCATGCTGACCATCTCAGAGGAGGTGCAGAAAAAACTTCAGGAGCAGGCTTACCGGATCGTGGATGCGATCCAGGTCATCGGCGGCACCAATGTGCAGTTTGCCCATGATCCGGTATCCGGGCGGATCGTGGTTATTGAGATCAATCCCAGGACCTCCCGTTCCTCCGCACTGGCAAGCAAGGCGACAGGCTTCCCCATTGCACTGATTTCCGCGAAGCTGGCCAGCGGTCTGACTCTGGACGAGATTCCCTGTGGCAAATACGGGACGCTGGATCAATACGTGCCGGACGGCGATTACGTGGTGATCAAGTTTGCCAGATGGGCTTTTGAGAAATTCAAAGGCGTGGAGGACAAGCTGGGCACCCAGATGCGCGCCGTGGGCGAAGTCATGAGCATCGGAAAGACCTACAAGGAAGCTTTCCAGAAGGCCATCCGCTCTCTGGAGAAGAGCCGTTACGGTCTGGGACATGTGGGCGACCTTAATAAAAAGACAAAAAAAGAACTGCTCACCATGCTGATGACGCCCTGCAGCGAGCGGCATTTTATCATGTATGAGGCGCTGCGAAAAGGCGCTTCCGTGGAGGAGATCTATAACCTGACAAAAGTAAAGACCTGGTTCATCCAGCAGATGAAGGAACTGGTGGAAGAGGAAGAGGCGCTTGTAAAAAAATATACCGGAAAGCTTCCGTCCCCGGAGGATTTAAAGCAGGCGAAGCTTGACGGCTTTTCGGATAAATATTTAAGCGAGATCCTTGGCGTTTCCGAGGAGGCCATCCGGAACGAGCGGACGGCAAACGGCGTGGTGGAAGCCTGGGAGGGCGTTCATGTAAGCGGCACCGAGGACAGCGCATATTATTATTCCAGTTATCATATGAAAGACGAGAGTCCGGTGGATGCGGAACGTCCGAAGGTCATGATCCTGGGCGGCGGGCCCAACCGGATCGGACAGGGCATCGAGTTCGACTATTGCTGTGTCCACGCGGCAAAGGCTCTCCGGAAGCTGGGATTCTCCACGATCATCGTCAACTGCAACCCGGAGACGGTATCCACGGATTATGATACCTCTGACAAACTGTACTTTGAGCCCTTGACCCTGGAGGATGTTCTGGCCATCTATGAGAAGGAGAAGCCGGTGGGCGTGATCGCTCAGTTTGGCGGACAGACGCCTCTCAATCTGGCGGCGGATCTTAAAAAATACGGGGTAAATATTCTCGGCACCACGCCGGAGACCATTGATCTGGCGGAGGACCGGGATCTGTTCCGGGAGATGATGGAGCGCCTTGAGATCCCTATGCCGGAGGCTGGCATGGCGGTGGATGTGGAGGAAGCGCTCGACACGGCTCACCGGATCGGCTATCCGGTCATGGTGCGCCCCTCCTATGTGCTTGGCGGGCGCGGAATGGAAGTGGTCTACGACGACGAATCCCTGATCTTTTACATGCAGCAGGCCGTGGGCGTGACGCCGGACCGCCCGATTCTTATCGACCGGTTCCTGCACCACGCCACCGAGTGCGAGGCGGACGCCATCAGCGATGGAGAGCATGTGTTTGTTCCGTCCGTTATGGAACACATAGAACTGGCCGGTATCCATTCCGGAGATTCCGCATGCATCATTCCGCCAAGAGGCCTGACGGAAGCCCAGGTAGAGACCATCAAGGAATACACCAGAAAAATCGCCAGCGAGATGCATGTGGTGGGGCTTATGAACATGCAGTACGCCATCGAGGACGGAAAAGTATATGTCATTGAGGCCAATCCCAGGGCGTCCCGTACCGTACCGCTGGTATCCAAAGTGTGCGGCATCAACATGGTGCAGATCGCTACGGACATCATCACGATGACCTTTACGAAACATGAAAGTCCGGTGCCGTCATTAAAAGAGAAGAATTTTGCTCATTATGGGGTGAAGGAGGCAGTGTTCCCCTTCAATATGTTCCCGGAAGTGGACCCGATCCTGGGGCCGGAGATGCGTTCCACCGGAGAGGTGCTGGGACTTTCCGCGGACTTTGGTGACGCCTTCTACAAAGCGGAAGAGGCTACCAAGAACCAGATTCCCACGGAAGGCTGCGTGCTGATCTCCGTCAATGACCGGGATAAGCCGGAGCTGGTGGAGGTGGCCAAAGGTTTCCACGAGTGCGGTTTCTCCATCATGGCGACCGGACGGACCTGCGATATGATCGAGGCGGCAGGAATCCCGGCTCTGAAAGTATGGAAAATCAACGAGGGGCGGCCCAATATTCTCGACAAGATCACCAACGGCAAGATTCAGCTTATCGTCAACACGCCCATCGGCAAGAAGGGCGCCGTGGACGACAGCTACATCCGCAAGGCGGCGGTGAAGAACAAGATTCCCTATATGACCACCATGGCCATGGCAAAGGCGACGGTGGAGGGCATCCGCTCCGCGAAGCGGGACGGAAAGCTTCCGGTGAAGTCTCTGCAGGAATTCCACGCGGAGATCACAGATAAATAAAAAAGAGGAGTGTAAGTAATGAAAAAGCAGTATTATGTTGCAGTGGTATGCATGCTGTCGGCTCTGGTTCTTGGCGGGTGCGCGGAGAAGCTGGGATTTCCGGCGGAGGACAAGCGGACGGATGATCAGATCATCAGCGATTTTCTGACGGCCTATCAGGAAGGAAACTTTGAGGCTATGGAGCCTTATTTTGACGAAGACAATCTGCTTCAGCTGTTTTGTCAGGGCCAGGAAAACGGCGGAGAGATGGCGGAAGTGTACAAGAAGGCCTGGGAGCTGACGAAGGACTTTACCTTTACAGCGGAAGCCGTGGAGGGAAAGGAAGCATGGGGCGAGGTGACCCTGCATCTTCAGAGCAATGATATCGTATCCGGCGTCCCGGGGGCTATGTGGGCGGCGATCCAGGCCCAGACGGAGAATGGAGACGACAGTTTCAGCAATCTGCCCAAGTGGCTGGGGGATGCGCTTGCGACCGGAGAACCGATTGATGAAGAACTCACAGTGTATGTTTCTCACCGGTCGGACGGAGACCGGATCGACTCCTCGGCCTGCAGGGAAATGTATGAGCAGCTCACCGGCGGTTTCTATGACTATATCGATATGACCATGACCACCTGTACGGCGGAGACCGACAACTATCAGATCGCGGCCATGGGCGATTCGATCATCGGCATGGTGGAGACGGCGGTACAGACGGAAGGGACCGAAGGTCTGACGGCGGAAGATGTTCAGGGTTATGAGGACGGATTTGGCATGATGGACGGCGTGGCGGCCAAAGCCGGTTTAATGGATGACGGAAGCGTGGAGCTTCGGTTCGGCGTGGACTTTAACCGGGCCAGCAGCACGGCCCTGGCAAACCTGGGCGTGATCAGCGACCGGCTGAATTCCTACGGCGGATATTTAAGTCTGGTGTCAACCATCAGCAGTTTCGAAGAGGGCGGCATGACCTGTGAGACGAATGATTTCGGTTCCGGCGCCGCGTCGTCCGAAGAAAAATAATAGATGGAAGACGCCTATGTATTGCAGTTGTCCGACCGGAAATTTTCCGATCTGTATCTGTGCTTCTGCGGCTATGCCAGGTGCGAGCCGCGGCACAGCTTCGGGCCTGGAGTGAGGTCCAACTATCTGATTCATTATATTCTGGAAGGGAAAGGAATCTACCAGGCCGGGGGCAGACGGTATGAGCTGCAGAAAGGACAGGGTTTCCTGATCGAGCCGGGGACGCAGGTCTTCTATGAGGCGGATGAAAAGGAGCCCTGGACCTATCTGTGGATCGGATTTCATGGCCGGAGGGCGGAGGAATATCTAAAAGACGTGGGACTTTGGAATGGCAGACTGATCTTCCGATGCGATCAGGGGGAGGAGCTGAAGCGGCTGGTGTTCCGTATGTTGAAAAATTATACGATCACGGACACCGATCAGTTTCTTCTGGAGGGCAGCCTGTATTTGTTTTTCTCGATCCTCGCCGAAGCTTCCGCCCATATGCCTGCGCAGGGGCAAGGGGCAGAGAATCGGTACGTCAAAAAAGCGCTGGGCTATATCCAGGACAACTATGATCACTCCATTCGGGTGGCGGACATCGCGGAGTACGTATGTATCAATCGGAGTTACCTGTACACACTGTTTCGGGAACACATAGGATGCTCTCCTCAGGAGTATCTGACGAACTACCGGCTGGCACGGGCGGAGGAGTTTTTGAGGGGCATGGAGTTGTCCGTGGAAAGCGTGGCGTATTCCTGCGGTTATCGGGACCCGGCGGCATTCGGCAGAGCATTTAAGGAAAAATACCAGGTCACGCCGCTGCAATATCGAAAAAACAGCCAGTCCGAGCAGTCAAAACTTCGGAAAAACCGGAGAGAGATCCTTCTTCCTATCTGAGATAAGGATGATTAAAAATCTAACATTCTGCATATTTTCCACAACAAATACGGCTGTTCGCAGCGCTCCTTTTCGTGTAAGATCAGAGCAGTACAAAAAAAGGAGAGCATCCCATGAGCATCTTATTTAATGAAGCAACACAGACCTTTCATCTGTTTAACAAAGAGATCAGCTATCTTATGACGGTTCTTCCGAATGGTCATCTGGGACAGCTGTACTTCGGCAGAAAGATTCATCATAAAGAGGATTTTTCCTATCTCATGGAGCGGGTGCACCGTTCCATGACGGCGTATGTGTATGATAATGACTGTTCTTTCTCCCTGGAACTCACCAGACAGGAGTACGCAGGTTATGGAACCACGGATTTCCGGCATCCGGCGGTGGAGATTCGGCAGCAGAACGGAAGCGCCCTGTCGGATTTTGTATACGAGAGCCATCAGATCACGGCTGGAAAACCGAAGCTTCCCGGTCTTCCGGCCACCTATACGGAGGAGCCCTCGGAGGCCGAGACGTTGATCGTGAGGCTTAGAGATCCGTTGACGGGTGTGGTGCTGGAGCTGCTCTATACGATTTTTTCAGAAGGCGGAGTGCTTGCCCGCAGCGCAAGGTTTCGGAATGAAGGAGCAGAGTCTGTTTGGCTTACCAGAGCCATGAGTCTTTGTCTGGATCTGCCGGACTGCGGGTATGAGTGGCTGCAGTTTTCCGGCGCCTGGGCGAGGGAGCGGCATCTGAAGGTGCGCAGGCTGGAGCAGGGAATTCAGGCGGTGGACAGCATCCGCGGGAATTCTTCTCATGAGCAGAATCCTTTTATCGTGTTGAAGCGTCCCGGGACGGACGAGGAGCAGGGGGAGGCGATTGGCTTTAGCCTGATCTACAGCGGCAATTTCCTGGCCCAGGCCCAGGTGGATACCCAGGATACCACCCGGGTGCTTCTCGGCATCCATCCCTTTGGCTTTTCCTGGAAGCTGGAACCGGGAGCGTCTTTCCAGACCCCGGAGGCGGTGATGGTCTATTCCCATGAAGGCCTGGGAAAGATGAGCCGCACTTTCCACCAGCTGTACCGGAAGCGCCTGGCCAGAGGGTACTGGAGGGACCGGGAGCGTCCGATTCTCAACAACAACTGGGAGGCCACCTATTTTGACTTTACGGAGGATCGCCTGGTGGAGATTGCCGGGAAGGCAAAGGAATGCGGCGTAGAATTATTCGTGCTGGACGACGGCTGGTTCGGCGCCAGAAGAAATGATCATGCGGGCCTGGGAGACTGGGTAGCTGCGAAGGAACTGTTGCCTGGCGGAATCAAAGGCCTGGCGGAGAAGATAGAAGCATTGGGACTGAAGTTCGGCCTGTGGTTTGAGCCGGAGATGGTCAACGCGGACGCTGATCTCTATCGTGCCCATTCGGACTGGATTCTAAAGACGCCGGGAAGACGCGCTTCCCTGGGCAGGCACCAGCATGTGCTGGATTTCTCCCGCCAGGAAGTGGTGGACGCCGTGTATGGGATGATGGCAAAGATTCTGTCAGAGGCGAAAGTCTCCTATGTAAAATGGGATATGAATCGGAGCATTACCGAATGCTATTCGGCAGCGCTCCCCGCGGATCGGCAGGGAGAGGTGTTCCACCGGTATATACTGGGCGTCTATGATCTGTATGAGCGGCTGACTTCGGAATTCCCGAAGGTGCTCTTTGAGTCCTGCGCCAGCGGGGGCGGACGGTTTGATCCGGGACTTCTCTACTATGCGCCCCAGGGCTGGGCAAGCGACGACACGGATGCGGTGGAGCGCTTAAAGATTCAGTATGGGACTTCCTTCTGCTATCCCGTCAGCAGCATCGGAAGCCATGTGTCCGTGGTTCCGAATCATCAGGTATTCCGGGAGACGCCGCTTCACACGAGAGCCAATGCGGCGTATTTTGGTACCTTTGGCTACGAACTGGATCTGAATAAACTGACCGAAGAAGAACAGCAGCAGGTCAAAGCGCAGATTCGTTTTATGAAGCAGTACCGGAAGCTGATTCAGTTCGGAGATTTTTACCGGCTCAAAAGTCCCTTTGACGGCGATGGAAATGTGACCGCATGGATGGTGGTCAGCGAGGACCGCCGGGAGGCCGTCCTTGGATGGTACCGGGTACTGTATCACGCCAATCAACCCCTTGGAAGGCTTCGCCTGAAGGGACTGGATGAGGCTCTGTGTTACCGCATCACAGAAGACGGCCGGGAGCGGACCGGCAGGTATTATGGAGACGAACTGATGTACGCGGGCCTGATCACCACGGAAGGAGTGTCAAGGGAAGCGGCTTTGGGACAAAAGGCCGGCTGTGATTTTGACTCCCGGATTTTTGTACTGAGGGCGGAGAGTTAATCAACGTCTCTGCTTAAGGAAAATAGCTTTTTCGCCGTATAGACCGCGTTCAGAACCCGGGGAAATCCGGTATAGAGAATACACTGTAAAAACAGTTCGATGATTTTTTCCGGAGCGATTCCCACATTGAGCGCCCCCTGGATGTGAACCTCCAGCTGAGGTTCACATCCTCCGGCGGTGAGCAGGCTGGCCAGAGTGATCATTTCCCGTTCCTTAAAGGACAGGCCTTCTCTGGCATAGATTTCGTCGAAGGCGAATTCGACGATATAATTCCCCAGATCCGGGGCGATATCTTTCAGTGCTTCCATCACTGCCTCGGTGACAATAGGAGTATTTTCCAAAAGAACCGGAATCAGCGCCTATACTCTTCGGTATTATGAAAAAAAGGGGCTGATCCGGGTGGCCAGAGACACGTCCGGCAGACGGGATTACAGCGAGGCGGACGTGGAGTGGACCAGATTTCTTCAGCGCCTGAAGGATACGGGGATGCTGCTTCGGGATATCCGGCATTACTCAGATCTCCGTTATGAAGGGGACGCCACCATGGAGGAGCGGATGCAGTTATTGATTCGACACAGAACATCAGTTCTGGATGAGCGGAAAAAGTGGGACGAATATCTGCAAAATCTGGACGAGAAGATCGGGATTTATCAAGACCGGATACGGGGTTTGGAGGGGACAGATGATTTTTGAATTAAAAGAGACGAAGAACGCGGAGACTTTGTTCGGCGGATGGCAGGAGACGATGATCTGGTCCTGCCTCCAGGGGGTCATGGGTCGGATCTGGACGGATGCTCTGGACGAACCGGCTTCCGCCATGGCAGTGCTTGGGGATTTCTGCTTCCTTGCGGGAAGGCCCAACCGGGAACTGGTGCTGTATGAATCGGAGGAAGACCGGAGGGAGTTCCGGATCATGGTTCCCCGGGACGAACGCTGGGCCAGGCTTATCGAAGCATGCCATGGGACAAGGGCGAAAAAGGTCACCCGGTATGCCATTAAAAAAGAGCCGGAGGTATTTGACCGGGCGCTGCTTCGGAGGATTGTGGAGGGACTGCCGGAGGGGTATCAGCTGCAGAAGATAGAGGAAACTTTATTCCGGCGCTGCCGGGAGATCCCTTGGTGCAGGGACTGGGTGGCTCAGTATGAGGATTATTCTATGTATCAAAGATATGGGCTGGGAGCGGTGATTCTGAAAGACGGGGAACCGGTCTCCGGGGCCTCTTCTTATTCCGGTTATCAGGGCGGCATCGAGATTGAGATCGACACCAGGGAAGATTATCAGAGAAGAGGCCTTGCCCTGATCTGCGGGGCCAAGCTGATCCTGATGTGTCTGGAACGGGGCTGGTACCCGGGTTGGGACGCCCAGAACCTGGGGTCAGCGGCTCTGGCGGAGAAGCTTGGGTACCATGTGGATCGGGCGTATGAGGCGTATGAGGTGGTGCAGGAAGGGCGCTCGTATTGTCATTTTCAGAATAGACTTTAACGGTTGATAATGTATATCTTTTTGTAGTAAAATCAGAAAAAAGGATGGTGAGACATATGGCAGTTACAGCACCAACGCAAATACGAATAGAATAAAACACAAAGAAAGAAGCGGTTGAACTTTTGGAAGGTCTGGGATTGAACTTGTCTGATGCGGTCAATATATTTTTAAAGCAGGTCATACTGAGAAAAGGAATACCATTTGAGGTAAAATATCCTGAAGATATGCGAGAGTTTAAACCGGAAGTAATAGAAGCTATGGAAGAGTCAAAAAGAATCAGCCACGATCCGAATGTAAAATCATATACAAATGTG
Organism: uncultured Lachnospiraceae bacterium; assembly: GCA_910584945.1. Taxonomy (GTDB): domain Bacteria; phylum Bacillota; class Clostridia; order Lachnospirales; family Lachnospiraceae; genus Hominiventricola. The sequence continues at coordinate 15,967 of CAJUDY010000006.1, read as the reverse complement.
AGAGAAATGTTTCAGGAGATCTTGGAAACGGATGCTGAAAGTTAAGTATTCTTCCAGGTTAAAAAAGGGGTTATGGCTTGCGGCCAAAAGGGGTCTGGATATTTCTTTATTAGAGAATATTGTATGAAAGATACAATGTAGAATCCTATTGGAAGCAAGATATAAAGCTCATGCATTAAATGGTCAATACAAAGGATACAGAGAGTGTCATATTCAACCAGACTGGCTGTTGATCTATCTGGTAGAGAATGATATATTAACATTGACACTGGTAGATACCGGAACACATTCCGATTTGTTTCACGAGTGACGCGTCGGTAAATCATTCCGGCGGCAGTATCATAAAAGATACCGCCGCCTTGTTTTATGTCCGCCTGCAGTCTGGTCTCAGGAGCGGATCACCGTTCCCGTCTGCTCTAAAAAGGCGGCTTTCGCGTCGTCCAGGTCTGCGATGACTGCCACGCCTTCCGGCTTTACGGACACGAAGGAGACGGCCGCCACGACCTTGGGCAGGACGGAAGCCTCGGCGAACTGTCCCTCTGCGATGTAAGAACGGGCCTTGTCCGCGGATACCTGGGTCAGCGGTTCCCGGTTCTCTTTTCCGTAGTTCAGATACAGGTTCTTTTCTCCGGTCAAAAGGAGGAGCATATCCGCGTCCAGAAGTTCTGCCAGCTTGCCGCTGGCCAGATCTTTTTCAATGACGGCGCTGGCGCCTTTTAAGCGGCGGCCCTGCTTTAAGACGGGGATTCCGCCGCCGCCGCAGGCGATGACGATGTGTCCGGCGTCCGACAGAGTGCGGATGGCGTCAATCTCCACGATGTCTTCCGGTTTCGGAGCGGAGACGATCCGCCGGTATCCGCCGTCGGTTTTGATGACATGATTTCCTTTTTCTTCTTCGGCCTTTGCCTCCTCTTCGGTCATCACACGGCCGATGATCTTGACCGGCTTATAAAAGGAATCGTCGTAGGGATTGACGACGACCTGGGTGAGGATTGTCGTGACCGGTTTGTGAATACCGCGGCTTAACAGCTCTTCCCGGATGGCATTCTGCAGATCGTAGCCGATATAGCCCTGGCTCATGGCGGAGCAAACCGACATGGGAGCGAAGGTATAGTCTGGGTGCTGCTTGCCGAATTCGTTCATGGCGGTATGTATCATGCCGATCTGCGGCGCGTTGCTGTGGGAGATGACGATCTGACTGTCGGTTTCCGCCAGATCCGCGATGGCTTTTGCGGCGGCTTTGACAGCTGTCTTCTGCTCCGGAAGCGTAGTTCCAAGAGCTTTATGACCCAGTGCGACAACGATTTTCTTTTTACTCATATCTCTTGTCCTCATTTCTTCTATTCAAATAGTGCAACAGTTCGTTTTTTCTACTACAAGATAGATATCCTTCCCCGTCTTTTCTTCAAAATATCTTTTCAGCTCCAGATTCCGATTCCATTTTTCCGGAGGGTAGGAACCGTAGCGTCTTCTCACGTCTTCCATCCGCTCTTCGATGCTGACGATCCCGCCGGCGTCGGCCAGGGAATCACAGAGCTGAATGAGACGGTCGTAGTCGTCCATGGTGATGGCGCTCAGCCGGTTTTGAATCAGCGAGAGTTCTTCTTCGGTGGTGTCGAATTTTCCGATGTAGTCATCCAGGGTCTGGTTGTGAAAGGAATGGGTGAGGCAGATTCTGGCGGCCTCGTCGTAGCCCAGGGACATCATATAGGTATATCCGTCGGATACATGGCCCAGATGGCGTACGCCGAATTTTCTGCCGATGTCGTGCAGCAGTCCCAGGATGTACGCTTTTTCCGGATTGAGATCCGGGCATGCCCGGGCGATCTTCTCGGCGCAGCGGGCAGCGACGCGGCTGTGATCTCCCCAGGGGCCCGGATTGCAGTGCTCGGCTTCCCGAAGGAGGGCTTCAGCTTGTTCTCTTGTGGGTAACATAAGATTTGGGTGCTCCTTTTTGGTATAAATCCATTATAATGTTGGGAATGTAAAATTGCAAGACCCGGATAAATGTGTTATACTACACTGAAAAAGTAAGTTGCTTGTTCGTACTTAGGCTGCCCGGACGCCCGATGTGGGCAGACATTCCTTCCAGACCCCGCTGGAGTTTATGCCCCGAAGGGGTACTTAGTGAAGAGACGCAGCGGTACTAGGGCGCGTGAAAAACCCCGCCCAAGGACCGGCGCTCTTCAATAGGTCTTTCAGGAATACGTACTTATTGAACTGCTAATGTTCAATAAGGTCAGCCCACATCGGGCTGAGAGCTGGCATAGGTACGAAAAGTGACGAAAGTAGTTGTGGCTGTTAATATATGTATTTATCTGAATGTCCGTGAAGGACTGAGAGTGAATATTATATTGGGAACAGCAGTAAAGTGAAAAATAGAAGGAGGACCTTCATGAAATCAGTTTCCGGATTATTAGAGCATCTGGGAGAGCGGGTGATAAGGGGTACGTTGGAGGGCGAGGTCAGCGCTTTGGTGTACGATTCGAGAAAGGTGACGAAGGACTGTATGTTCGTCTGCATCAGGGGGGCGGCTTATGACAGTCATGAACATGTAGAGGAGATCGCGGCGAAGGGGGCGCGTGTGATTGTGGCGGAGAGAGAGGTGGAGACGCCGGAAGGGGTGACCCTGGTGCTGGTGCCGGACACCCGGTATGCGCTGTCGCATCTTTCGGCGGCGTATTTTGACCATCCGGCCAGGAAGCTGAAGGTGATCGGCATTACCGGCACCAAGGGCAAGACCACTACCACATTTATGGTAAAGGGAATTCTGGAGCATGCGGGATACAAGGTGGGACTGATCGGTACCATTGAGACGATCATCGGAGAAACGCACATTCCGGCGGACAATACGACGCCGGAATCTTATCTGATACAGGAGTATTTTGCCAGAATGGTGGAGGCGGGCTGTCAGATCTGTGTGATGGAAGTCTCTTCTCAGGGGCTTATGATGCACCGGACGGCGGGCATTCCCTTCGAGATCGGCATCTTCACGAACCTGGCCCCGGACCATATCGGTCCCAACGAGCATGCCAGCTTTGAGGAGTATGCGGCCTGCAAAGGGATGTTGTTCCGCCAGTGCCGGATCGGGATCGCCAATGTGGATGACGAGCATTTTGACCTGGTGCTTCGGGGGCACACCTGTGACCTGGAGACCATTGGATTTTCGGAAGAAGCGGACTACCGGGCTTCGGACGTGGAGCTGATCGGAGGGCCAGGATACCTCGGAGTTCGCTATCATATCTCGGGAAAGCTGGACATGGATGTGGAGATCGACGTGCCGGGGACGTTCAGCGTGTACAATTCTCTGGTGGCCATCGCGGTATGTGAGCATTTTCAAGTGTCGGAGGAAGATTTAAAGGAGGCTCTGAAGGTGGTGAAGACCAAGGGCCGTATCGAGATGATCAAGGTGTCGGAGGACTTTATCCTGATGATCGATTACGCTCACAACGCCATGAGCCTTCAAAGTCTGCTTCTGACTTTGAAGGAATATCACCCGAAGCGGCTGGTCTGCGTCTTTGGGTGCGGGGGCAACCGCTCCAAGCTGCGCCGCTATGAGATGGGGGAGGTGTCCGGCCGTCTGGCGGACCTGACGGTGATCACCTCGGATAACCCCAGATATGAGGAGCCTCAGGCGATTATCGACGACATCAAGATCGGGATGGCGAAAACCGACGGGGCCTATGTGGAGATCAGCGACCGCAAGGAGGCGATCCGCTATGTCATCGAACATGGGCAAAAAGGCGACGTCATTGTTTTGGCGGGAAAAGGGCATGAGGATTACCAGGAGATCAAAGGAAAGAAATATCCCATGGATGAGAGAGACCTGATCCGACAGGTGCTTGAGGAACTGGCTTAAGAGATGGATTACGTCAACATTATCGTGGATATTTCCCACGAAAAAGTGGACCGGGTATTCCAGTACCGGGTTCCGGAAGCCTTGCGGGACCATCTGCAGGTGGGTATGCAGGTGGAGGCCCCCTTTGGCAGAGGAAATCGTCTGACGAAGGGCTATGTGGTCGGCCTGACAGACCGGCCGGACTATCCTCCGGAGAAGATCAAGGAACTGCAGGGAGTGGTGAAGGGCAGCGTCAAAGCAGAGTCCCAGCTCATCGCGCTGGCGGCCTGGATGAGGGAACGGTATGGGTCCACAATGAACCATGCCTTGAAGACGGTTCTTCCCGTAAAGCAGAAGACCCGGCAGAAGCAGAGCAAGAAGCTGGTGCGCAGGATTACGAAAGAGGAAGCAGAAAAACTTCTGAGAGAATATCGGAGGAAGCACTATCGCGCAAAGGCACGGCTTCTGGAGGCGCTTCTTGAAAAAGACGCCATCCGTTCGCAGGAAGCGGCGGACACTTTGAAAATATCTGCCGCCGTCATCCGGGGCCTGGAGGCCGAAGGGGTCATACGGGTGGAAACGGAGACGCTTTACCGCAATCCCTTCGCTGGCCATTTTGAAAAAAAAGAACAAAAGGTTATCTTAAATACGGAACAGACCCGGGCGGTGGAAGGAATTTGGGCGGATTATGAAAAAGGAATCCGCCGGACCTATCTGCTCCACGGGGTGACCGGCAGCGGCAAGACGGAAGTCTATATGGAACTGATCGCTCGGGTGATCCAAAAGGGGAGGCAGGCAGTGGTCCTGATTCCGGAGATCGCTCTGACCTTCCAGACTGTGCGGCGGTTTCACGAGCGGTTCGGGGACCGGGTATCCGTGATGCATTCCCGGCTGTCGGAGGGGGAGCGCTACGATCAGTTCCTGCGGGCAAAGGAAGGGGAGATCGATGTGATCATCGGCCCCCGGTCCGCATTGTTCGCCCCTTTTTCCAGTATCGGTATGATCATCATCGACGAAGAGCACGAAAGTTCTTATAAAAGCGAGACCGTGCCCAGATATCACGCCCGGGAGGCAGCCATCTTCCGGGCGGGTATGTGCGGCGCGTCGGTCCTTCTGGGAAGCGCGACGCCCTCGGTGGAGAGCTATCACCAGGCGCAGAACGGAACCTACGGTCTCTATCGTCTGACCGGGAGGATCGGGGAAGCCCTGCTTCCCAAAGTGAGCATCATTGATCTCAGGGCAGAATTAAAGGCGGGGAACCGGAGCATCTTCAGCCGGAAACTGAGAGAAGCGATGGAAGAGCGGCTGCGGCTGAGCCAGCAGATGATGCTTTTCTTGAACCGACGGGGACTGTCCGGCTTTGTGTCCTGCCGTTCCTGCGGCGAGGCGATCCGGTGCCCCCACTGCGATGTGACCCTCTCGCTCCACGTGGGAGGAAGCCTGAAGTGCCACTACTGCGGATATGAGACGCCTATGCCGGAGGCCTGTCCCGCCTGCGGTTCCCGGTATATCAGCGGTTTTCGGGCGGGAACCCAGCAGATAGAGCGGGAAGTAAAGAAGCTCTTCCCCCGGGCAAGGGTGCTCCGGATGGACTACGACACCACCCGGACCAAGGAGAGTTACGAGCAGATTCTGACTTCCTTTGGAAAAGGGGAAGCAGATGTGCTGGTGGGAACCCAGATGATTGTGAAAGGGCACGATTTTTCCAATGTGACTTTGGTGGGGGTACTGGCGGCGGACCTTTCCCTCCACGCCTCGGACTACCGGGCATCGGAGCGCACCTTTCAGCTTCTGACCCAGGCCGTGGGAAGGGCAGGCCGGGGCAGTCAGGCGGGAGAAGCGGTGATCCAGACCTATTTGCCGGAGCATTACAGCATCCGTACCGCGGCGGCGCAGGATTATGAAGCATTCTTTCAGCAGGAAATGCTGTACCGGAAGCTGCTTTCCTATCCACCCATAGCTTTTATGCTGGGCATCTATCTGTCCGGGCCTCAGGAAGAATTTTTAAAAACCTGTTCGGAGCAGCTTGGGGAGTTGATTCAGAGGTTTTCCGTGGAAGGCCTCATCGTGATCGGCCCGGCGGCAGCGGCCCTGTCCAGAAAGCAGGATCTGTATCGAAGGGTGATCTATTTAAAACATCCGGAGGAGTCGGTGCTTTTGAATGTAAAAAAAGCATTGGAACAGGAACTGGAAAAAAGTACGGTGTGGCAGAAAATTTACATACAGTTTGATTATAATCCATTAAATGCATATTAAAACAGCACGATAATCAGGAGGGCTATACAGAAATGGCAATACGCAACGTAAGAGTAGCAGGAGACCCGATTCTCCGCAAGAAAAGTAAAGAAGTAAAGGAGATCACTCCGAAGATCCGGACTTTGATCGACGACATGCTGGAGACCATGTACGAGAAGGAGGGCGTGGGTCTGGCGGCACCCCAGGTGGGGATTTTAAAGCAGATCGTGGTCATCGACGTGGGAGACGGTCCCCTGGTGATGATCAATCCCAGGATTGTCCGGGAAGAAGGTTCCCAGACCGGCGATGAGGGCTGCCTAAGCGTGCCGGGAAAAGCCGGACAGGTCACCAGACCCAACGATGTGACGGTCCGCTTTATGGATGAAGATGGGGAGTATTATGAGCTGGACGGCACCGAGCTTCTGGCCCGGGCCATCTGTCACGAATGCGAGCATCTGGAAGGAAAGCTCTATGTCGATCTGGTGGAGGGAGAGCTGAAGGATGTGGTGATGGAGGAAGACGAGGAGGAATAATCGGATATGAAGATTATCTTTATGGGAACGCCGGATTTTGCGGTGGGGACGCTGAAGGCCCTGAAAGAAGCCGGTCATGAGATCACTCTGGTAGTGACCCAGCCGGATAAACCAAAGGGCAGAGGGCATGCCGTGCAGTATCCGCCGGTGAAAGAGGCCGCGCTCTCTTATGATCTGCCGGTCTATCAGCCGAAGCGAATCAGAGAGGAAGCGTCCGTCCAATATCTAGAGGAAACAGAAGCGGACGTGATCGTGGTGGTGGCCTTCGGCCAGCTGATTCCAAAACGAATACTGGAGATGAAGACTTATGGATGTATTAATGTCCACGGCTCTCTGCTTCCAAAATACCGGGGAGCCGCGCCCATCCAGTGGGCGGTGATCGACGGGGAAAAAGAATCCGGCGTCACTACCATGCAGATGGATGAGGGACTGGATACAGGCGATATGCTGCTGAAGACCGTGGTGCCTCTGGAGGAAAAAGAGACCGGAGGCAGTCTTTTTGACAAACTAAGCCAGGCGGGGGCGGCGCTCTGCGTGGAGACCTTAAAAGGCCTGGAGGCAGGGACGATTCATCCGGAAAAGCAGGGGGATTCGCCGACGCCCTATGCGTCCATGCTGAAAAAAGAGTTGGGTTTCATCGACTGGACCAAAGACGCCCGCTCCATCGAACGGCTGATCCGGGGCTTCAATCCCTGGCCCAGCGCCTATACCAGATTAAACGGGAAGACATTGAAAATCTGGTCAGCGGAAATTCTTCCGCAGGATGCATCAAAGGGACGCTGCGGTGAGATACTGGAAGTAACCAGGGATGCGCTCATCGTTCAGACCGGAGACGGCGCCCTTTCCATCCGGGAACTTCAGCTGGAAGGCAAAAAAAGGATGGAGACCGGGGCGTTTCTGCGGGGCTTTTCAGTGGACGCAGGCGCTGTCCTGGGATAAAAATTGATGCGGAACTTTAAATTAGGAGGCTATTCTATGTTTTTTTATGACGCGACCTATCTATTAGTATTGATTGGAGCCGTACTCTCCATGTGGGCGTCGGCCCGGGTCAATTCCACCTACAAAAAATACGCCCGGGTTCTAAGCAGATCCGGGCTTACCGGGGCGGAGGCGGCGCGCCGCATCCTGCAATTGGCGGGGATCTACGATGTGCGGGTGGAACATATCGGCGGCAATCTGACCGACCATTATGACCCGAGAGGAAAAGTGCTGCGCCTGTCAGACAGCGTCTATGGCTCATCTTCCGTGGCGGCCGTCGGCGTGGCCGCCCATGAGTGCGGTCATGCGATTCAGGACGCGAAGGCTTACGCGCCCCTTCGCTTCCGCGGCGCGTTCGTGCCGGTGGCGAATCTTGGAACGAAGGCGGCATTGCCAATCATCCTTTTGGGGCTGGTCTTTGGCAGTTCTTATACGCTGATTCAGGTGGGGCTTTTGTGCTTTGCCTGCGGGACGCTGTTCCAGCTTGTCACCCTTCCGGTGGAGTTCAACGCCTCCGCAAGGGCCATTGACATCCTGGGCAACACCCATATGCTGTCGGAGGAGGAACTTTCCCACACCAGAAAAGTACTGTCCGCGGCGGCCATGACCTACGTGGCGGCTGCAGCGGCATCCGTTCTCTCCCTTCTGCGGCTGATTTTGCTGTTCGGAGGTAGAAGTCGTGACTGATCAGGCGGTGAATGTCCGGGCCCTTTCCCTGGAACTGCTGCTGGAGATTACGGAAAAAAAAGCGTACAGCCATATCGTTCTGCGGGGAGCTCTGGAGCGGTATCAGTATCTTGGAAAGCAGGACCGGGCGTTTCTGACCCGGCTGACCGAAGGGACCGTGGAGCGCATGCTGGAGCTTGATCACATCATCGGCCAATATTCCAAAGTGCCCGTGAAAAAGTTAAAGCCGGTGATCCGGGGGATTCTGCGGTTGTCGGTCTATCAGCTTCGCTACATGGACCGGATTCCCGCCTCCGCTGTGTGCAATGAGGCGGTCAGGCTTGCGGGGAAAAAGGGCTTCGGCAATCTGAAAGGTTTTGTGAACGGAGTTCTTCGAAGCATCGTGCGGGAGCTCGATGAGATCACCTGTGCGGAACCCTGGATTCAATATTCTACGCCCAAGTGGATTGTGGACCAGTGGACGGAGGAGTACGGGGAAGAGACGGCGCTTCGGATGCTTCAGAGCCAGTACGAGGAGCGCCCTTTGACGGTTCGGGTGAACGTTCAGAAAATCACAAGAGAAGGGCTGATGGAGAGGATTACGAAGGAAGGCGTTCATGCAAAGAAGGTGGAGGGACTTGACTGCGCCCTGGCGATTTCGGATTATGATTATCTTCGGGCAATCCCTTCTTTTCGGGAGGGACTTTTTCAGGTACAGGATGTAAGCTCCATGCGGGCGGCGCTTCTGGCGGCTCCCAAACCCGGGGATTACTGCATCGACGTCTGTGCGGCGCCCGGGGGCAAGAGCCTGCATCTTGCGGAGCTTTTGCAGGGTACTGGTTTTGTGGAGGCAAGAGATCTGACGGAAGAAAAAGTATCGCTGATCGAGGAAAATCGGGTGCGCTGCGGCGCGTCGAATGTCCGGGCGGTGCGGATGGACGCGACGGTCCTTCACGAGGCATCCATACAGAAAGCAGATATTGTTCTCGCGGATTTGCCCTGTTCCGGTCTTGGAGTGCTTGGAAAGAAAAGAGATCTGAAATACCGCATGAGCCGGGAGCAGCAAAAGGAACTGGCGGAACTTCAGCGGACGATCCTTCATACGGTATGGCAGTATGTGAAGCCGGGCGGAACGCTGCTGTACAGTACCTGCACCGTACATAAGGAAGAAAATCAGGCGAATACGGAATGGTTTCTCGCCCATCATCCTTTTTTATTGAAAGAACAGGTGCAGTTGCTTCCGGGTATGGGGCTGTGGGATGGATTTTATATAGCAAAAATGGAGAGAACCACATGACAGATATCAAATCGCTAACGCTTTTAGAACTCCAGGAGGAGATGGAGCGGCTGGGAGAGAAAAAGTTTCGGGCAAAGCAGGTGTATGGCTGGATGCATGAAAAGCTGGCGGATCATTTTGATGAGATGACGAACCTTTCCAAAGCGTTGCGGGAACGGCTTTCTAAGGAGTATGAGCTGCCAGCGCTGAAATTCATTAAGGTGCAGCAGTCCGGTCAGGACGGTACCTGCAAATTTTTGTTTGGGCTGCCGGACGGCCATGTAATTGAGAGCGTGCTGATGCGGTATCATTACGGCAATTCCGTATGTATTTCCTCCCAGGTAGGCTGCCGGATGGGCTGTCGGTTCTGCGCCTCGACTCTGGGAGGCCTTCAGAGAGGCCTTCGGCCTTCGGAGATGCTGGATCAGATTTATCAGATCCAGAAGTGGTCGAAAGAGCGGGTGCACAATGTGGTGGTGATGGGGACCGGGGAGCCTCTGGACAATTATGACTCCCTGCTCCGATTTCTTCATCTGCTCACCTGTGAGGGCGGACTTCATATCAGCCAGCGGAATGTGACCGTCTCTACCTGCGGGATTGTGCCAAAGATGCGAAAGCTGGCGGAGGAAAAGCTGCAGATTACATTGGCGCTGTCCCTGCACGCATCCACTCAGGAGAAACGAAAGGCGCTGATGCCGGTAGCGAACCGGTACGAGCTCTCCGAAGTGATCGATGCGTGCCGGTATTATTTTGAACAGACCGGAAGGCGTATCACTTTTGAATACAGCCTGGTGGGCGGCGTAAACGACCAGGAGGAGGACGCGAGGGAACTGATCCGGCTGATTCAGCCGCTGAACTGTCATGTGAATCTGATCCCGGTCAACCCCATCAAAGAGCGGGATTACGTACAGTCCGGACGCCAGACCATCGTGAATTTCAAAAATAAACTTGAAAAATCAGGAATTGTTGTTTCCATAAGAAGAGAACTGGGCCGTGATATTGACGGCGCTTGCGGACAGCTTCGCAGAAGCTATATAGAGTCACATTAAGGATTTTATTCTTGTCCTTTTATGAACGTTGTGCTATATTATACCTGTATCTGTGTGTTGTGAAAAAGAGAGGTGAAGACCTATGCAGACATCGGTTGCGATGACGGATATTGGACGCAGACGAAAAGTGAATCAGGATTATGTATATGCTTCCGACCAGCCGGTGGGGAATCTTCCGAATCTCTATATTGTCGCCGATGGAATGGGAGGACATAAAGCTGGAGAACTGGCATCCTCCTACGGAGTGCAAAAAGCGGTGGAGGCAGTCTGCCGCTGCGAAGATACCAGGCCTGCACTGATTCTTAAGAAGGCAGTCCGCTACGCGAATTATCAGTTGTATCAAAAAGCGAAAGAAAGCGAAGATTATTATGGGATGGGAACCACGCTGGTGGCGCTTTGCATTCTGGAAGAAGAAGCTCTGGCGGTAAATATCGGGGACAGCAGGCTATACGAAGTGACCCGGGAGGGAATCCGGCAGATCTCCGAAGACCATTCTCTGGTGGCGGAGCTGGCCCGCAAAGGAGAGTTGAGTCCTCAGGAGGCAAGGATGCATCCGGACAAGAATATTATCACACGGGCGCTTGGCATTATGGAGGAGGCGGAGCTGGATCTGTTTACGTTTCCTGTGGAGGCAGGGAACCGGTATCTTCTGTGTTCCGATGGCCTCAGCAATATGGTGGAAGATCAGACCCTGTGCCGTCTGATTCAGAAAGACCGTGCATTGTATGAGATCGGCGGCAGGCTGATCCTGGAAGCCAACCGAAACGGCGGAACAGACAATATTGCAGTGGTGCTGGTGGAAATAATTGGACAGACAGTGAGGTAGGATGATGATAAAAGTTGGAATGATCGTTGGCGACCGCTATGAGATCCTGGAAAGGGTGGGGTTCGGCGGTATGGCCGAGGTGTTCAAAGGGAAGGACCATAAGCTGAACCGCTTTGTCGCAGTCAAGGTATTGAAGGATGAATTTCGGGAGAATGGAGGATTCATCAAGAAATTCAAAGAAGAAGCCCAGGCGGCGGCCGGTCTTGCTCACCCCAATATTGTCAATGTCTATGATGTGGGAGACGAACGCGGGATCTACTATATTGTCATGGAATTGGTAGAAGGAATCACGCTTAAGAAATATATTGAACGCAAGGGCAGGCTGACCGTCAAGGAGGCCACCAGCATTGCGATTCAGATGTCCGCGGGTCTGGAGGTGGCTCACAATAATCAGATTGTCCACCGGGATATCAAGCCCCAGAATATCATTATATCCAGAGAAGGAAAGGTAAAGGTGACCGATTTTGGTATCGCCAAGGCAACCACTTCCCAGACAACGACCTCGGCGGCCATGGGTTCCGTCCATTACGCGTCTCCGGAGCAGGCCAGGGGCGGCTATGTGGACCACAGAAGCGATATCTATTCTCTTGGAGTGGTGCTCTACGAGATGGTGACCGGACGGGTTCCTTTTGACGGGGATACGGCGGTGACGGTGGCGGTGAAGCATCTGCAGGAAGAGATGGTTGCGCCGACCACTTACAACAGCGAGATTCCGTTCAGTCTGGAGCAGATTATCCGCAAATGCATGGAGAAAAGTCCGGACCGGAGATATCAGGATATCGGGGATCTCCTGGCTGATCTGAAGCAATCCCTGATGGACCCGGAAGGCGATTTTGTCCAGATGGTGGACCTGGACTCTCAGGCCAGAACGGTGGTAATGAGGAAAGAAACCACATCCAGGGTAAAATCCGCAAGAAGAGTGGAGCCGGTGAGAGAGCCGGAAGAGGAAGACGACGAGGACTATGACGAGGAAGACGAGGACGACGACGAGGATGACGAGGAAGAGCTGAGTCCGGCAGTGGAGCGGATCATGACCATCGCGGGGGTGACGCTTGCGGTGATTATTGTCGTCGTGCTGCTGATCCTGGTATCCCGTATGCTGGGAGTCGGCGGCAAATCGGACAAAGAGGACGAAAAAGGGCAGCAGACGGAGCAGGAAGAGGATGGGGATCAGGCGGACGAAGAGGAAGGAAATACGGTGGTCATGCCTGATCTTCTGGGAAAGACCATGACAGAGGCAAAGACACAGCTTCGGGAGCTGGGGATTTCGATCACATTGAAGGGCAGCGAGAGTTCCACCAAATACGCGGCAGGACAGATCATGCAGCAGAATGTGGACTCTGGGACCAGAGTGGCAGTGGGCAGTTCCGTGGAAGTTGTGGTGGCAGGAGCAGGTTCCGGTTCCTCTTCCGGAACAGACAACTCTTCTGCTTCGGAACCTCCAAAGGAAGAGACAAAGACCGTAGCGGTTCCCAAAGTGGAAGGACAGACAGAAGCCAACGCCAGGAGCGCGCTGGAAGCAGCGGGACTGAAAGCAGGAACGGTGACGGAAGAAAGCAGCGATACGGTGGAGAGTGGAAAAGTGATCTCCCAGGCTCCGGCCGGTAATACCAGTGTGGAAAAAGGAACTTCCGTCAATCTGGTCATCAGCAAAGGTCCGGCCGGTGTGAAAGTGATCGATGTGATCGGTCATGAAGAGACCAGGGCTGCCAGAGAGCTGCAGGAAGCTGGATTCCAGGTTGCGGTAAAGGACGTGTATTCGGACGAACTGAGCGCCGGACTGGTGCTTGGTACCAGCCCGGATACCGGACAGCTGGCGGCGCCGGGAAGTACGGTGACCATCAGCGTCAGTAGAGGGCGAAAAGAAGTGACAATTCCTTCGGTCAGCGTGGGAATGACCTTTGAACAGGCGAGAGAGAAGCTGGAGGACGCTGGCTTTGAGGGAAGGATCAAAGAGGGTTCGGAGTCCAGCGAGTCTGTGGGAGAGGGCTTTGTGACCCGCTACGAACCGTCCAGGACCGTAGAACCCCAGGGCACGGTAACTATCTATGTCAGCACCGGGTCTGCCGTAAAGACAGAGCCGCCTCAGGAAGAACCGGCAACCGGACTTCCGTCAGACTGACCGATGCGGGGGAAGATTATGAAAGGGATTGCAGGCTTCTACTATGTGTATGCGGAAAGCTGCGGTCTCTATGAATGTAAGGCAAAAGGGATCTTTCGAAATCAGAAAAGGAAGCCCCTGGTGGGAGACGATGTGGAGATTGAGATTCTTCATGAGGAAGACAAGGAAGGCAGTATTGTCCGCCTGCTTCCGCGCAGATCAGAGCTGATCCGTCCGGCGGTGGCAAACGTGGATCAGGCGCTGGTAATTTTTGCGGCGGCGAAGCCGAAACCAAACTTGTCGCTTCTGGACCGTTTTCTGATCATGATGGACCGGCAGTCCATCGACACGGTGATCTGCTTTAATAAGAAGGATGAGGCTTCTGAGGAGGAGCTTAGGAGGCTTCACGATATTTACTCCGGGTGCGGGAGCAGGCTTTTGTTCATCAGCACCCGGTACCAGGAAGGAACAGAAGGCTTAAAAGAGCTTCTTCTGGGCCGTACGACCACGGTGGCAGGCCCCTCCGGAGTGGGCAAGTCCACGCTGATCAATCTTCTGGCGCCCGGGGCATGCATGGAAACCGGCAGCATCAGTGAGAAAATCGACAGAGGAAAGCATACGACTCGGCATTCGGAGCTGTTCTGGATCGGCGAAAACAGCTATCTGTTCGACACGCCGGGCTTCAGCTCTCTGGAGCTTGCCGGTATGGAAAAGGAAGAGCTGCGATACAGTTTTCCAGAATTCAGGAAGTACGAGGGCACCTGCCGTTTTCAAGGATGCCTTCACATGAAGGAACCCGGATGCGCGGTCAAGGAAGCCGTACAGGAAGGACGCATCCATAACGCGCGTTATGAAAGCTATGCGGGGCTTTTCAAAGATCTTCAAGAAAGAGAAAAAAGGAGGTATTCATAATCATGAAAAATTATCTGGCGCCGTCCATTTTGTCCGCCGATTTTGCCCATCTGGGAGAGGATATCCAGCATGTTAAAGAGGCGGGAGCAACCTGTTTGCATTACGATGTGATGGACGGAGCTTTTGTGCCGAGCATTTCTTTTGGTATGCCGGTGCTCCGGTCTGTGAGAAAGATCACGGATCTGGTTCTGGACGTCCATCTGATGATTGAAAAGCCGGAGCGCTACATCGATGAGTTCGTGGACTGCGGGGCGGATATCATCACGATTCATTACGAAGCCTGCGAAGACCTGAAAGGAACCCTTCGTCGGATTCGGGAAAGAGGCGTGAAAGCAGGCGTGGTGTTAAAGCCGAATACGCCCAACTCGGTCCTCCTGGAGATTTTGGACCAGGTGGATATGATTCTTCTGATGACGGTCGAACCGGGCTTCGGCGGACAGGCCTACATCCCATCTTCTACGGAGAAGATCAAAGAGTTGCGCGGAATGCTTGAGAAACGCGGGCTTGAGGTGGATATCGAAGTGGACGGAGGCATCAAAAAAGACAATCTCTCTATGGTGCTGGAAGCAGGGGCCAATGTGATCGTGGCCGGCTCGGCGATCTTTGCAGGAGATATCGAACAGAACGTCAAAGAGTTTCTTCATGTTATGGAGTAAGGGAAACATCGTGCATACATTGATTATCAGCGGGGGCAGCATCGAGGTCGATCTTGCCCTCTTGCTTTTGGAAAAAAACTATGACCATATCATCGCGGTGGACGGCGGACTTGGCTTCTGCATGGAGCAGAAGATCAGGCCAACTAGGATCGTGGGAGACTTTGACACGCTGCCGCCCAAGATCCTGAAATGGTATCGGGAGCATACAAAGATCGAGATCCGGAAATACAATCCGGTCAAGGATGCCACGGATACGCAGATTGCTGTGGAATTGGCGCTGGAGCTTGGCAGTCAGGAGATCACGATCCTCGGGGGAACCGGCACTAGGCTGGACCATGTGCTGGGCAATATCCAGACGTTGTATATGGCTTTGGAAAAGGGCGTGGACTGCCGGATTCTGGACGGCCACAACCGCATCCGCCTGATCCGGGAGCGTTGGGTGATCAAACGGGCAGAGCAGTACGGGACGTATTTTTCCCTGATTCCGTACACGGAGGAGGTATACGGGGTGACGCTGAAGGGAGCGAAGTATCCGCTTCGCGACTATCATTTTACCGTCTTTGGAACCGGAAGCCTGGGGGTGTCCAACGAGATCACGGAAGAACAGGTGGAGATCTCCATAAAGAAGGGAATACTGATTCTGATTGAGTCGAAGGATTGAACTTGGTTGTCGTTTGCATCCTTGTCCGCCCGGACGCCTGGTGCGGGCAGATCATCCTCAAAGATCCCGTTCGCACTTAGGGAAGGGACGCAGCGGTACTAAGGGTGCAAAAGACGTTGACAGGATCGTGACAGGTTCGAGCAAGTTTTTTGCTTGACAGGGTGTGGGCTCTGTGGTATAGTCCTGTCTTTGACAGTTAGTAGATTAAAAAATCGCTGTATCCCTTGTATTTTCTG
>CAJUDY010000005.1:43920-143833 GCA_910584945.1 uncultured Lachnospiraceae bacterium | reverse complement strand
TGTCTGCTTGATCCATCCTGCATTTGCGATATTATTGAAAATTGATTTCCGTGGGGATACGGAATACCCTCTGTACAGGAAAGGCGGGGTGTGTTATACTGACGGGAAACGGTTTGACGTAGGAGATATTTGAAGTATGGATGGAGAAAATCAGAGAATAGCGATGAGGGTGTCGGCGGTAAGCATTGTGGTGAACTTGCTGCTTTCAGTAGGAAAACTGCTGGCCGGAATCTTCGGCAGGTCCGGGGCCATGGTGTCGGACGCGGTTCATTCGGCGTCGGATGTGTTCAGCACGTTTATCGTGATCATCGGGGTGCGGATCTCCTCTAAGAAATCAGATGTGAATCATCCTTACGGTCATGAGCGGATGGAATGCGTCGCCTCGATTATCCTGGCGACGGTTCTGCTGGCCACGGGGCTTGGGATCGGACTTGGCGGGCTTCGGACGGTACTGTCCGGGCATTATGAGACGCTGGCGGTTCCGGGTCTTATGGCGCTGGCGGCGGCGGTGATCTCCATCGCGGTCAAGGAGTGGATGTACTGGTACACCCGGGCGGCGGCGAAGAAAATCAACTCCGGCGCGCTGATGGCGGACGCCTGGCATCATCGCTCAGACTCCCTGTCTTCCATCGGTGCGTTTGTGGGAATCGCCGGCTCCCGGATGGGCTATCCGGTACTGGACGCTGCGGCCAGTATGGTGATCAGCGTCTTTATTGCCAAGGCGGCCTACGAGATCTTCATGGATGCGGTCGATAAGATGGTGGATAAGGCCTGTGATCGGGAGACGGAGGAGAAGATCCGGAAGCTGGTGCTTTTGCAGGAAGGGGTGCTGGGAATCGACCGCCTCATGACCCGGCTGTTCGGAGCGAAGATCTATGTGGACATGGAGATCGCTGCGGATGGAAGCCGGACGCTGTATGAGACCCACGCCATTGCGGAGCAGGTCCATGACGCCATCGAAGAGCAGTTCCCGGAAGTCAAGCACTGTATGGTGCATGTGAATCCGGCGAAAGCTCCGGAGAGGAAGGAATAGAAGATGACGAAAAGACGTTCGGGAGCGTTGGCCTTACTGGCGGCATTGCTTGTCCTGTGGATGGGGCTCAGGCTCTTTTTTGCTCCTGCTGCAGAGGAGGATGCGCTTGTGATCACGGCTCTCTCGGTGGGAAAGGCGGACGCACTGGTGGTACAGCAGGGAGGGCAGGCACTTCTGATCGACGCGGGGGAGGAGGATGACGGAGACGACATTGTCCGTTTTCTCAGGGACCGGGGAATCGACCGGATCGATCTTTTTCTGGTGACCCATTTTGACAAAGATCATGTGGGCGGCGCCGCCCGGGTTGTGGAGCAGATGGAGGTGTCCGCGGTCCGGATGCCGGATTACGAGGGAGAACGGCCCGAAT
Source organism: uncultured Lachnospiraceae bacterium (assembly GCA_910584945.1). GTDB lineage: Bacteria > Bacillota > Clostridia > Lachnospirales > Lachnospiraceae > Hominiventricola. The sequence continues at coordinate 142,433 of CAJUDY010000005.1, read as the reverse complement.
ACCGGAATTTTCTGGAAGCGCTCTCGGAACATCCAGACGTCCAGAGAGTCCGGACTTCGGCGGAGCTTTTCTCCCTGGGGGAGCTTCAGGTTACCGTCTATCCTGCCGCCGACCCGGAGACGATTCAGGATACGGAAGAAGAGTATGACAATGATCTGTCTCTGGTGACCAGTATCCGCTACCGGGGGAAAGGCTTCCTGCTGACCGGGGACATTGAAAAGGAGCGGATTCGGCAGATGCTCTCCGGGAATGTGGACTGGAACCACGACTGGATCAAGATGCCTCACCACGGCAGATACCAGAAAGCGCTGGAAGATCTGCTGAACGCGGTGTCCCCGGAAGCGGCGGTGATCTGCTGTTCAAACAAGAATCCGGCGGAGGAGAAGACACTGTCTCTTCTGGAGGAAAAAGGGATCCCCGTCTGGGACACCCGGGACCGGAACGTGGTGACCATATGCGACGGAGAACATATTACGGTAAAACCAGAGTAAAACAGCATGGGACTGGACAACGCCCAGATTGATTTCTGGACGCAGAGCGGCCGGAAATTAATCTAGACGCCGGGCGTTGGAAAGGGAGATGCGGAACTCTAATTAGGGAGATGAATATGAGAGAGATAAAAGCTTCACAGATTACAGAAGTAATCGAAAGACTTTGCATAGAAGCAAACGAGCACCTGCCGGAGGATGTAAAGGAGGCTCTTAGGACCTGCCGTGACTGCGAGGACGGAGAGATCGCCCGGGGAGTGCTCAGTGATATCATTGAGAACTACGAGATTGCCGACCGGGAATGCGTGCCCGTCTGCCAGGATACCGGGATGGCCTGCGTTTTCCTGGAGATCGGGCAGGACGTCCATATTACAGGAGGCGACCTGTCGGAGGCGGTGGACGAGGGAGTCCGCAGAGGTTACGACAAAGGATATCTTCGGAAATCCGTGGTCAAAGACCCGGTGCGCCGGGGCAATACCGGAGACAATACGCCGGCCATGCTTTATACAGAGATCGTTCCAGGCGAACAGATCCGGGTGACCGTAGGCCCCAAGGGCTTCGGCAGTGAAAACATGAGCGCCATCCGGATGTTCAAGCCCTCCGCCGGACTTCAGGGCATCAAAGATTTTATTCTGGAGACCGTGGAGACGGCGGGACCGAATCCCTGTCCGCCTATGGTGGTGGGGGTGGGCATCGGCGGCACCTTCGACAAGGCGGCACTGCTGGCCAAAAAGGCTCTGATGCGGCCGCTTAGTTCCTCCAACGAGGTCCCCTTCTATGCGGATCTGGAGAGGGAAATGCTGGAGAAGATTAATAAGCTTGGTATCGGTCCTCAGGGCTTTGGGGGGAGGACTACGGCCATCGGTCTGAACATCGAGACCTTACCTACCCATATTGCCGGCATGCCCTGCGCCATCAATATCAGCTGCCATGTGACCAGACACAAGACGGAGGTGATCTAAGATGACAGAGAGACGAGTGACACTGCCCCTGACGGAGGATCTGGCCCGCAGTCTGCATGCGGGGGACCGGGTTCTTCTTACCGGAACGATCTATACTTCCAGAGACGCGGGGCACAAAAGAATGTGCGAGACTCTGGCCAAAGGAGAACCGCTGCCCTTTGACCCCGCAGACGCGACGATCTACTATGTGGGTCCCACTCCGGCAAAGCCCGGCCAGGTCATCGGTTCCGCCGGACCTACTACCAGCGGGCGCATGGATGCTTATGCCCCGACCCTGATGAAAGTGGGCGCCAGAGGAATGATCGGCAAAGGGGAGCGTCTGCCGGAAGTGGTGGAAGCCATGAAGAAGTACGGCGGCGTCTACTTCGGCGCCATCGGAGGAGCTGGGGCCCTGCTCGCAAAATGTATTAAAAAATGCGAACTGATCGCCTACGAGGATCTGGGAGCAGAGGCCCTCCGGAAATTATACGTGGAGGATATGCCCCTGGTGGTGATCATCGACAGCGTGGGAACAAATCTGTATAAAGAAGGAAGAGCGGCGTATCTGGAAAACCGGAAAAAGTAAATTTCATGGTTGCAAATCGAGCAGAATTGCCGTATAATCAATGTAACAACTGCATAGGAACAGGGGAGCTGGCAGAAAGCCGGCTGAGAGGAAGCTGAATCGCTTCGACCCATAACCTGATTTGGATAATGCCAACGTAGGGATGAACTTGAGGAAAAGAAAGGGTGCCTGCGTGCATCCTTTTTTATATGCATTTCTGTCACTTTCAAACAGCATCGATCTGGGCACTGGAAGGGGAGATGCGGAACGATGAACAGGAGATATAAAAATGAGGGCAGCATTGACCATTGCCGGCAGCGATTCCAGCGGGGGCGCCGGTATTCAGGCGGATATCAAGACGATGTTAGTGAACGGTGTGTATGCCATGAGTGCCGTGACGGCGCTGACCGCTCAAAACACTACCGGCGTGTATGGGGTTATGGAGGTCTCGCCGGAATTTCTCAGGAAGCAGCTGAACAGTATTTTTACGGACATTCACCCGGACGCGGTAAAGATCGGGATGCTTTCTTCGGGAGCGCTTATCAGTGTGACGGCGGAGAAGCTTCTGGAGTACGGGGCCAGACATGTGGTGCTGGACCCGGTGCTGGTGTCCACCAGCGGTTCCAGACTGCTGATCAAAGAGGCTGAGACGGCGCTTCAGGAGGAACTGTTTCCCTTGGCGGAGGTGATCACGCCGAACATCCCGGAAGCAGAGGTGCTGACCGGCGTCCGAATCCGGGGTGCAGAGGAGATGGAGCAGGCAGCGGAAATACTGTACAGACGGTGGCGCTGCGCCGTGCTTTTGAAAGGGGGGCATCGGGGAAAAGGCGCCGATGATCTTCTGTACCAGGAGAAGAAGGCAGTGTGGATTACGGGGAAGCGGATAGAGAATCCGAATACCCACGGGACCGGATGCACGCTGTCCAGCGCGATTGCCAGCCATCTGGCAAGGGGGTGTACGCTCTTGGAGGCGGTGAAAAGGGCCAAGAGGTATCTGTCCGGGGCTCTGGAGGCGCAGTTGGATCTGGGGAAGGGAGCGGGACCCCTGGATCATGGGTGGATGTTGGAAAAGGAGATGCGGAACTTAAAATTAAAACAGCATTGGAACGAGGAGGATAAAAAATGAGAGCGTATACAACACAGATGGATGCTGCCAGGAAAGGGATTGTGACGGATCAGATTCGGAGGGTGGCGGAGAAGGAGAAGATGCCGGTGGAGCGGTTAATGGAATTGGTGGCGGAGGGCAAGGTCGTAATCTGCGCCAACCGGCTTCACAGCTGTCTGAATCCGGAAGGCGTAGGCAGCATGCTGCGCACGAAAGTGAATGTGAACCTGGGGGTATCCAGGGACTGCAAGGACTATGACGTTGAGATGGAGAAGGTCATGAGCGCGGTAAAGCTGGGGGCGGATGCCATCATGGACCTGTCCAGCCACGGGGATACCCGGCCGTTCCGCCGGAAACTGACCGGGGAATGTCCGGTGATGATCGGTACGGTTCCGGTCTACGACAGCGTGATTCATTATCAGAGAGATCTGGCGACGCTGACGGCGAGGGATTTTGTGGATGTGGTCCGTTTGCACGCGGAAGACGGCGTGGACTTTGTGACCCTCCATTGCGGAATCACCAGAAGGACCATCGATCAGATCCGTAAGCATAAGAGAAAGATGAATCTGGTCAGTCGGGGCGGCAGCCTGGTATTCGCCTGGATGAGCATGACCGGCAGGGAAAATCCATTCTATGAATATTTTGACGAGATTCTTGAAATCTGTGAGGAGTATGACGTGACCATCTCTCTGGGCGACGCCTGCCGTCCCGGATGTCTGGCGGACGCCACGGACGTGTGCCAGATCGAGGAGCTGGTCCGGCTGGGGGAACTGACCAAACGGGCCTGGGAGCACAACGTGCAGGTCATGGTGGAAGGTCCGGGCCATGTGCCGCTTAACCAGGTGGCCGCCAATATGGAGATCCAGAAAAGCATCTGCATGGGCGCGCCCTTCTATGTGCTGGGGCCTCTGGTGACCGATATCGCGCCGGGTTATGATCACATCACCGGAGCTATCGGAGGAGCCGTGGCTGCCATGAATGGAGCGGCATTTCTCTGTTATGTGACGCCGGCGGAGCATCTGGCGCTGCCCAATGTGGAGGATGTGAGACAGGGAATTATCGCTTCCAGGATCGCGGCCCATGCGGCGGACATCGCCAAAGGGATTTCCGGAGCCAGAGAGATCGACGACCGGATGGCTAAGGCCCGCCGGGCCCTCGACTGGGAGGCCCAGTTCGCCTGCGCCCTGGACCCGGAGACCGCCAGGGCAATCCGGGCGGACCGGAAACCGGAGGAGGACCACAGCGATACCTGTAGTATGTGCGGAAAATTCTGCGCCGTCCGGAGCATGAATAAGGCGCTGGCCGGGGAGTATATTGATATTCTTTGAGAAATCAAAGAGCCGCAGACGGAATACCTGTTGTTCCGTTGCGGCTTTTTACAATTATAGAACAATCTCCCTTTCAGGCGACATATGATTTCTCTATACTGTTCAGTTCCAAAATTCCATTTACAGATAAAAAGAGTCCTATAACATGAATGTTCAGGCAGAAGACCGCCGGATTATAAAAATCGCGGAAAAATTCTTGCAGGACCTGCATGCAAAAGGGTATAATATTATGAGATTTCTGGAAGAATACCGGCATATTTATCGGGAGCTTGGCGCTTTGCATGATCAGCACCAGATCTCGGATTACGATTTTACAGAATTAAAACAGCTGATGGAAATTGTCATCAACCATCTGGCATTTGGAAAAATAAGGATACAGAAAGGAATTCGTGATATGGGCGGAAAAGTATTGGAATTTGAACATGATATCTTGATGAAAGACAGTGAGGCAAGGGGTATAATAAAGGGTGAAAAAAGAGGAGAAGAAAGAGGCGAACAAAGAGGCGAAAAAAGGGGAGAAGCCAAAGCGCTTGTGAAAAATGTGGAGTCGATCATGAAGACTCTTAAGCTGTCCCTGGAGAAGGCATGCGAGGCAATGGAGACAACCGTAGGAGATTATACGAAAGCGAAGCAGATGATGTTGAATAAAAAATGAGAACATACGGCCATGGAGAAAAAATCTTCCCCATGGCCGTTCTTATGTAATAGAATCTCTTCTACATTTCGGCAATCTTCCCTAATATTTTCTCAAAATCCACCTTTGAAAAGTCCGTCACGTCTACCGCAATGGTTTTCCCAATCTGTATATTATAATTTTTCTGATCAATGTCCGCCCGGAACTCCGCGTATGTGGGGACTGCGTCCGGCATCAGATTTTCAGAAGATATTCCGGTCTCTTTGTGATAGGAGGTAGTCAGGTGTCCCGGATGGCGGTTGTCAGTCCGGTTGCGGGTCAGTCCCCGTTCGTAGATGATCTTCCAGTCCCCGTGGAGCAGCACGGTAACCCCATGATATCCGGAAGCGTGGATGAGTTCCAGAAGCTGTTCCTTGTGTCTCTGGTTAAACGGATATTCGATCAGAATGCTTTTTTGCTGCCACATCATTTTCTGAAGTGTGAGATAAAATTCTTCCAGGGCAAACCGATTGACCCTGTCTTTTTGTATCCCATTGTCAAAACCGAAACGATCCCATTCATATTCTTTGATCTCGTCATAAGAGAGAATCGAGAGTCCGGGGAACGCCTCCTGGATGCGGCGGGCCGCATAAGATTTGCCGGTGCCCGGACCGCCGGTGACGATGATGACGGTGTTGCTGTGCTTCAATTCCATAATAATCAATCCTCCTGGTCAGCGTTCTATGATTACATTTCGTTTTTTCAGTATAGAGCGTTATTTTGAAAAAATCAATGTCTGAAATCCATTCACCGAATGTATTGATAGAGATACAGGAGGAAAAAGGCAGACGTCAACAAGTAAAAATAGACAAAAATAGAGGGGCTGAATTGTGCAGTATTACGAAAGAGAGAAAAGATCAGAAATAATATTGACAAAATTGACGGAGTATGATAAAAATAAAGCACAATATAATTTATTCAATAAATAAATAGTTTCAAAAAATAAATAGTTTCAATAAATAATATTTGTCTGGAGCGTAAAGAACGATGGGAAAATATTATCTGGTCCTTGACATAGGAGGGACAAAGACGACAGGCGCTTTATTCTCGGAAGATGGAAAACCTGTGGATGATTATTTTTATGTGGCAAAATCACGGACCTATCAGGGAGAGGAAGCAGTCTATCAGAACAGCAAGGGGGTTCTGGACCATATCATTGCACACTTCGGTCTGGATATGCAGGAGGTACTCGGGATTGGCGTGGGAGGTCCTGGTCCGCTGAATGTGGAAAAAGGGATTATTATCTATGCGCCCATGATGGGCTGGTACGATTTCCCCGTTGTGGACCGGCTGAAACATGATTTTGGAAAACCGGTGATCATGGACAACGACGGCAATCTCGGAGCGCTGGCGGAGCAGCGCTGCGGACTGGGAAAGGGATTGAGCAATGTCATGTATATGACTGTCAGCACAGGCTGCGGCGGCGGCGCGGTGATCAATAAAGAGATCTACCATGGAAAGAATGACGGAGCGGCCGAGTTTGGACATATCAGTATTGAACCGGAAGGAAGGCCCTGCCCCTGCGGCAGTAAAGGATGTCTGGAAATGTACGCGTCCGGTACAGCCATGAAGCGGAAAATGGTGGAAGACTTAAAGGCTGGTGTGAAAAGCGCTGCCTTCGAGGCGGTCGGATATGATCCGGATCGGATTGAAGGCAGATATCTGACGGCTGCGGCGGAAGAAGGAGATGTTTACGCGCTGGAGTTTTACCGGAAGGAAGGCTATTATCTTGGATGCGGGCTGTCGGTGCTCTTCAATGTGCTCGACCCGGAGCTGTTTGTGCTGGGAGGCGGCGTGATCAAAGCAAGGAGGTTTTTTCATGAAGAAATGATGAAGCAGCTGCGTAAACGGACAAACATCGAGATTCCGGAGGATCGAGTTCAGTATTCCAGGATGAATGACAACGTCGTTCTCTACGGCGCCTATTATCTGATTCGGGAATATCTGGAAAAAAACAAACATTTCGGAAGCAAATAAATACATAAAAGAAGGAGCGGGAAAATGGCACTTACAACTTTAAAGGAAATTTTGTCGGATACAAGAGAAAAGAAGTATGCTGTGGGCGGATTTAATATGAACAGCTACGAAGACTCAGAGGGCATGGTTATGGGCGCCGCGAGAAAGCATTCGCCGATTATCCTGATGACGTCCATGGCGTGCGTCAAATATGTGGGACTTCATCAGCTGGTGGGTATGGTAAAAGGAATGAGTGACAGCTACCAAATTCCGGTCTGCCTGCATCTGGATCATGCCACGGACTATGATCTGATCAAAGAGTGTATCCGCGCCGGTTTCAGTTCGGTCATGGTGGACGCATCCAAGAAAAAATATGAAGAAAATATCGCCGATACCAGAATGATTGTGGACTATGCGAGAGCATACGGCTGTTCGGTTGAGGCTGAGCTGGGAAAACTCGGCGGAAGAGAAGAGAATGTGGTCGTTTCCGAAAAGGAAAAGGCGTATACGAATCCGGAGGACGTTCCGCGCTTTGTGGAGGAGACCGGGATCGACGCGCTGGCGGTGTCCATTGGCACGGCACACGGTTTTTATAAGGCGGAGCCCAAGCTCGACTTTGACAGACTGGACAGGATTCTCAAGCTGACGAAATGTCCGCTGGTACTTCACGGAGGTACCGGCGTCCCGGAAGAAGATTTCCGTAAATGCATACAGATGGGCATGAGCAAAATCAACGTGGGAACACAGCTTAAAAAAACCTATACTGACGCATTGAAAGAGGCGCTGAGAGAGAATCCGGATGATATAGATCCCCGTACCTTTATGAGACCGGTAAAAGAGGCTTGTGCACAGGAGATTATGAGAAGAATCGATGTATTTGGCAGTGAAAACATGGCCTGATCAAGCGGAAGCTGTTTCAAAGCCTGCTTTTTATTGAACAATACGTTTTGTCATGATATATAATAAAAGGACAAGTCAATAGAAAGAGGGGATTTGAGATGAGCTATGAACAAAAAGGAAAAAATAAGACGGATTTACAGCAGATGAACCGCTCGCTGGTTCTTCGGACGATCCAGGGACAACAGCGGATATCCAGAGTGGAAATCTCAAAGCTTACCGGGCTGAATCAGGCGACGGTTACCAATATTGTAGGTGATCTGATCAACTGGGGGATTGTCGAGGAAGTAGGACTGTCCACCGGCAAAAACGGACGCAGAGCGATCATGCTCAGTCTGGCGGTGGAAAACTATGCGATCATCGGAATCTGGCTTACAAGAAGACATTTTATTGTAGGACTGTTTGATATTTACGGGGAATGCAGACAGCAGGAATGCTTCTCCATTGGACTGAACAGCCCCATCAACGAACTGTTGGATCAGATGGTTTTTCAGATCCGGAAAAAAGCCAGGCTGTGCAGAAATCAGTTTATACTGGGGGTGGCGCTGGCCCTTCCTGGTCCATATATCAAGGAAGAAGGACAGATTGCGCTTTTGACGGCGCGTCAGGGCTGGCAGAATGTGAACATCGCCCAGAAGCTCAGTGAAAAAACAGGGTTCCGTGTGATGGCGGAACATGATGTGAAGGCTGCAGCCGTGGCGGAATGGTTCTATACGCTGAATTATGATGATGACGCCTCGCTGCTGTGTATTATGCCGGGGCAGGGCGTCGGCGCGGGCGTGATTGATAACGGAAGGCTTCTGACCGGTTCCATGGGACTCGCAGGAGAGATTGGTCATATGAGTATCCGGTATGACGGACCGCGCTGTGAATGCGGCAACTATGGATGCCTGGAAGGATACTGTTCCACATTGGCCATACAAAGGCGGGTGAAGGAACTGGCAGGAGAATTCCCCCAGACGGTCTGTACAGAGGACTGCAGCATCACGGATCTCCTGAAAGCATATGCCAAAGGAGATGTCCTGGCAAGACATGTCATTGATGATGCGGCCCGGTATCTGGGATATGGGATTGCCAATATTGCGAATCTCTATAACCCTGGAAAAATTATCATTGGAGATGAATTGTCTAAGGCGGGAGATCGCTTTCTGGAGATTGTAAAGGAGAGTGCCAGAGAGCGGATTCAGCCGAAAGTTTATGACCATATGAGTATTGTCTATAGTACTTTACCCAATTCCGTATTAAGCGGAGCATGCCTGATTCTAATTGAAGAAATGGTAAAAATTCCGGATTCTTTCCGGAGAATGGCTGTGGCAGATAAGTAACCCCGGAAAACGTTTCGAAAAGAGCAGGCTGACCAAGATAAAAAATCCATCCTTATGGATTTTGGCATTTTTATAAATGTACATAAAATAATTAAAAGGAGAGAAACTATGAAAAGGAAATTACTGGTAGCACTGATGGCAATGGCGATGACAGCTTCTTTGGCAGCCTGCGGCGGCGGGGAGACCCCAGCGGCCGAAGACGCTCCGGCGGAGACCTCCGAGGAGACCCCGGCGGCAGAGGAAGGAGCGGAAGAGGCACAGGAGACACCGGCAGCGGATTCTGCGGAAGGCGACCTGATCCAGGCAGCGTATCTGACCAAATCCCGCAGTGAAGTATGGCAGCTGATGTCTCAGGGCGTGGTGGACCAGGCGGCGGATTATGGCTTTGAAGTGACCACCATGGACTGCGATATGAACGCGGCAAAGCAGGTGGAGCAGGTGGAGAGCTGTATAGAGGCAGGTTACAAAGTAATCGCGATCTCCCCCGCAGACTATGATGCATTGAGCGATGTATGTAAGAGTGCGGTAGAGCAGGGCGTACATATTGTAAGTATTGACGGACCGAACTTCAACGCACAGTCCTATGTGGCGGCGGACGAGTACGACAATGCTCATGGACTGGGTGTAAAGGCAGGCGACTGGGTGAATGAGAACTGGCCGGAAAAAGAGACGATCAAATTATGTCTTTTGGAGTATGTGTATGAGGAAGCCTGCATTGACCGTGCGGCGGGTCTGTTAGACGGATTTACCGAGACCTGCAAAGCAGAGGTGGAAGTGGTATCCCGCATTTCTCCGGCAAACCAGGCAGAGGGCAATACGATGGGCGAGTCTGTATTCCAGGCGACGGATGTAGATGTGGCGCTTGGAATCGCAGGAGACAATATGGCAGGTTTCTGCACTGCGGCAGAGAGCGCGGGCGTGGAACCGGATGCCATGATGGCGGCAGCGATGGATATCTCCAAAGTGTCCGGAGAGATGATGCAGGAAGGCAAGTATATCAAGCTTCTTGGCTCCTGGGGTTCACCCTCTGTGGACAAAGCGAAAGTGCATCTGGAAGCAATGAAGGCGGCGATGGAGATCGACGGACTGACCGACGATCCGGTGCGTGTAGTATATGATGTTTCCTATGTGGATGAAAGCAGCATTGATCAAATCATGACTGATTTTGGATGGAATTGACAAATAGACGGATGGGAATGCTGTAAGCTTTGCTGGGGCATTCCCGATTCCGGCAAAGATGGCATATGAAAAAGAGAAAGGAGGTAGTGAGCGGATGGATACAATTCTGGAATTGGAACATGTGAGCAAATTGTTTCCAGGAGTTGTTGCCCTGGATGATGTAAGTATTGATTTCAGAAAAGGTGAGGTTCACGCGCTTGTGGGGGAAAACGGAGCAGGAAAATCTACCTTGATCAAAACTTTGACAGGTTTTCACAATCCTACAAAAGGCGTGATCCGGTACATGGGGAAAGAGTATACCGGCTTTACTCCCAGCGGGGCCAAGGAGCTGGGGATCGGCTGTATTTATCAGGAGCTGAATATGGTGAGTCACCTGACGGTTGCCGAGAATATCTTTTTGAGTGAACTTCCGAGAAAAGGAATTCTGCTGGATGAAAAAAGGATGTACGAAAGAGCGCAGGAACTTCTGGAGGAAATGGAATTGTCCGTATCTCCGGATGCGGTGGTGGGAGATCTGACGATTGGATATCAACAGATGGTAGAACTGTCAAAAGCACTGGTTGCGGATTCTAAACTGATTATTTTCGACGAGCCTACAGCGCCTCTTTCCAACCATGAGGTGGAGATTTTATTTCAGCAGATTGAGAAGCTGAGAAAGAAAGAAATCACGATCATCTATATCTCTCATCGTTTGGATGAGATCTTCCGACTGGCAGATCGGGTTACTGTCTTAAGAGATGGAAAGATGATCAAAACTCTGGATGTAAAGGACACCAATCAGGATGAGCTGATCCAACTGATGGTGGGTCGCGCCATGAGCGAGGTGTATCCTCAGAGGCCAAAGCATACTGGTTCCGAGATCCTTGTGGAGACCAGAGGACTGACCGGCAACGGGGTGCAGGATATTTCTCTTGTCATTAAAAAGGGTGAGGTCCTGGGTCTGGGAGGGCTGGTCGGCGCAGGAAGGACCGAATTCGCACAGCTTTTGTTCGGTGCGGAGAAGGCAGAGGGCGGTGAAATCTGGCTGAAAGGGAAAAAAATACAGATCACAAGTCCAGGCGCTGCGATGAAGCATGGAATTGCCATGGTGCCGGAAGACCGGAAGAGACAGGGACTTGTTCTGGAGGAATCGGTGAAAGAGAATATCGCTTTGCCGATTTTAAAAAAGCTGTCTTCCAAGGGAATTCTAAACCGTCGGAAAGAAGAAGAACTGACGGCATATTATAAGGAAAAGATGCGGATCAAGATCTATTCCGGAGAACAGATTGCAAAAGAATTAAGCGGAGGCAACCAGCAGAAGGTGGTCCTTTCCAAAGAACTGGCGACAAAACCTGAACTGATCATCATCGATGAGCCCACCAGAGGGATCGACGTGGGGGCAAAGCAGGAGATCTATAAGCTGATGAACGAACTCATCGCAGATGGAATGACGATCCTGATGATTACGTCGGAAATGGATGAGCTTTTGGGCATGTCGGACCGGATTGTGGTGTTCTGTGAGGGACATAAGACCGGGGAACTGATAAAAGAAGAATTTGACTCGGAGAAAATTCTGGCTTATGCATCGCAGCACAGAGGGAGGGAAAAAGATGAAGAAACAAAATCCAGTGAGTAAATGGATCAAAGAATATGGGATTGTACTGGTGTTGATTCTGGAAGTGATTCTATTTGGGATTCTGAAACCAAAGTTTGTCACGGTTTCCAACTTTTTGACGATCCTGAAACAGTCGTCCACAGTGTGTATCTGCGCAGTGGGAATGTTGTTCGTGCTGCTTACCGGCGGGATCAATCTTTCGGTAGGATTTATGATGTCCGCCACAGGTATGATCTGCGCGATTTTCATGGTTTGGTTTGGAATGAATCCGGTAGTTGCAATCCTGCTGGCCATGATTGTCATGCTGTTGGTAGGAGTGGTCATCGGGTCTGTCGTGGCCTATCTGAATGTGGCTCCGTTTATCGTGACGATGGCGTTTATGAATGTATTAAAGGGTTTTTCTTTTATGGTGACGGATGGCCGCAACATATCAGATCTTCCCGATTCCTTCTGTGAGATTGGCCTGGGGAGTTTCCTGGGTATACCGATACCGATTATTTTGATGGCGCTGGCGCTGTTTCTGGGGTATTTTATATTGAGAAGAATGTATGCCGGGCGGTTTTTCTTCGCCATAGGCAGCAACGAAGAGGCGGCCAGGCTGTCCGGTGTGAATGTGGAACTGACAAAGATTCTCACTTATGTAATCAGCTGCTTTTTTGCAACCTTTGCCGGAATCGTGATGCTGGCCAGGATCAAAACAGCTGCTCCCAATACCGGAAACGGGCTGGAATTTGACGTCATCACCGCCTGCGTCCTGGGAGGCGTGTCCATGACTGGCGGAGAAGGAAAGATCTATCAGGTGCTGGTGGGCTCCGTGATCATCGCGGCCCTGAACAACGGTCTGATCATGCTCCAGGTAAGCGAGTATATCCAGATTATCCTGAAGGGCATTATCCTTCTTCTGGCGGTGATCTATGATATGATGCAGAGAAAAAGAAAGAAAAAAGTAGTGATCGCGGGCTGATCACTTAGAAAATAAAAAGCATCGTGAGAGGCGGATGCGGAACTATAATAGAGGAGGTTTTTGTTATGCGTAGTGTTCTTTTGAATCAACCCCAGGAACTGATCATGCGGGACATCGAGAAACCGGTGCCGGCCAAAGGGGAAGTGTTGATCAAAGTAAAGAGGATGGGAATCTGCGGTTCGGATATTCATGCTTATTATGGAAAGCATCCGACGATCTATCTTCCGGTGGTTCAGGGCCACGAGTTTTCCGGTGTGGTGGAAGCTATAGGCGAAGGCGTCACTGGCTTTAAGATCGGCGACCCGGTGACGGCCCGTCCCCAGTATACCTGCGGGGAATGTTATCACTGCAGGAGCGGTCATGAGAATATCTGTCATGATCTTCAGGTCATCGGCTGCAACGGAAAGGTTCCGGGAGCGGCACAGGACTATATTTCCCTGAGATCCCACCTAGTATTTAAGCTGCCGGAGAATCTGAATTATGATGACGGGGCGATGGTGGAACCGGTAGCCGTAGCCGTGGCTGCAGTCAAGACCTTCACTTATGATATCAAAGGCAAAAATATTCTGGTATTCGGCGCAGGAACCATCGGCAATCTGGTGGCCCAGGTGGCAAAGGCAGAAGGCGCAAAGTCGGTGCTGATCACAGACGTCTGCGATGAAAAGCTGGAGATCGCCAAAAAGTGCGGGATTGATCATGTGATCAATACGACCAAAGAAGACATTTGCGAAAAAGCAGAGGAAGTGTTTGGAAAAGACGGTGTGGACGGCGCTCTGGAATGTGTGGGCGTGGAGGCGACGATCAACCAGGCGATCAAGGTCTGCCGCAAGCGCAACGATATCATCATCGTGGGCATTTATGGAAAAGATCCGGCGATCCGGATGATTGACGTACAGGAAAAGGAGTTCAAGCTGATCGGTACCCTGATGTATCTGGAAGAAGACTTTCAGAAAGCCATCCGTCTGATCGAGGAGAAGAAGATCAATCTGGATGTCTTAAAGACGGTGCATTTTGGTCTGGACGATATGGAGAAGGCGTACAAATATATCGAGAATCACAAGGCGACTTCCATGAAGGTGCTCATCGACGTGAGTGAATGATTGTAAGTAAAGTGCCGCGAAATGACCGGTTTCAGCCATTTCGCGGCACTTTTTGCTGCTTTGATTTCGGCAGAAGTGCTTGCGGGGAGCGTCTCTATACCCGGTACGCCACCAGCGCCACCCGTTCTTTCAGCTCCCTGGAAAGGGTATCTTCCAGCTCGGTCAGCTGCTTTTTGCAGCGCTCATTGAGATCTGCGTACTTATCTTCCTCCGCCAGCGCCTGGACCATCCGGTCGGCGGCGGATTTGCAGTTGTCGGGCAGTTCCGTGTAGGGCGATTGAATATGTGACATGTTTGCTACCTCCTGATTATGATGTCAGGGATAGTATGCGCCGAATCAGGAGAATGTATTTCCCAGGAGGGGAAGTTTTGCGGCTTCCGACAGAAAAGTCAGTCCCTCCGAGGCGATGGACACCAGGCTTTCCACATGGATAAAGTCCACCGCGTTTTTATCAAATAAAATGTTTGCCTGGGCCGGGAATTCCTCGTCGCCGTTCCAGAAAAGGAAGCGGACCGGAATGCAGGCGAAGGCCGGGAGTTCATAACCTGCGTCAGAGTGGGGGAGCTTTGTTCCTCCCAGAGCCTGACAGGCGTCGCATAATTCCTTAAGATGACCGGAGAAGGTCCGGGCGTAGACGTCGACGACGGTTTGCTGGAAGGCCGGGCCGAAGGGAGAGGCGTCCTTGAGACTCCGAAACGGCAGCCATTCCCCGGAGGGAACGGCGCCTTCCTTACAATACCACAATAACGTATAGATATTCAGCCGGGTAAAGAGTGACGGCTTTTCCTCGCTTTCCAGAGGCCGAATCTCTCCGGTACGCCGGTCGATTCCATATCTGTGCTTATAATACTGAAGCGTCAGATCATCCCCGTCCTCCTGAAGCCCCGGTATCTTTTTCAGAAGCTGACCCTGATTAAGCGTCAGGAAGCGCTCCTGCCATTCCGTGCACCATGTTTCGTAATTGTTTGTTTTCATAATGTACATCTCCATATATGATTGTTCTTTTGCATACATCATCGCTTTTTGGCTGAACTGATGAACACTGGGTCCCATTTCCCTCCTCTTTTTTATTCAGTATAACACAGTATGAACGATGGCGGCAATCAGATATAAAAAGATATTGTCAGTCCTGATGATATGACTTATAATAATCAGGGAAGAAATGCTCTGTGAAAACAGAATTTCTACATTATATTATACGGGAGGATACACTTCATGTATCAGATTAAAAATTTTACCGACAACGACGACATTCGCATTCTGGATCAGAAAGGGGCTTTTACCGCGGTGGAGTATCTGCGGGATTTAAGCGTCAGTCCTCAGAATGCTCAGAGTGCTTATTTTTGCAATGAGATGAACGTCCGCAAGCGCCAGGTGATCTGCGAGCTTTCCAAGTCCCACGTGACCATTCAGGCGGGCGCTATGCAGTGGATGGCAGGCAATGTCAACGCCACCACAGGCGTCAAGGGAGTGGGCGACCTGTTCGGGAAAGCCATTCGGGGGAAAGTGACCGGCGAGTCCGCGATCAAGCCAGAGTACACAGGAGACGGTACTCTGGTATTGGAACCTACCTACAAGTACATACTATTGGAAGACTTAAGAGACTGGGGCGGTTCCATCGTGCTGGACGACGGTCTGTTTCTGGCGTGTGAATCTAACTTAAAGCACAAGGCGGTCATGCGCTCCAACCTTTCTTCCGCCGTGGCAGGCGGCGAGGGGCTCTTTAATCTGGGTATTACCGGAGAAGGCGTGGTCTGCCTGGAGTCCAACTGTCCGAGAGAAGAACTGATCGAGATCACTCTGAACAACGATGTCCTGAAGGTAGACGGCAATTTCGCCATCGCCTGGAGTTCCACATTGGAATTTACCGTGGAGCGCTCCGGAAAGACGCTGATCGGCTCCGCCGCATCCGGGGAAGGCCTGGTCAATGTCTACCGCGGAACCGGAAAAGTACTGTTGGCTCCGGTACAATAGAGGCTCATAAATGCACAGGAGGAGCAAAGGAATGCTTGAATTACAGGACATTTGCTTTCAGGTCCATGAAGATTCTAAAGAGAAAGGAATCCTGAAGCATGTGAATCTAAAGATCGAGGATGGCTTTGTGGCCGTTACCGGACCCAACGGCGGAGGAAAATCCACCATGGCGAAGGTGATTGCGGGAATTATCCGGCCGACTTCGGGTAGAATTCTCTTGAATGGGGAGGATATTACGGAGCTTTCCATCACTGAGCGGGCGAGGAAGGGGATCAGCTTTGCATTTCAGCAGCCGGTCCGCTTCAAAGGACTGACGGTTCTGGACCTGATCAATCTGGCCCACGGAGAAGCCCTGTCCCTGAACAAAGCCTGCCAGTATCTGTCGGAGGTGGGGCTCTGCGCCAAGGACTATATCAACCGGGAAGTGAACGCTTCCCTCTCCGGAGGAGAATTGAAAAGGATCGAGATCGCCATGATTATGGCAAGAGGGACGAAGCTGTCCATCTTCGACGAGCCGGAGGCCGGGATTGATCTGTGGAGCTTTAACAATCTGATCCGGGTATTTGAGAATATGCGGGAGAAGATCCACGGTTCCATCCTCATCATCTCCCATCAGGAGCGGATTCTGAATATCGCGGATCAGATCGTAGTGCTTTCGGACGGGGAGATCCAAGCCCAGGGGACCAAAGAAGAAGTCCTTCCGGAGCTTTTAAACACTTCTTCCGGGGCGTGCAGTACGCTTCTGAATAAAGTCATATAGGGGGGCAGGAACGATGGACCAGTTACAGATGCATATGCTGGAGAAAGTGGCAGACCTTCACGCAGTGCCGGAGGGCGCCTACAATATTCGTGACAATGGCAAATCAGCCGGACGGAATACCACGGCCAATATTGATATTGTCAGCAAGAGCGACAAGCCGGGGATTGATATCATCGTCAAACCCGGGACGAAGAATGAGAGCGTCCACATCCCGGTGATTGTGAGCCAGAGCGGCTTAAAGGATCTGGTGTACAATGACTTTTATATCGGAGATGATGCGGATGTGGTGATCGTGGCGGGCTGCGGCATTCACTGCGGAGGCAGCGAGGATACCGAGCACGACGGCATCCACACCTTCCATATCGGGAAGAATGCCCGGGTAAGGTATGTGGAGAAGCACTATGGGGAAGGAGAGGGAACCGGAGGACGGATTTTAAATCCTACCACCATCGTCCACATGGACGAGAACGGCTATATGGAGATGGAGACGACCCAGATCAAAGGCGTGGACTCCACGATCCGGGATACGAAGGCTGATTTGAAGGACGGGGCGACGCTGATCATTAAAGAGAAGATCATGACCCATGAAAATCAGTACGCTGAGACCAACTTCCAGGTGGACTTAGACGGCGTGGGCTCCACGGCGGACGTGGTATCCCGTTCCGTGGCAAAAGGAAAGTCCAGCCAGGTGTTCAACTCCAGGATCTGCGGGAACAATCAGTGCTACGGACATACAGAATGCGACGCGATTCTCATGGACGAAGGCCATGTGAATGCCGTACCTTCCCTGGACGCCAATCACCTGGACGCCAGCCTGATCCACGAGGCGGCCATCGGCAAGATCGCGGGAGAGCAGATCATCAAGCTCATGACCCTGGGTCTTACGGAACAGGAAGCAGAAGAGCAGATTGTCAATGGATTTTTAAAATAAGTAAAAAAGACCCCGGATCTCAACCGACATCCGGGGTTTTCTATGCATTTTATTAAGCCTTGGACAATCGTCCCATGACCGCATGGTGGATGGAGTTCAGCGGAGCCTGCATACAGACCGCGCCGATCTTGAACGCCTCCATGGGCATGCCGTAGACGACACAGCTCTCTCTGTCCTGCCCGATGGTGTAAGCGCCGGCCCGCTTCATACGGAGCATGCCGGCAGCGCCGTCCGCTCCCATGCCGGTTAAGATCACACCAATGGCGCGGCTTTTTACCGTGGTGGCCACCGAGTCAAAGAGAACGTCCACCGACGGCTTGTGTCCGCTGACCTTTTCGCCGTCTGAACAGCTTACTGCGTATCCGGAGCCCATCCGGACCACACGCATCTGCAGCCCTCCGGGCGCTAAAAGCACCAGTCCGGGCTGAATCTTGTCTCCGTGTTTGGCTTCCCGGACTTCCAGATTGCAGATCCGGTTCAGCCGCTCCGCATACATGGAAGTAAATCCTGCCGGCATATGCTGGGTGATCACGATTCCCGGCATCTTCGCCGGAAAATGCCGTACCACTTCCAGAATCGCTTCCGTTCCTCCCGTGGATGCGCCGATGGCGATGACGTCCACATTGGGATGGGCGGCCATGACCGGCATACGGGCCGGAGCGCCTGCCGTATGCGTCAAGTGCAGTCCCGGTCCGCCGGTGGGACTGATATTGTTGCCGCTGGCGGCTTTCGCTTTGCTGTACATGGCAGCCGGATCGTGAGAGGGAATGCGGGGACGTGCATTCTTTCCAATGGCGAGCTTGGAACGAAGCGTACGAACGAAACGGTCCCTCGCCCCAGGTTCGCTTTCCGGCTTCCGCACAAAATCCACGGCACCTGCCGCAAGGGCATCGAACACTTGTACGTTCAGGGAAGACACAAGAATGATGGGCAGCGGATGCACCGGAAGGACCTCCTTCAAAAACTGGAGACCGGTCATGCCGGGCATCTCGATATCCAGCGTCATAATGTCCGGCTTGAGAACAGGAAGCTTGTTCTTGGCGTCGAGTGCGTTGGCCGCATAGCCGATGACCTCGAACCTTTCATCTTCCTGGAGGTTTTTGATCAGCCAGCTTCTGAATACAATGGAGTCGTCTACCACCATTACACGAATCTTCTGTGCCATGAATGGATCCCTTCTTTCTTAAATTTAAATTCGCTTTGGCCTGTGCAAAACAGTTATCGGCCGTTCTTTTTATAAATTGCCGGCTGAATGTACTCATAAGGACAGGTCGTCTTGGTAAGCCCCTCGGAATGACCGATGAACAGATGTCCTCCGGGTACCGTCGCATTGTAAAAACGCTTAACCAAGGCATCCTTCGTGTCCTGATCGAAGTAAATCATGACATTGCGGCAGAAGATCAAGTCGAACTTCCGCTTGAAATTGATCGGGTCCATAAGATTAAACGGCCGGAAGATCACATTTTTTTTGAGAGCGGGAGATACCGTGCATTTTCCGCCTCCGGTCTTGACAAAATATTTGGTCTTCCAGGTGGCAGGCAGAGGTTCCATGCTTTCTTCCGGATAGACGGCCCGGATCGCCTCGTCCAGGATCTTGTTGGAGATATCCGTGGCGAGAATCCTGGTATCCCAGCCTGGCTTATTGCCAAAATACTCCAGAAGGAACATGGAGATCGTATAAGGCTCCTGTCCTGAAGAACAGCCGGCGCTCCAGATGGCAAGAGACTTATCCCGGGCGTGCTTACGCTCCAGGTCGGGAAGGACGACTTCCTGAAAATATTTAAAGTGCTCTTCTTCCCGAAGAAAATAAGTATAATTCGTGGTCAGTTTATTCAGCATGGCCGTAACCATATCCGGATCACGGCCGGAGAGGATATCGTCTACATATCCCTTAAAATCTTTGAACCCCTGAGCAGCCAGCGTATGCGAAAGACGGCTTACAATGAGCTGCTTTTTCTTACTTAGATCAATCCCATAATGCTGTTTTATATATGCGTAGAGACGCTGGAAATCCTGATCCGACAGTGTCAGCATCTTTCATCACCTCTATATTATTTAGTATTGCGCTTTGGCCAGCGCCTGACAGTCCACCGACATGAAGACGCTTCCGTCCTCCATGGTCACCATTCCGTCCAGGAGCTTCTGCTGGCGCTTCAGCGGAATCGGCCGCACATTCTTAAGATCAATATCGATGACCTGCCGCACAGAATCCACGATAATTCCAAGAGAAACCGAATCGATATCCAGGACAATGATACAAGTCCCCCCGCCGCATTCTGCCTCGGATTTCCCCATGCGCATCTGAATATCTACAACCGGGAGCACCTGCCCTCTTAAGTTGATGATCCCCTTGATATAGGGGGGGACCAGCGGCAGATTGGTGATGGAATAATTATTGAGAATCTCGATCACATGCCGGGTGCTGATATAAAGAATCAGGTCGCCTGCCTGAAAAGTCAGGCAGCGCTCTACCGTGGAGGTATCCTCCATCTCCGGGTTATCGAGTAACTCTTCGCCAAGTGTTGTCTGTTCTGCCATATCTTCTCAATTCCTCCCTTTTAAAAGCCTTCCAGGGTGGCTGTGTGCAGACTCGGAATATCAAGAATAATGCTGATATTGCCGTCGCCTAAGATCGTACAGCCGCCGATGCCGTAGTTCTTCAGTTCAAAACAGTTCAGAAAAGCGGGGAACGGTTTCACCACTACCTGCTGTTCTCCGATCAGCTCATCCACAAACAGACAGAAGGAATGATCGCTGGTCTCCACCCAGATTAGAATACCATCCTCCGGGTTCAGAACTTCCGTCTCGATACTGTAGAACTGATGCAGACGGACGATGGGATAGAAACCGCCGATGCGCTCCACCATCTCGCTGCCGTTCTCGTCGTAGATGATCTCGTCTGCGGTGATCTTGAAGGACTGTCGGATATTGGCGATGGGGATCGTAAAGATCGAACGTCCCACCGTCACCTTCATGCCGTCCATGATGGAGAGGGTTAGAGGAATCTTGATGGAGAATGTCGTGCCTTGGCCTTCCTCGCTGGTCAGAGAGACAACGCCGCCGACGCTTTCCACATTCTTCTTCACCACGTCCATGCCAACGCCTCTGCCGGAGAACTCGGTAACCTCCTGGTTGGTGGAAAAGCCAGGGAGCATGATCAGTCCCAGGGCCTCTTTTTTCGTATATTCATTTTCGGGCTTCACAAGGATGCCCTTTTCTCTTGCTTTTGCCAGAAGCTTGTCAGGATTCATGCCCTTGCCGTCATCGGCGATGGAGATGATTACCTCGTTGCTCGTATGGGTGGCGGAAAGGACAATCTCGCCCTGGGGATTTTTACCCGCGACAATACGCTCCTCCACTGTGTCCTCGATTCCGTGGTCCATGGAGTTGCGGACCATATGCATGATCGGGTCCTGAATGCTGTCCACGATGGTCTTGTCTACTTCTGTGTCCTCCCCGATCAACGTAAGGCGCACATCCTTATTCAGCTTCTGCTTCATGTCGCGGACAATCCGGTTCATCTTCTGGAAGACGCCGGAGATCGGCACCATTCGAAGAGACATGGCAAGATCCTGAAGATCATCCGTCAGCTTGCGCAGCTGGCGGGCGGATTTCATAAAATTGTCGTAGCTGTCCCGATTCAGCTGATCTAATTCGGGGCAGGAGGTAACCATGGATTCCGTGATCACGATCTCGCCGACAATATCCATCAGGTCGTTTAATTTGGTCAGATTTACGCTGATCAGATTCTGCTTGACCGGCGCGCCGGCGGGAGCCTTCTGAGGCGTCTCCTTGGCTTTGCGTTCCGGTGCGGGCGCGGGCGCCGCTTTGACAGTTCCTTCCAAAGCAGCAGGCTTTTGCTCTTCCGGTTCCGGCTCGGGAGCCATGATCAGTTCATAGGAGCGGATATGCCCCTGGGATTTCAAAAGATCTTCAGCCTTGGCCGCCATGTCTCCGTCCTCGAAAGCCAGGTAGAAGCCTTCTTCGATGATCACTCCGCAGGTATCCGGATTGGAATCCATATCCGGTGGATAGTGACGGAAATCTACGTCGCATTCCTTCAGAGAATTGATGATCATAAAGGCACGCAGATTCTCCATGCCGATCCCTTCGTCCAAAAATACATGCAGAAAACAGATCGCCTTTTCATCATTGGGAAGGCTTGTGGCAGGCGTCAGACTGTCCGGCGCGGAAGAAGTTCCGCCTCCTGTATCTGAGGGGGAGGCTTCCGGTTCATCGGATGCGGCTCCGCTGATTTTCTTCAGAAACTGGTTGATCTCGGAAGCAAAGGAATCCATATCGGTATCCAGAGGTTCTCCGTTTTCTACCTTTTCCACCTGTCCCCTTAAGCAGTCTTCCGAACGGAACATCAGATTAAACAGTTCCTTCTTATGGTCCGGATCAAGAGAGTCGATCCCTTTGTCGCGGATATAGAAGAACAGATCTTCTATATGATGTGCGATACTCGCAAGGGAGCCGAATTCCATCATGGCGGAAGAACCTTTGATTGTGTGCATGATGCGGAAGATCTCATTGACATCATCGGATGAAAAATCACCGATCTTCTCGTCCTTCACCAGCATCTCGTCCAACTGGTCCAGGAGGGAGTTTGTCTCAAAGAGGTATGTATCAAGCATACCTTCCATACCGTTATCCATTATAAACACCACCTGTCTTTTGATTTAGTCGCTGCATACTCTGCTGTATCGAATGCATAAAACAAAGAGCCTGCTGTAAAAATAGTATGGCAGACTATGGCATACTAGAATATTTATCGGCGAAAATAGAGGGAGCATAAGGGATTTGTTCCTTTTTTTATAAAAAAATTAAAAAAAGTTGCCAAAGATGTGTTATAAAAGAAGAAAACCCGTCGAAATATTAAAAGATAGCGGCGGGCTTCTCCGGATGGTGAAGCGATCCGAAACGTTTGACAAGGAGGGGTTACGATGAAAAACCTAAAGATTAATGCAAAATTCATGGTGTGTTTTGGTCTCATACTGGCGCTGTTTCTAGTGTCGGTGATCGCCACCTGCTCGGGAATTGCCATATCCAAGAGCGGTTATCAGAATTTCTACGAAGAAGAATTCGTTGCGGTGACCACTGTGCAGGATGTAAAGACCAAACTGCAGGAAGCATTAAAAGAGATGCTGCTTGTCGTGCAGACGACTGACGGGCAGGACTATACGAAGAGATCCCAGATTATAGATCAGAATATTTCTGATATCCATACCAGCGTGGAAAACCTGTCCAAAGAATACGACGGGGATACAACGCGCCTGGAAGAGTTCTTAAGCCTGATGACGAGCAATGCAAATGTTCGGGAAAGCGTGATGGAGCAGGCAGCTCTTCGCACCGAGGCGGGGAACCAGGCGGCTCTGGAGATTATCCTGAACGAATACATACCGGTAGTGGAAAAATATACCGAGGTTCTGGATGAAGCGTATGTGGAGATCGGAAGCACTTGCCAGGATAATTTTAACAATCAGATGCTGCAGCTGAACGGGCTTCTGGCGGCAGGCATCGTCATCGCGCTGGTGGCGTTCGTGATCACAGTCATTCTGGCGCTGCGCCTGAGCGTGAGCGTAACCGTTCCGGTGAAGATCATTGAGGCGGCAATGAAAGAGATGGTCAAAGGCAATCTTTCGGTGACTGTGGACTACAGTGCGGGCGATGAGTTCGGCTCCATGGCAGAGAGCATGGGCAAGGTGACCAAGGAGGTCAGCGCCATCGTTGGCGATATCGAGCGGGTGCTGGGCGCTATGGCGGACGGAGATTTTACCGTTCACTCCAAGGCTGCAGAGGCCTATGTGGGCGATTATCAGAAGATCTTCCATTCTATGAAGAAGATCAAGGATACTTTCAACGAGACCCTCGCAACCCTGAACCGTTCGGCCAGCCAGGTATCCTCCGGCTCCGATCAGGTATCCTCCGGAGCACAGGCTCTGTCCCAGGGGGCGACCGAGCAGGCTTCTTCTGTAGAAGAGCTGGCGGCATCCATCAACGATATTTCGAACAACATCAACCAGAGCGCACAGTACGCTCAGGATGCAAGCAACAAGTCCATGCAGGTGGGCGAGAAGGCAGGCGAGAGCAACAACCGCATGCACGACATGCTTCAGGCAATGGCGGACATCAACGCTTCCTCCGGCGAGATCGGCAAGATCATCAAGACCATCGAGGATATCGCATTCCAGACCAATATCTTGGCTTTGAACGCGGCGGTCGAGGCGGCGAGAGCGGGAGCGGCGGGAAAAGGCTTTGCGGTGGTTGCGGACGAGGTGCGTAACCTGGCGAGTAAGTCTGCGGAAGCGTCCAAGAATACAGCGGCTCTGATTGAGAACTCTCTGCAGGCGGTGGAAAACGGCAAGCGGATTGCGGATGAGACCGCGCAGTCTCTGGAAGTCGTGATTGCCGATATCCAGGAGGCAAGCGGCATGATGGATTCTGTTGCAAAGACTTCCGCGGAGCAGGCAGAGTCCATTTCTCAGATTACGCTTGGCATCGATCAGATCTCCAGCGTGGTGCAGACCAACTCCGCGACGGCGGAGGAGAGCGCTGCGGCCAGCGAGGAACTGTCCGGTCAGGCGCAGATCTTAAGCGAATTGGTGAGAAAATTCCGTCTGGAAGGCGACGGCGGCAGTTATGTACCCGAAACGGCGCCGAGTTCTTCTTCCTACGATTCGGCATATGATACAGATATGAGTATCTCCTATGGGGGAAGCGACAAATATTAATTCCTATAATAAATAAGAAATGACGGCACGCAGACGGCAGGCCAAAGATTGAGGAGTAGACATGAAGCGTACAATTAAACAAGAGATTCTGATACGTGTGGCATTGGTATTTCTGGCGGTGATCTTAAGCGGTATTGTGACGATTGTCAGTATGAATGCCAGCAAATCCTATACCAGAGGGATGGACCAGGCAGTGGAGATCAATTCGCTGGTTTTGACTGCTGAGAAGGCTCATTACAGCTGGGTGGAGAATCTGTGCTCCGCAGTTACCATGGGGACAGAGTTTACCGGCAGCAAGGACTATAAGACCTGCGTGCTGGGAAAATGGTTCTATGAGTCGGATCTGTCGGGCGTGGACAGCCGGATTCTGGAACTGATCGAAGAGATGAAGCCGATTCATCAGGCGATCCATGAATCGGCTCAGACGGTCCTGGATCTGAATGAGACGGAACCGGAGCAGGCGAATGAGATGTATCTGGATGTGGTGAAGGCGGATGTGAATAAGCTGGTGGCGATCCTGGATCAGGTGTCGGAGATCACACAGGGGCTGGTGGATGACAGCCAGGACAGCCTGAACCGTTCTATCAATGTCACCGAGGCAGTGAGTATTGTGACCGTACTCCTGATTCTTGTGGTGAACGTCCTTCTGGTGCTGCTGGTCGTGAAGCGGATTCTGATGCCGATTCAGGAGATCACAGAGTCCAGCCGTCAGTTATCCGAAGGAAAACTGGACTTCCAGATTGAGGTGAAGAGTAAAGATGAGCTGGGACAGCTGGCGGAGTCGCTGAATATCTCCGTGCGGAACTTAAAGCTCTACATCACGGACATCACGGAAGTGCTGAACAGCATCGCGGAAGGCGATCTGGGCAAAGAAAGCAGCATTACTTATATTGGCGATTTTGTTCAGATTCAGACGGCAATCAGCACTATCAGCAGCCAGCTGAATCAGACCTTGTCTCAGATTTACTCTTCCTCCAACCAGGTGGATTCCGGAGCCAATCAGGTGGCGGTCGGCGCACAGAGTCTTGCCCAGGGTGCGACAGAGCAGGCTTCCGAAGTGGATAATCTGCTGGATATGGTGGAACATATCACAATGCAGATCAATAACAACGCGGATCTGGCGGCGTCCACGACCAGAGAGGCGGATGCCGTAGGCGGCAGCATTACAACGTGCAATGATCAGATGCAGGAGATGGCGGAGGCCATGAATCAGATCAGCGCATGCTCCAGCGAGATCAGCAAGATCATCAAGACCATCGAGGACATTGCGTTCCAGACCAATATCCTGGCGCTGAATGCGGCAGTGGAAGCGGCGAGAGCCGGAAGCGCCGGAAAAGGATTTGCCGTGGTTGCGGATGAAGTCCGGAATCTGGCGGCAAAGAGCGCGGACGCGGCAAAGGATACCACGCAGTTGATCGAGAAGACGCTCCAGGTGGTAGAGAACGGCTCTCTTCTGACCGGGAAGACTCAGGAATCTCTGAACACGGTCGTGGAAGGAGCGGGAAATATTACCGCAGATATCAAGAAGATCTCCGACGCTTCGGCAGAGCAGGAGCAGGCGATCAACAAGATACGGGATGGAATCGCACAGATCTCCACGGTCGTACAATCCAACTCGGCGACCTCCGAAGAAAGTGCGGCGGCCAGCGAGGAACTGGCAAGCCAGGCACAGCTTCTGAAGAAGCTGATCGGAAGCTTCCGCTTGAAGAACTGAGAACTATGATAGTATAAAACCCGCAGAAAAAAATCTGCGGGTTTTTAAGTGATTTCCGGATTTTGCCAAAATGGATAAGCATGGAAATATATCTGGCATAAGACGACAGCAGTACTAAATTTTAGCAGGAATTATACAATAAAACGTAAAAAAAGATCAAAAATTCATACTATATTATTGATTTTCTTCGGAAGCAATGGTATGATAGAAACGAATCTCTGAGTATAGTTGAACAGGACTGTTTTCAGGGTTAAGTGAATAGAATATTCAGAAGAGAAATAGATAGCGGGAGGGACAGACATGCCAGGAATCTATGGGAACGGTGTCTCGCTGACGGAAAAGATGCTGGATTTTTTGTGGACCAGACAGTCGGTGACACTGAACAACATTACCAATGATGATACTCCGGGATTCAAATCCCAGTATGTAACGTTCGAAGAGGAACTGAAGGAGCGGCTGACGGAGGCGAGCGCTTCGTCCCATGCGCCCCGGAGGGAGGTGGCTCAGGCCATCGATCATACCCGGCTGAGATTACATACGACCCGGTCCGAGACTACACGTCTGGACGGTAATAATGTGGATATGGACCAGGAACAGGTTCAGCTGGTAAGAGCTGCCTATGAATATCAGTATATGGTGAACTCCATTAATAACGATTTTACACGTCTAAAGAATGCCGCGCGCAGTTTTTAGACTGGTTTTGTGCGCTTTTTTGGGGACAATTTTGTCTTTCCGGGACTTTGCCCCGGTACAATGAAAAAGTGCTGGTTTATGGAAAGTTTATGTTTTTGTTGAAGTATATATAATAGTGCAGGGAAAAAGAGGAGCGAGGAAGTATGGATACAGATTTTATCACGCCGATGTCGGCATGGGGGAATATTGGGAACATCGGTGACATAGGTAATATAGGGGGTACCGGGAATCAGAGAGACAAAGCACAGTCGAATCAGCAGGTGGCGCTTTTTAGTGATGTGTTCCGCAATGCGATCGATCAGGTAAAAGAGACAGAGGCGAACGTGGAGAATGTACAGTATCTTCTGGCTACCGGACAGATTGACGACGCTCATACGCTGCCCATCGCTGAGGAAAAGGCGGCATTGACTCTGGATGTGCTGCTTACCCTCCGGAATAAGATGCTGGAAGCGTACAATGAGCTGATGAGAATCAGTCTTTAGTTTCATACTGATTAAATCTATGTCAGAAGGTTGGATAGAGACGTGCAGAATTTGAAAGAGAGCTGGCAGAAAGTGCCAGAGAAGACTCGGAAAATAATATTGGGAATCGTAGCCGGGACGGCAGTGATTGCTCTGATCGCGATTCTTGCGCTGACATTCGGGCGCAAGACGGATTACAGTGTGCTGTTTTCCGGCTTAAGTCAAGAGGAAGCACAACAGATCGGCGCGCTTCTTCAGGATCAGGAGATTGATTACAAGTACAATGCTTCGGACGGCACCATCAGAGTTCCGGAGCCGGTGGTGGAGTCTACCCGGGTGACGCTCTTGTCCCAGGGATATCCGAAGAACGGATTTGCCTATGATATGTATCTGGACAACACGGGACTGATGACCACTGAATCCGATAAAAAGCAGATCACGCTGTACGAACTGCAGGATCGTCTGGGAGCAACTATACGGTCTTTTGAAGGCGTACAGGAGGCCAGAGTGAATATCGCAGAAGCGTCTGAGCGCCGGTACGTGCTGGAAGACAACGAGGCCCAGGGTGCCACCGCTTCCGTGGTGATCACCATGCAGGAGGGCAGCACCCTGACCGAGGACAAGGCTCAGGCAGTGAAGAACCTGATCTCCCATTCCGTGCGGGGAATGAACTTTACAGAAGTTGTAGTTCTGGACGGCAGGACCATGATGGAAGTGGGGGGGACCGGCGGAGAGAATTCCTCTGCCACAGATCTGACCAGCCTGACCACTATGGTGGAGAACAGCATCGCAGCCAATGTGAGAAACGTGCTGGAGAAGCTCTATGGACAGGGCAGCGTGGCGGTTTCTGTCAAGGGTACCATCAATATGGAAAAGCTGATCCAGGAGAGCACCCAGTATTCCACGCCGGAGAAAATCGACGAGCAGGATAAGACTGGACTTCTGGAGACTGAGGAGTTGGTCAATGAGAGCTCTCAGGCATATAATAGAGAAGCGGGAGGTGTTGTGGGGGCGGACGCCAACGCGGATACCCCCAGGTACACCAATGAGGACGGGACCGAAGAAGAGACCGAGAACTACTATGACGGAAGCGCGTCCCGGCAATGGCTGTACAATGTCATAAAAGAACAACGACAGATTGATCCGGGTATCCTGGAGGATACCTCCATTGGTGTGATCATTTTGACGGATAATACCAGTGTCCCCCAGGCGGACCTCTATCGTCTGGTGGCCAATTCCGCCGGGATTCCGGTGGCGGAAGCCAATGACAAGATCACGATTATCCGGGATCCGGGCACCCAGACAGGTGCGGAAGACGTCGTCAATCCGCCAGAGAGTACGATGGGCGTGATCACGACCCTGATTCCGCTTCCGATTCTCATCGCGATCATTGCGGCGATTCTGCTGCTCTTATTGCTGCTTCTGTTCCTGCTTCTTCGCAGAAGACGCAAGAAGAAGGAGAGCGAGCCCCAGGATGAAGATTTTGAAGGCGGCGATCAGCTCTCCGCCAGCGATCTTGGCATCGGCGACGAGGCGGACAGCGGTCATGCAGCGGTGATGGGACTGGATGACGAAGATGAGATGAACAGTGAAGAGATCATGAATCTCCGGATGCAGAAAAGTATGCGCTTAAAGCAGAATATCGCAGAATTCGTGGATCAGAATCCGCAGATTGCGGCGAAGCTGGTACAGAGCTGGCTTCGCGGAGAGGAGGAGACCGATGGCAGAGGCAGGAACGCAGGCCACAGAAAACAGTCAAAATAATAACGACGTTTTGACAGACGTCAGAAGCAAGGCAGCCCTTGTGGTCGTATCCCTGGGTGCGGACCGGGCGTCTCAGATCTATAAGTACTTAAATGAACAGGATATCGAAGACCTTACATATGAAGTGGCAAAGCTGGGAAAGACCAACAACAATCAGGTGGAAGCCACGCTGGATGAGTTCTATAAGCTTTGTCTGACACATAAGATGATGACAGACGGCGGTCTGGATTACGCCAGAAACGTTCTGGAAAAAGCCTTCGGTGAGTCCACGGCAAGGAACCTTCTGGAAAAGGTATCCAAGACCCTCCAGTCCAAACCCTTTAACTTCTTCATGAAAGGAGACCCCAAAGCGCTTTTGTCCATCCTGCAGAACGAGCGTCCCCAGGTGATCGCACTGATCATGGCCTATATGGACCCGGAGCAGGCGGCGCAGATCCTGGAGCAGCTCACGGATGAAAAGCGGATCGCGGTCATCGAAGGTATGGCGCATATGGACCGGGTATCTCCGGAGGCCATCGCTATCGTGGAAGAAGAGATGAAGCGCAAGTTCGCGACGATTATCACCAGCGAAGATAATATGAGCCTTGGCGGTATTGACTTTGTGGCAGATATGATGAATAACATTGACCGCAGTACCGAGCGGAAAGTGTTCGACCAGCTGGGCAAGACCAATCCGGAACTGGCACAGGATATTCGGGACAAGATGTTCGTGTTCGAGAACATTCTGGACATGGACGACCGGTCCG
The DNA here is from genome assembly GCA_910584945.1 of uncultured Lachnospiraceae bacterium. GTDB lineage: Bacteria > Bacillota > Clostridia > Lachnospirales > Lachnospiraceae > Hominiventricola. The sequence continues at coordinate 112,540 of CAJUDY010000005.1, read as the reverse complement.
TACAGCGTTTTGTCAGAGATCTGGATACCAAGGACGTGGTGTTCGCTCTGAAGAATGCTTCCGAGGATATGAAGGCAACCTTCTTCAACAATATGTCCAAGCGTATGGCGGATACGGTCCGCGGCGACCTGGAGATCACTTCCAATGTAAGACTGAAAGACGTGGAGGAGGCGCAGCAGCGCATCGTCAACGTCATCCGCAGGCTGGAAGAGCAGGGCGAAGTGATCATCAAGAAGGGAGGAGAGGACGACGACATCATTCTCTAATCGTGTCATCAAGCGTTCCGGCGCGGCGGCAGCCAGCCTGATTGAACCTTATGTTCCTCCCGTGGAGATCATGCGGAAGAAAAAGGAGCCGGAGAGGGCCGTATTTCCCCGGGTAGACAAAGACGGAGTGGTCCTTGGGTCCTCCGCGGATCCCGACGCGGAGGAAGAACTGGGATTTTCCTCGGAGGAAGCCGCGGCCCTGGAAGAGCAGTGGAATGAGACCGAGGAGGAAGCCAGACGAATTCTTGACGAGGCCAGGCGGGAAGCGGAAGAACTGCTCGCAGAGTCCAAACGCCAGGCGGAGGAAGAGTTCGAGACGGCCAGAGCCGCCGGTTATCGTGCCGGTTACAGCACCGGCTATGAGGAAAGCCGCAGACGGGCGGAGGGCGAGTGCCGGATGGAATATGAGAAGGAACTGCGCTCCTTCCAGGAAGATATGAGAAGGGCTTTAAAATCCGTGGAGGAAGCAAAAGAACGATGTCTGCGCAACTACCTGGATGAACTGAAAGACTGCGCCATCGCCATCGGCGAGAAGGTCATTCAGATCTCCCTTCGCTCCAGCGGGGAAGTGATCCGTCAGATGATCATATCTGCCACGGAGAAGCTGAAAAAGACCGCCTGGGTAAAAATTTACATAGATAAAGGGGACTATGACATGATGATGGAGGGAGACGCCGATATCATTGATGAACTGTCCCGGCTGTCCGACAATATCAAGTTCATTGTCATGGACAAAGAAGACAACGGCAATTGTATCATCGAGATGCCGGAAGAGATCGTGGATGTAAGTGTCAACACACAGATCGAGAATATCAAAGATATCCTGGAGAATGTGAGAGTATAGCTTATGTTTGAGAAGATACCCCAGCTGATCAGTAAGTCCGAGACGATCAGTCATATCGGAAAGATCGAAAATGTAGTCGGAATGTCCATGGAGGCGTCCGGAGGACGTTCCAGCATCGGCGACATCGTCATGATCTACAACGAGGAACAGAACCGGCAGATGCCGGCGGAGGTGGTCGGTTTTAAGGATGGAAAGATCCAGCTTATGACCTACGAGGCAACCAGCGGAATCGCCTCCGGCAGTTTTGTGCGCAATACCAGGCGCCGTCTGAAGGTGCCGGTGGGAGACTTCTTAAGAGGCAGGATCATCAATGCCTTGGGAGAACCCATCGACGGAAAAGATCCCTTTCAGTCGGTGCGCTACTATACCGTCAACAGCCCTTATATCAATCCCCTGGCCAGACCGCCGATCAGAGAGCGGCTGGAGTTTGGCGTCAAAGCCATTGACGGCCTCAACACCATCGGCAAGGGACAGAGAATCGGGATTTTCGCCGGTTCCGGCGTGGGAAAGAGTACCCTGATGGGTATGATTGCAAAAAATGTCAAGACCGACATCAACGTCATCGCCCTGGTGGGCGAGCGTGGAAGAGAGGTGCTGGAGTTCATTGAGAAGGACCTGGGGGAGGAAGGCATGCGCCGCTCCGTTCTGGTGGTGGCAACCTCGGATCAGCCGGCCATGCTCCGCATGAAGTGCCCTCTGGTGGCGACGACTATCGCAGAGTACTTTAAAGACCAGGGATACGACGTCCTTCTGATGATGGATTCCCTGACCAGATATGCCATGGCACAGCGGGAGATCGGCCTTGCCATCGGGGAGCCGCCCATCGCGAGGGGATATACGCCCTCGATCTACGCGGAATTCCCCAAACTTCTGGAGCGAAGCGGGAACTTTGACAAAGGGTCCATTACCGGAGTCTACACCGTACTGGTGGAAGGCGACGATACCAACGAGCCCATCTCTGATACCGTCAGAGGTATTCTGGACGGGCATATCGTACTGAGCAGACAGCTTGCCAACGAGAACCACTTTCCGGCCATCGATATCGGCGCAAGTATCTCCCGTCTGATGGTGGAGATCGTGTCGAAAGAACATCAGAGGTCGGCTTCCAGAGTCCGGAATTTGCTGGGACTCTATCAGAAGAATTCGGATCTGATCTCCATCGGAGCCTATAAGCGGGGCGCCAATCCGGCCCTGGACGAGGCGGTCACGAAGATCAATGACATCAATGCTTTTTTGCAGCAGGGCATCTCGGAACGTTTTTCCTATGAAGAAACCCTGCGGATCATGGAGCATATCGCAGGCTGACAACAAGGGGAGGATCAAAGTGAAGAGATTTCAGTACAGACTGGAAACGGTACTGGATTATAAGACCCAGGTACTTGACAATCTGAAGACCGAACACGCGGCCATTATGCAGAATGTGAACCGGAAGCGGGAGCAGATCCGGGGATTGAAGGATGAACTGACCGGTTATGAGACCGGATTCGATGAATTGAAGGTGGCGGGAGCCCCGATTGAGAATTATCTGTTGTTTGATATGTGCATCGGACGGATGGAGAAGATCATCGACGAGGAGAAAGAGCGCCTGAGCGTTCTGAAAAAGCAGGAAAATGAAAAAAAGCAGGAAGTGATCGAGGCCAAAGTCGATACTTCCAGATATGAAAAGCTGAAAGACCGGAAGTTCCGGGAATATCAGCGGGCAGCGGCGAAAGCAGATGAGACCTTTATCGAGGAATTCGTCTCCAACACGGCGCTGCGGGGAAGACGTCAGCACAGAGGCTGACTTATAAAGACGGTAATCACAGCCTGTGGCTGTTGATTATAGATGATTATGAAGAGAAAGGAGGAAGAGAATGGAGAAAATTGTGAACTTGCAGGCGCCGGGCAGCATGCCGGCGGCGGTGGGCGCGTCCCGCCAGGCACAGGCAAATGTGCAGGAGACGAAGGACGACTTCATCAAGCTCTTACAGCAGCAAAAAGAGACTGCGAAGCAGCCGGAAGACACGAAGGATACGAAGAAGAACAACAGTACCAAAGACGTCAAGCCGGAGGAAGCGCAGCCCGGGGAGCCGAAGGAAGAGCCGGTGGAGGAAGCGGAAGATCCGAAGGAAGACCTTCTGGAACTGACCCAGTTGGAACTGAACATCCAGCAGAGTCTCCTGCAGCAGAACATCGTTCAAAGCGTTGAGCCAGAGCCTGTGGATCTGACAGCCGTGTCCGGTGTGTCGGCCGCAGAGGAAGTTGTCCCGGAAGCGGCTTTGGAACCCGTCGTCCAGGAACAGACGGCGGAGGCGTCCGCGCTGACGGAAGCGGTGAAGCCGGAACCGGTGAAATCAGAAGAGAAGCCGGAGACGGTGAAGACAGAAGCGCCCCTTCAGGCGGAGCAGCAGGCGGAAAAGCCGGTGGAAGCCCCCAGGGAGACGCATTCAGAGAGCGGATTGCAGACGTCTGAACAGCCAAAGGACACAAAGGCGCCGGCGGCAGAACGTCAGGGAAGCCTCCAAAGTGAGGAAGAACCAGTGAAAGCGTCAGAGCAGAATCCGGAAGTCCAGACAGGCGTCCAGGCGGCGGAAACCCCGGTACAGAAGGAAGAATCCTTCGGAACCAGATTCCAGGCAGAGGAGACCACGGTGAAGGCTACCATGGAAGAACTGCCCCAGGAGCTTGGAAAGGCAGTGACTGTTGGAAGGCCGGGCGAGAGCCATACGCTGACGGTGGAGCTGGAACCTGCGTCCCTTGGAAAGATGACGATCCGGCTTCAGTACGAGGCAGGAAGGACCCTGGTGTCCGTGATGGCATCCAATCCGAAGACGCTGGAGCTTCTGCAGGAGAAAGCCACGGAGATTGCAGCGATCTTAAAGGAGCGGACTGGAGAGGAGACGGTGATCTACACCGAGGAGCCAAAGAGAGAGCCAGGCGAAGAGGCGCAGCAGCAGGGAAACCGCGGCGGTCAGCCGGAAGAGCGGCGGCAGCACAAAGAGGAAGACCGGTCGGAGACCGAGTCCTTTATGTTGAAGCTTCGGCTGGGACTGGTGTAGGCGACAACAAGACAGTTAGGAGAGAAGAAAGATGGCAGACATTACAGTCAGCGGAACCACAGACCCGAGTAACTACCAAAGTTATACGATCGAGTCCAATGACAAGAACACACTGACCATGACGGACTACTTCAAGCTTCTGGCGGCGCAGCTGCAGAACCAGGATGTGACCAATCCCATGGACAACAGTGAGATGATGGCACAGATGGTGCAGATGGGTATGATGCAGGCCATGAACGCCATGACCGAATCCATGGAGGTGAACACCGCCACCACTACGCAGACCTATGCGGGCAGCCTGTTAGGCCAGGAAGTGACCGTGATGGTGACGGAGAAGGTGGAAGGTTCCGACCGGGAGATTCCTGTGGGCGTCAAGTATGGAAAGGTGGAGTATGTAAGCTTCGTCAACGGCACTCCCAAGTTCAAGCTGGAGGGCGACACGAAGGAGTACACCATGTCTTATATGGTTGGCGTGGGCAAGATTCCTGATCCTTACGCAGACCGGGATGATGGTTCCGGAGAGGACTTGAAGGACCCAGACAAAGTGGAAGGAAGCGAGGATTCCAAGGAGCCGGAGGGCACCACCGAAGGAACGAAGGACCCGGTGAATGGAGCGGAAGGCAGTGAAGGCACGAAGGAGCCGACGGATGCCGGAACAGAGGCAGCGGGTTCCAGTCAGGGCGCGCAGGAGCCGACGACTTCGCCCGAGAATGAGGTGACCGGGGGCGCGGAGGAAGGCGCAGCGGCAGCCGCAGGGATCACAGCCTGAGCAAGTAATTTATGATTGCCCTGGATGATCAAAGGGCAGGGATTTTTGGAAGAAAGGATTACATATGGAGATGAACGGAGTTCAGCGTTTGGAAAATGGGCGCGCCGGCGTCAGCCAGAATACCGGCAGGACGCAGACCGGCGGAAATCAGGTGTCATTTGAAAAACTGCTCCAGGAGAGTGCCAGGGAGGGCCTGAATTTTTCCAAACATGCCGCAAAACGTATGAATGAACGGGGAATTGCCGTGGACAGTCAGCTGATGAGCAATCTGGAGCATGCCGTGGACGGAGCCAGGAAAAAGGGCGCCAGGGATGTGGCCGTGATTGGAGCGCAGGGGGTGTTTATCGTCAATGTACCCAATAATACGGTCGTGACGACCATGTCTCAGAGTGATATGAAGGAGCGGGTGTTCACGAATATTGACAGTGCCGTCTTGATGTAGTAGGGAGCAGGACCTCAAGAGTGAGGATGCTTTGGGTTCTCTTGCGTGAATGGTGAGGGAACATGATGGACGGAGCAGTGGTTACCCGGACGCCCGCGACGGGCAGATATTCCTTACGGACCCCGCTTGCGCTTAGGGAAGGGACGCAGCGGTACTAAGGGTGCAAAAGACGCACCCTAAGGACCGGCGCCCTTCTATGGGTCCTTCAGGAACATCAGCCCATCACAGGCTGACGACGGGGAAAGCTGTCATGCAGCTTTATAGAGAGGTGAAAGCCCAGTGGGGCTTTAAGACTAAGGGTTATAGAGAAAGGATAATAAGAATATATGTTAAGAGCAATGGATTCAGCCGTTTCGGGCCTTCGGGCACATCAGAACAAACTGGATGTCATCGGACATAACCTTGCCAACGTCAATACTGTTGGATATAAATCTCAGAGTTATACATTTAAGGATACGATGTATCAGTCGGCGAACGCGTCTACCAATGGTACGGCAGATGCCGGCGGTGTGAACGCGGCTCAGTATGGTTATGGTTCTTTGATGGGGACGATCTCCATTGATATGGCGGCAAGTACACCGACGTATGTGGGCGGATTCTCGGCAACGATTGACGGAAATGGATTCTTTGTGACGAAGTCAACTAAAACTGAAAGCGTACCTACTACAGGAGTTGCTGCAACTGATACGGATGCAATAAAAAATGCGGATTTTGATTATACCCGTGTTGGTCAGTTCAAGAAGGATAGCAATGGTTATATTGTTGATGGAAATGGTAATTTTGTATATGGCTATTTGAATGACAGTATTGCAGCAAATGATGGAAAAATGGTGCCTTTGCGTATTCCTAAAAGTGTAACAGTTACACCAGGAAATCCCAATGCTACGCCACCTACATCAGATACAGTTACTTTGGGATTTAGTGAGGCTATAGGTAATAAAGAGGCTCTTGAATGTACAGCTATTAAGATTAATAAGGCAGGTAATATTGAGGCTACTTTGACATATCCAGCGAAAGATGATCAGGGAAATGATATCACCAAAAGTGGTGTTTTCACCATCGGTACGGTAGCTATTGTTACGTTCCAGAACCAGGAAGGTTTGACGAAGGATGGCAGCAACTACTATAAAGCGTCTGAGAGCGACAACACAGGTACTTGTAGCGCGGACGTTCCGGGCAGCAACCGGGCAACCTTGATGCCTGGCTACCTGGAGGCTTCCAACGTGGATATGGCGGTGGAGTTTTCGGAGATGATTATGGCGGAGAGAGGATTCCAGGCGAATAGTAAGATGATTACGGTCAGCGACGAGATTTTGTCTGATCTGATCAGTATGAAACGGTAATGGCATGGTATAGAAGGCGCAGTGCCGATCAGAGAATTATGGACCGGGCCAGAGAGGCCCGGAGGGAAAGGCTTCAGATGGAGGACGTATTGCATACGTCCTCCCTGGATGCCCCCCCTGCATGGAGTACGGAAGGTGGTAGGAGAGATATGATTAGGGTGACACGGCTGAGTGGAGAAGTGTTGTATCTGAATATCCTGCAGATTGAGTCGATGGAGAGCATTCCGGAGACCAAGATCAAAATGATGAATGGCTATTACTATCTGGTGAAGGATACAGCGGATTCGGTGGTGGAGCAGCTCCGCGCGTTTTATCAGAGCTGTACCGCGCCAGGTGGCGATAAATAGATCAAAAGTAACTGTGACGATACGGAACAGTTTACAAATACAGATTGCTGATGTTTGGCAAGGAGGAGAAGAAACATGGATATAACAACCATTCTCGGTATGATAATCGGTATGGGACTTGTCGTATGGGGAATTGGAACTTCCAAGCTTGGGAACTTCTGGGACCCCCAAAGTTTGGCGATTGTTTTAGGAGGAACGATCGCGGCCATACTTGCGAGTTATCCTTTACGGATACTGAAGGATGTGCCGAAGCATCTGATGGTGCTGACCAAGGGCAAAAAGTTTGCAATTCCCAAGCTGGTGGATGAGCTGGTGGATCTGGCGATGCTGGCAAGGCAGAGCGGGCTTCTGGCGCTGGAGGAGAAGGCGGAGGAGATCAAGGACCCTTTCCTGAAACAAAGCGTACTGATGATTGTAGATGCCAACGATCCGGACAAAGTGCGGAATATGCTGGAGAAGCAGATGGACGATATGATCGCAAGGCACGACGAGGCAGCCGGTATCTATGAGAAGGCGTCTTCGTATGCTCCGGCTTTCGGTATGGTCGGTACCCTGATCGGTCTGATCAACATGCTGAAAGGTATGGACCTGGACGGGGGCGGCGGCGCCAGCACCCTGGGGCAGGACATGAGCGTGGCCTTGATCACTACGTTCTACGGCAGCTTGATTGCCAACCTGTTTTTTCAGCCCATTGCAAAGAAGCTGCGTGTCAGACAGGCGGAGGAAGAGTTGTACTGTATGACGATTATTGAGGGCATCATGGGAATCCAGGCGGGAGAGAATCCCAAGTTCCTGCGTGAGCATCTGTTGTCCTGTCTGAAACAGTCTCAGCAGAAGAAGCTTCTTCTGAAAGCCAAAGATGCGCCGGCCGGCGGAGAAGGGGGCGGAGCAGGATGAGCAGACGGAAAAAAGGCGGAGGAGATGAAGACTGCGGAAGCTGGATGGACACTTATGGCGACATGGTGACCCTTCTTCTGTGTTTCTTCGTTATGCTTTATTCCATGTCCAGTCTGGATCAGCAGAAATGGGAAGTCTTTGTAAAGAGTATCTTTCCCAGTTCCGGTGAGACAGAACAGATTGCCATCAACCAGGATATCTCAGAAGCAGAATATGAGGTGTCCGGCAACATGGACTTTGACGAGGCGATCTCCGATCCGGAAAATCCGGAGGAGCTGTACATCGCCCTGATGGAAGCGCTCTCCAGCAGCGGGGTAGAAGGAGTGAGTATCTCCAGGGAAGACGGATATACCTTTCTTGTGTTCGAGAACCAGGCGTTTTTTGACGGCGACAAGTCGGACCTGACCGAGGAAGCGATCCTGATCCTGGATATTCTCTGCGGCGTGCTGGAACAATATGAGAGCAGCATTGCCCAGATCAATATCATGGGACATACAGCGCAGGCCAACCCGGACCGGGCGAACAACCCCAGGACCGATCGGATTCTGTCCGCCATGCGTTCCGCAGAGGTGGCAGCCTATATTCAGAATAAGGATATCATCGATCCCAGCAAGCTGGTAGGCTTAAGCTACGGACAGTACCGTTCCGTCAGTGAGAATGATACCAGCGAGGGCCGGGCAAAGAACCGCCGGGTGGAATTTGTGATCATCGACAGCGGTGCGGACATTAAGTCCATGAACGATTACTATGACGAATTTACGAACAGCATGAATGCAGGAAATGTGCTGGTAACCGGAGGGGAAGGCTTTGACACGGTAGGCGGCAGCTCGGAGGGAGCGGCCAGCACGCTGCCGGAAGAGGAGATCAATCCTTCGGACGACACGGCGGAGCCTGCGGGAGACGGTGCCGGAGACAACACGGCAGAACCTGCAGGAGACGCTGCAGCAGAATAACTATAAAATAAGTCCGCTTCCTGGCGGAAGCGGAACTTGAATAAGAGGTGGCTTTTTCAGATGGCAGACGTATTGTCCCAAAGTCAGATTGACGCCCTTTTGAAATCCATGAGTTCCGGCGGCGACAGTGCGCCGGTGGAGACGGAAAAAGAGGTTAAAAAAGAAAAGGCTGTGACAGAAGAAGTCAAGTACAGCAAGTATGATTTCTACAGCCCGAGAAAGTTTACAAAGGATAAGTTGAAGATCCTGACCAGCGTGTTTGAGAATTATGCCAGGATCATCACCTCCCAGATCAACGGCGTATTCCGGGTTATGACCGATATCACGGTGATGGAAGTACAGGAACGCCGATATTATGAATACGTAAACTCGTTAAATGAGAATGATGCGGTGACGCTGGTGGAAGCCACGATTCAGGATCTGAATAAGAACCTGGTGCCTCTTATGATCTATGTGTCGCCGGGGCTTGTAATCACTCTGGTAGACCATATGCTGGGCGGATCAGAGGAAGTGATTAAGGTAAAACCGGGGTACCGGTACTCAGATGTGGAAATCGCGCTGTATCGGCGGATTCTTTCCTATTTGATTCAGGCATTAAAAGACGGGTTTGCCAATTACATTGGTATGGAGTTCAAAGCCCAGAGGATTGAAGACAATCCCAGCATGATGCAGGACGTGGGTCTGGACGAGACGGTGGCGATCATTCACCTGAACGTGGACCTGGCAGGCCTGGCGTCGGAGAAGATCCGGATCTGTATGCCGGGTACTCTTCTGGAATCCATTTTCCAGATTATCGACAGCCGCAAGCATCTGGCAAGAGGTTATGACTATGAAGATAACCGGGAGACGATTCTGGATAATATCCGGGAATCCATGCTTCCGATTACCGGACAGCTCGGAACGATCTCTCTGGATCTGGATGATATCTACCATCTGAAAGAAGGAGATGTCATCGATATGAGCAAGCCGAAAGATCATGACGTACGGCTCTTTGTGGGCAGGCAGGCATGGTTTACCGGCAAGATGGGCATATTTAAAAAGAATGTGGCGGTGCGGATTAACCAAAGGCTTTATGACGAAGAAGAAGAGCTCACGGAAGAACTGGAAACAGCCGCATCTGAATAAAAGACTACATATTAATTTTTTTATGAGAGAGAGGAAAAGACAATGGCGAAGATTATGCTGGTTGATGATGCTGCATTTATGAGAATGATGGTGAAGAAGGCTCTGACCGAAAGCGGATATGACAACTTTGTGGAAGCCCAGGATGGAGCGGAGGCAGTGAAAAAGTACGAAGAGGAGAGCCCAGATATGGTGATCATGGATATTACCATGCCGAATATGGACGGGCTTCAGGCTTTAAAGGCAATCCGGGGCAACCATCCGGACGCCAAGATTGTGATGTGCACGGCCATGGGTCAGGAGAGCATGGTTGTGGATGCGATCAAATCCGGAGCGAAGGACTTCATCGTGAAGCCTTTTAATCAGGAGCGTATTGTAGAGACCGTAAAGACCATCTTAGGACAGTAAAGGTCAGGAGGATAGAGGGAATGGCTTTTTTAAGTTCTTTTGATATCTGCGCTTCCGGACTCAGCGCCCAGAGACTCAGGATGGATATTGCGGCGGAAAATATTACCAATATGGATACAACGAGGACCGAAGCGGGCGGCGCATACCGCAGGAAGGATGTGGTCTTTGAAAGCTACGGGACCCACAGCTTCCGGGACGCCTTAAGGAGCGCCGCAAACGGAAAGGGAATCAGCAGCCAGGGAGTCGGCGTGCGGGTTGCCGAGATTGTGGAAGACGACCGCGAGATGAAGATGGTCTATAATCCGGGACATCCGGATGCGGACGAGAGCGGTTTTGTCGAGATGCCCAATGTAGATCTTCTGAAGGAGACGGTGGACTCCATGTCAGCGACCAGATCCTATGACGCGAATGTTACCGCGCTCAATGCCATCAAGGCCATGGCGCAGAAAGCGCTGGAGATCGGCAAGTAATATTCCGTCTGCTAGAATGAAATAATGACAAAAGGAGATTGAAAAATGGGCGCTAGCACCTTTAATGAAATGGAAATCGATGCCATAGGCGAGATTATGAACATCAGTCTCGGCGCCTCGGCAACGGCAGTTTCCACTCTGCTGGGCACAAAGGTGGATATTACAACACCGGTTGTGCGGGTCCAGAGCCGGGAAGAGTTCGAGTTCAAGAAACTGGAACCGGCCATCGGTGTGGAGATTGCTTATGTCGAAGGTCTGGCAGGCAAGAATGTCATGATGTTCCGCAAGGAGGATGTACGCATCATCGTAGGCACGCTGCTGGGAGAGGTTCCCGGGGAAGAAGCCTTCGAGATGGACGAAATCTGCATCAGTGCCATCTGCGAGATCATGAATCAGATGATGGGGGCTTCGGCGACGGCTTTGTCGGAGTTTTTGGGGTTCCCGGTGAACATCTCCACTCCCAAGTCTTTTGACGTGGGGGAGCCGGAGGAATTCAAAGAGAAATATTTTCCGGAGGAAGAGGGGATGGTAGTGGTCCGCTTCCGCCTGGAGATTGAAGAGAAACTGAACAGTGAATTTATGAATATTATGTCTACCGACCTTGCGAAACGTCTTCTGACGCCCTTCGGATTGGGAGGAGACAGCACACCCGAACCGGTGAAGGAGACTGCGCCGGAACCAGAACCGCAGCCGGAAGCGCCGGCGGCTTCCGCGGGAGGAAGCATGTCTCAGGAAGAGATGGATGCGTTGATGGCGTCCATGAGCGCGCCCGCACCGGAACCCGCGCCTACGGACTCCACGGGAGGAAGCATGTCCCAGGAGGAGATGGATGCGCTGATGGCGTCCATGAGCGCGCCCGCACCGGAACCCGCGCCTACGGCTTCCACGGGAGGAAGCATGTCCCAGGAGGAGATGGACGCTCTGATGTCGTCCATGAGCGCGCCTGCCCCGGAACCGCAGCCGACAGCTCCGGTACAGCAGCCCCAGGCGGCTCAGGCCCCGCAGCAGCCCTACTATCCGTACCCGGCGCCCGCTCCGGCCATGGACCCGATGATGCTTCAGCTGCTCAATCAGATGCAGCAGACACAGATGCATATGATGGAGATGATGAAGGCCTCCAAGGCTCCGGAACCGTCGAAAAAGGAAAGTTCGATTATCCGTCCTCTGTCTTCTGATCAGATCCGTGACGAATCCGGAGACGGCATCGAGGATAAGACCAATCAGGAAATGCTGATGAAAGTGCCCCTGGAGATCTCCGTGGAGATCGGCCGGACCAAGAGACTGGTACGCGACATCCTGGAATTCACCCAGGGTACTCTGGTGGTTCTGGATAAGATGGCGGGAGAACAGGTGGATCTGTTCGTCAACGGACAGTGCATCGCCCGGGGAGATATCGTCGTGGTGGAGGATAACTTCGGTATCCGTATCACGGAGATCGTATCCAAAGAGATCAATCCGGAAAGCCTTTGATCATGGGGACGTTGTCTTTATTTAACGCCATACTGACCGTAGTCGGCGTATTATTCCTGGCGTACTGGTGCAGCCGGATGCTGGGAAAACAGTGGGTGAAAGATTCCTGCTCCGGCGGCAACCTGAAGATCTTAAGTCAGCTTCAGGTGGGGCAGGATCGAAGAATCCTCCTGTTAAAGGCAGGAGAGCATCATTATCTGGTCGGCGTCAGTCAGGCGGGAATTCAGCTCCTTTCGGAAGTGGAGGGAGAGTTTGAGGCGGACATGCCCCAAAGTACCGGCGGCACGGAGCTGCCTTCTTTTCAGGAACTTCTGGAGAAGTATAAAAAGTTCCACAAAGAGAAAAACGGAGTTGACAGATGAGCGATCTTTTGACACAGCTGAATGGTGGGAGCGTTCCCACTCTGGAATTGGTATTCCTGCTGACCATGGCGGCTCTGCTGCCTTCCATTGTGATCATGATGACTTCTTTTACAAGAACCATCATCATCATCTCCTTTACAAGGAATGCGATGGGCGTTCAGCAGTCCCCACCCAATATGGTTCTGGTGGGAATCGCGCTTTTTTTGACATTGTACATCATGAACCCGGTGATTACAAGAATTAACGAGGAGGCGTATCAGCCTTATCTGAGGGAGGAGATCAGTCAGGACGAGGCCATCGACCGCATGATCGTTCCTTTGAAGGAGTTCATGCTGCGCAACACGGAAGTGGATACGCTGGATAATTTTGTCAATATGTCGGGAGCACAGATAGAAGAAGATCCGATGGACTATTCTCTGACAGTCGTGGTCCCGTCTTTTATGACCAGCGAGTTGAAAAGAGGGTTCATGGCAGGCTTCTTTATCTATCTGCCCTTTTTGCTGGTGGATATCATCGTGTCCACGACCCTGATGTCCATGGGTATGGTTATGCTGCCGCCGGCGATGGTTTCTCTGCCCTTTAAGCTTCTGCTCTTTGTGACGGTGAACGGCTGGGAACTGTTGTTTACCGGCATTGTCGAAAGCTTTGTATAAGCAGGAAAGGAGTTGCCCATGTCCGAACTTGAAGTACTCGATATCTTATATCAGGCCTTTCAGCTTGCCTTAAGGCTTTCCCTGCCCTTTCTGCTGGTCAGTATGGTGGTGGGCGTGATTATTTCCATTTTTCAGGCGGCCACGCAGATCAGTGAGCAGACCTTGACCTTTGTGCCCAAGTTTCTGGCGATTCTGGCGGTTATGGGATTCCTGGGAGGCAGCATTATGACCATGCTGCAGGATTTCTTAAAGCAGATGATCTCTTTGATCGCAGGAGGCTGACGGGGCATGTTCATCCTTTTCGCACTGGTATTCATGCGTATGACCGGAGCGGTCGTCATGAATCCGGTACTGGGACGCTCCAATATACCGAATGCTGCCAAGGGAGCCATGATCTTCACCCTTTCTTTTCTGATGTACGCGTCCACGGACGGAGTGCTGGCCCATGAACCGGTGGGGATGCTGGAGTTCGCGGTCATGCTGATCAAAGAACTGATGGTGGGGTTTGCCATCGGATTTTCCATGGAGCTGTCCTTTGCAGTGGTCCGCTTTGCCGCTGCGGTGCTGGATTATATCATGGGTCTGTCCATGGCTCAGGTGTATGATCCCCAGTATCATACACAGATGACCATCACGTCGGGAATGTATTATACATTCCTGGTGCTTTTATTTCTGGCGGGCGACGGGCATGTGCGCCTGATGGCGCTGATTTATTCCAGCGCGAGAATGGTGCCCTTTGGAGAAGTGGTGATCCGGCCGGAGCTTTCCCGGCTGATGGTGGAGATCTTCAAGACCAGCATCACCACCGGATTGCAGCTTGCGTTCCCTATCCTTGCCATGGAGCTGGTGGTGGAGGCCGCCGTGGGAATTCTTATGAGAATCATTCCCCAGATCAACGTGTTCGCAGTCAACTTCCAGTTAAAGATTATCGTAGGGCTGATGATGCTGGTCTATATGTTCAATCCCATCGCCAGCAAGCTGTATGCAATTATTGACAATTTGTTTTTATATATAGAAGAAGCCCTGTTACTTATGGTATGATGTTCATGTAGGCAATGAGCAGTGCCCCAAGTGGAAGATGACAAAACGGCAGCTTGCTGACGATTTTGTCAGATTACAGTTTGATAGGGCGAAGCCCGTGAGCGAGATAGCCGAAGGCTTTGGAGCGCGCACTGCGGGCTACCGGTACTCCAGAAGGGAGTGGTGAACTTGGCGGAGGCGAACGGACAGGAGAAGACCGAACAGCCAACCAGTAAACGAAGAAATGACGCGAGAAAAAAGGGAAACGTCTTCCAGAGCAAAGACATCGTCACCGTGCTGATGCTCTTCGGTGTATTCTGGATGGCGAAAAAGATACTTCCGTTCATCTACGACACCGTGCGGGAATACATGGAATTCTTTTTTTCCGCCATCAGTCAGGACGCGCCTTTTGAGAATTCGCCCCAGATCTACGTCTATTCGATGGTCTCTCTTTTAAAATGTGCGCTGCCGCTTCTGGGGATCTCCGCGGTCCTGGGAATTCTGGGTCATGGAATCCAGACAAGATTTCTCTTCACCATGGAGACCGTGAAGCCGAAGTTCAGCAAGCTCAATCCCATCAGCGGGATACGAAAGCTCTTTGGCTTAAAAAAACTTGTGGACCTCATAAAAAACCTGATTAAAGTGGCAATCCTTCTGGTGCTGCTCTATAATATGGTCAGAAGCGATCTAAGTCCTATCGCCCGTATGATTGATATGCCCATCTTACCTTCCACGATTGAGATGCTTCAGATGGTGTTCAATCTGGTAAAGAATGTCTGCATTGCCTTTGCCGTGGTGGGGTTCTTTGATTTTCTGTATCAGAGATGGGACTTTGAGAATAACCTGAAGATGACCAAGCAGGAAGTCAAAGAAGAATACAAGATGACAGAAGGAAATCCGGAGATCAAGAGCCGAATCCGGAAAATCCAGAGACAGATGGCAATGAGCAGAATGATGCAGAGCGTACCGGAGGCAGATGTGGTCGTCAGGAACCCTACGCATTTTGCCGTTGCGTTAAAATATGATCCGGAGAAGCACGGGGCGCCCATGGTGCTTGCCATGGGAAAGGATTATCTGGCCCTTCGGATCATCGAAGTCGCCGAAGAACACGGAGTATTCGTGCTGGAGAACCGGCCGCTGGCCAGGGGGCTTTACGCGTCCTGTGAGGTGGGTCGGGAGATCCCGCCGGAGTTCTACGGCGCCGTGGCCGAGCTTCTGGTATACATCTACCGGCTGGACCACAGAGACGAGATGCTCAAGTAGCTTCCTCCTTTCCTTACGTATGGAGAAGGCGGCATCCGCATAGTCTGTATAGATGATGGAGTCTTACATGAAAAAGTTATTAAGCTATTCGGTTGTATTTTTTGTACTGACAATCATATTATTGTTGATTATTCCGCTGCCTGCAGCGATTGTAGATGTGGCGATTATCTTGAATATATCCCTGTCCCTGATGATCCTGATCATTACCATGACGATCAGGGAACCGCTGGAATTCGCGATCTATCCGTCGCTCCTTCTGATCACGACCCTGTTCCGCCTTGGAATCAACGTGTCTACCACAAGGAACATCCTGACGAACTCCGGTTCTTCCGGACAGATCATCAAGGCTTTCGGCGACTTTATCCTGCAGGGCAACGTGGTGGTAGGTCTTGTCATCTATCTGATCATCGTGTTGATGCAGTTTCTGGTGATCACCAAGGGCGCGGAGCGTGTCTCCGAGGTTGCTGCCAGGTTTACCCTGGACGCGATGCCCGGTAAGCAGATGGCCATCGACGCGGACTTAAACTCCGGCCTGATCAACGAACAGCAGGCCAGGATACGGCGTGAGAAGATTCAAAGAGAAGCGGATTTCTACGGCTCCATGGACGGTGCTACGAAGATCGTAAAGGGCGATTCGGTCATGTCCCTGATCACCACTGGCATCAACCTGGTGGGCGGTATCATCATCGGTATGGTCCAGGCAAGCGGTACGCTGGGCGAGGTGGCGGTCACCTACTCGATTGCGACGGTGGGCGACGGCCTGGTGGGCCAGATTCCGTCGCTTTTGATCTCTACCGCAACCGGTATGATTGTCACCAGAGCGGTGGCGGAGGGAAGCCTGAACGAAGATATCTCCAAGCAGTTTACCGCCCAGCCCACGGCAATCATGATCAGCGGCGTGGTGGTTGCGGTGCTGACGGTGATCCCGGGTATGCCGGTTCTGCAGCTTGTCATCGTCTCCGCGGGTCTGATCGCGGGCGGGTATTACCTGTCCAGAAGGATCAAGGAAGAGCCGTCGATGGCGGCGGCGGGATTTGCGGCCGGCGGCCCCGGCGGCTTCGAGGGAGCGCCGGACGCCATGCCGGGAGAGGAGGGCCAGGAGAGCCTTCGCCAGGTGACGGAAGAAGAATACTATAAAGACGTCAATAACGTATATAATCTGCTGACGGTGGAACCCATCGAGATGGAATTCGGCTACAGCCTTATTCCCCTGGTGGACGAATCCGTGGGCGGAAAGCTGATCAACCGGATCGTGATCTTCCGGAGACAGTATGCCCAGGATATGGGATTTGTAATCCCCTCCATCCGCCTAAGAGACAGTTCGGGGCTGAATACCAATCAGTACTGTATCAAGATCAAAGGCGAAGAGGTGGCCAGAGGCGAGCTTTTGGTGGATTACTTCCTGGCTCTGGACCCGGAGAATCCGGAGAAGGAGATCGACGGCATCGAGACCATCGAACCGGCCTACGGAATTCCCAGCCGGTGGATCCGGCCGGAGGACCGGGAGATGGCGGAGATCTACGGGTACACCGTCATCGATCCTCTGTCCGTGCTGGTCACCCACCTGTCGGAGGTGGTAAAGCAGCACGCTCACGAGCTTCTGACCAGACAGGAGATCATCCATCTGGTGGAAAACACCAAGAAGATTGCGCCGGAACTGATCGAGGAGGCGTTCCCGAATTTTATCAATTACAGTCTGTTCCAGAAGATCCTGACCAGTCTTCTGAGAGAGGGGGTCCCCATCAAGGACATGGAGACGATCATCGAGACGGCTCTGGAGAGTATCTCAGAGACAGGGCTGCCAATCAAGGATGTGGATGGACTGATCGAACGTATCCGGACGGCGCTGAAGCGCACGATTACCCGGCTTTACTGCGAGGACGGCAGTATGAAAGTACTTACGATGGATTCGGAGCTGGAACGTACCATGGTAGGCTGCCTCTCCAAAGGAGAGCGGGGATACTATCTGGCGCTGAATCCGGAAGTGCTGCAAAGTCTGATCAACCAGATTACAGAGCAGCTTAAGAAATTCAACAGTCTGTCTCAGAGTCCGGTGATTCTGACCTCCCAGGTAATGAGGGTTCATTTTTACCGGCTGATTGATCAGTTTTATCCCAATGTCAGAGTGCTGTCTTTTAACGAGATCGCGAACAATGTGCAGATCCAGTCCATCGGCAGTCTGACGCTGGAGAATCCGGAAAGAAGGGGAGCCTGATCCATTAAGAGGTGGAAGGGATAATGCTTCAGACAGGAAATCTAAAAGATAAGACAAATGAAGAACTCCTTGCCTTATACCAGGAGAGCGGGGAGCTTTCGATCAAACAGGAACTGGTGATGCGGTATCTGTATATCGTCAAGACCATTGCTTCCCAGATGCGGGGAATCTATGCCGGTTCGCTGCAGATGGAAGATATTATCAATGAAGGCGTCATTGCCATCATGAAAGGGATTGACAGATACGACCCGGAGCGGGATAATAAGTTTGAAACTTTTATCTCAAGACGAATCCGGGGGATGATCATCGATCTGGTGCGCAAAAATGACTGGATGCCCAGAGATTTCCGCAAACAGGTCCGGATGATGGAAGAGGCCAGGATTGCTCTGGGCAGCGAAGCCAGCGACGAAGAGGTTGCAAGGCACATCGGTATGGATGTGAAAAAATACCGGAAGCTTCAGCGCATGAGTGTGATCATGAACGTCCTGTCCCTGGATATGCTGATTGACGACGAGGACGAACACCAGTCGCTGCAGTTGTCCAGCGGGGATGCAGGTTCCCAGCCGGAGAAGGCGTTTCTTCAAGAAGAGTCCAGGCAGCTTCTGGCCGAAGCGGTAAAAGCCTTGAAAGAAAAGGAACAGCTTGTGATCTCCCTGTACTATGTGGAGGAACTGAACATGGGACAGATCGCCCAGGTGCTGGGGGTCAGCGAGCCGAGGATTTCCCAGATCCACAGCGGCGCGATCCGCAAGCTGAAAGACTATATGAGCACTTATTTATAAATATGATGAAGGAGGAGACAGGGGTATGTACCAGGGATTCTATAACCTGACATCCGGAATGCTGACACAGAACCGGAACCTGAATGTGATCAGCAATAATATGGTGAACATTCAGACCGCGGGCTATAAGCGGGATAAGATGGTCAGCAACACTTTTGAGGAGGAGATGCTCTACCGCACAGGAAGGACCAATAAGGACATTCAGGAGGAGCTGGGCGTAACCTCCAAGATCAGGACCGCCGAGAGAACCTATGTGAACTATGAGCAGGGAAGCTTCGATCCCACCGGCGGGATCTATGATTTCGCCCTGAGCGGGAGAGGATTTTTCTGTGTGGATACGGAGAACGGAGTCCGCTATACCAGAAACGGTTCTTTCAATGTGGACAGCGAAGGTTATCTGATGCTGAACACGCTGGGAAGAGTCCAGGGGGAAGGCGGTCAGCCGATCCAGATTGACAATGAAGATTTTCAGGTGAGCGCTGACGGAACCATCCGGGTGGTGGACCGGGACGGCAGTACCCGGGAGTTCGGCAAGCTTCGAATTGTGGATTTTGAGGACTATGAGCAGCTCCACAAGGAGGACTACGGCGTCTTCTCCACGGACCAGGCCGCCAGAGAGCTTGAAGAGGGAGAGACCACCGTGCTTTGGAAAACCCTGGAGCATTCCAATGTGGATATGGTGGAGGAATTGACCTCCATGATGACGGCCCAGAGAGCGCTGCAGAGCGCGGCTCAGGTGCTGAAGATGTATGATCAGATCATGAGCAAATCGTCGACCGACGTAGGAAGACTGTAAATATAACAGCATCAGGAGGAAAAAAATGTATCAGTCATTTTATACCGGGGCTCTCGGGGCCGGGAGCTTTCTGGCAAAATTAAGCGTGGTTTCCAACAACCTCGCCAATATCAACAACTATGGGTTTAAGGCGAAGAATGTGGCTTTTTCCGATCTTCTGAATTATAATCTGAATGATTCCGAGGATGCGGTCACCGAGCTGATGGCGGGCAACGGCATGAGAGTGCAGCGGACCTATACGGACTTTGGGGCGTCGGCGGTCACGCAGACCGGAAGCGAACTGGACTTTGCCATCATGCAGGACAATGCGTTTTTCATGGTGCAGGATGTGGGGACCGAGGAGATCACGTACACAAGAAGCGGGCGTTTTCACCGGGGCGAGCTGGACGGGAGGTTCTATCTGACTACCGAGTCCAACAAGCTGGTGCTGGACCGCAACCAGCAGCCCATCGAGGTGGGGCAGATGCCGGATGAGAACGGGGAAGGAGCGGAAGACATGGCGGCGATCAAGAGCAGTCTTGCCCTCTATACCTTCAATAATCCCAGCCGTCTGATGAATGTGGGAAATGATGAATTCGCACCTTCCGACGAGGGAGCGGAGCCCATCCTGATTGAGAGTCCCATCATTGCCAGCAGCGCGCTGGAGACTTCCGGAACGAGTATGGCAGACGAGATGGTAAAGGTGATCGAGACCCAGCGGGCATTCTCCTATGCGCTGAAGGTCGTTACCACAGAGGATGAAATCGAATCCACCATTAACTCCCTCCGGGGATAAGCACATCATCAAGAGGTGACTATGAGAATTAAAAGCTATGAGGAAATGAACCTTCAGGAACTGGACGTCATGAAGGAGATCAGCAGCATTGGTACCAGTCACGCGGCGACGGCTCTGTCCAAGCTCCTGCAGAAGGAGATCCGGATCTCGATTCCGGAGGTGAGCGTACTCGGATACGAGGAGGCGGTAGATAAGATCGGAGAGATCGAGGAGCTGGTGGCGGCGACCCTGGTGCAGATGTCCAACGACGTGAACGGATTGATTCTGTTCATCTTCAAGATGGATATGGCGAATGCCGTGCTGGAGAAGCTGATTGGGAAAAAATACACTTCTTTCGAAGAAATGGACGAGATGGATTATTCTGCTCTGGAGGAAGTGGGCAATATCATCATCTGCTCGTATATCAATGCCTTTGCACAGCTGGTGGGTGTGGATATCGATCTGTCGGTTCCAAGCTCCACGGTCAATATGCTGGGCGGGATACTGACGGTACCCATTGCGGAGTACGGTTATGAGACAGATAAGTTAATGTATATCAATGCGGAGTTTATTATGGATGGTGTCAGGCTTTCCGATGGACTTTTGATGCTGCCTGACATTCAGTCTTTGAACAGGATATTAGAGAAATTAGGTGTGTCAAGTTGACGGGGAAAGATATCAAGGTAGGAATCGGCGACATGAAGTTTGCCAGGGGTGAAGGGCAGATCATCACTTACGCACTGGGTTCCTGTATCGGGATCACGATGTATGATCCGGCCATTCGGCTGGGAGGGCTTTTGCACATTATGCTGCCTTCGAGGACTGATCCAAGAGATCCGAAGGTATTCAAATATGCAGACAGCGGTATTCAGGAGATGATCCGCAAGCTGACCGCGTTTGGAATGCTGAAAAGCAGAACCATCGTGAAGATTGCAGGAGGAGCGAAGATGTTCGAGATCCGGGGCAACTCGGATTTTGGAAACATCGGTCAGAGAAATGCCGCGATGGTAAAGAAGTTATTGATGGAAGAACGGATGCGTATCAAGGCGGAAGATACCGGCGGAAGTTATGCAAGGACGATGCTCATCAACATTGCGAATGGGGATGTTATCATCCGTACGGCGGGGAAACCAGAGAGACATCTGTAAGGAAGGAGCGATAGAAGTGGAGAAAGAAAAAGAAGGTATTCTTCTTGAGTCGGGTACGAATGAAATCGAGATTATGAAATTCACGATTCAGGGCGAGTTCTACGGGATCAATGTGGCGAAAGTCAAAGAGATCATGATGAGTGAGAAGGTGAAGATGATGCCCCATGCCCATCCGGCTGTGGAAGGAATCTTCAAGCCGAGGGACATCCTGATCACGGTTATTGATCTGGGGTATTATCTGACCGGTGAGGATCTGGGGCATAAGCCGAGAGATCTGTTCATTGTCACGAATTTCAACAAAATGACGGTTGCTTTCCGGGTCCAGAGCATTGAGGGCATCAGCCGGATCTCCTGGAAGGATATCCAGAAGCCGGATAAGACGCTTTCTCACGGGGATGAGGGCGTGGCCACCGGTATCGCTCAGTGTGCGGGAGAGTTGGTGACGATTCTTGACTTTGAGAAGATCGTGGCGGAGATCGCGCCGGAGACGTCGATTCAGATTTCCGAGGTGGAGCAGATGGGCGACCGCCCGCTCTGTGACAGTCCATTGGTGATCGCGGAGGATTCGGTGCTTCTGCAGAAGATGATCGATGATTCTCTGGAGAGGGCCGGATTCATGGATGTGAAGAATTTCAACAATGGTCAGGAAGCATGGAATTATCTGCACGCGCTGAAGGATGATGAGCATCTGTATGACAAAGTGAATCTGATCATCACGGATATTGAGATGCCGGAGATGGATGGACACCGGCTGACGAAGCTGGTGAAAGACGATCCCAGGCTGAAGAAGATACCGGTTGTGATCTTCTCCTCCCTGATCGATGATCAGATGCGGATCAAAGGAGAGGCTTTGGGAGCGGATGAACAGCTGACCAAGCCGGAGATCGGCCATCTGGTTCATGTGATTGACCAGCTTTTGGAGCGTTTCCGGGAAGATCTCAGAGAAAGTAAATAACAGAAAAGAGACTCCCGGTACATGGTGTGCCGGGAGTTATTTGCGTTTACGTGATTCACCGTAACATTTTCGGTTTTCCCAAAAGCCGTCAGCGGGGCAGTTGCTTGATTTTCTCGAAGCTTTCGTCGCTGATGACATGCTCCATGCGGCAGGCGTCTTTTTTGGCAATTTCTTCGTCCACTCCGATGGAGATGAGAAACTGGGTCAGGACCAGATGCTTCTCATAGATGTTCAGGGCGACGGCCAGACCGGAGCCGGTCAGAATCAGATGACCGCTGTCGTCCAGCGCAATATAGCCGTTCTCCCGGAGCCTTTTCATTGCAACGCTGATGCTGGGTTTGCTGTATCCCAGATGGTTGGCAACATCAATGGAGCGGACATTGCCGAGTTCTCTGGAGAGGACCAGGATGGCTTCCAGGTAGTCTTCCGGTGATTCTTGCATTTTCATATGTTGATTTCCCCCCTTTTTGCCTGTTCCTAGGATACCATACAGGGGGAGGATTTTCAAGAGGGGGAACGCTTGCGCAATCCGGACACCATCCGGTCGCCTGCCGGGAGCAGATAAGTCTTCCAGACCCCGCTTGCGCTTAGGGGAAGGGACGCAGCGGTACTAGGGCGTATGAAAGGTAGAACGAGGAGGAGCGCGGATGGAGGTATTACAGGAAAGGAAAAGAGCGCTTGCAAAAGATGCGCTTCGCTACGTCAGAGGTCGTCTTAAGGAGAAGCTTCCGGCCTTCCGGGCGGCTTTTGAGATTCCGAAAGTCGTGTGGACGGACCAGGGTTCCGGTACGGACGGGGAGACTATATACTGGAAAGAGGACGAGGTGTTCGCGCTTTTTTCCGGGCGGTCGGAGGTGCTGGAGCGGCAGTATCTCCATCTTCTGCTTCACGGCCTGTATCTGCATCCGCTGCGGGATTACTCCTGCACCGAGCGGATCTGGCATCTGGCCTGTGATCTGATGACGGAGTATCGGATCGATCGGATGCACGTGGAGGGGTTTACGTGGCCGATTCCGGAGGAACGAAGCCGGTGCTATCGGCAGATCAGAGAGTCGAAGATCAGGTTTCACGAGCGGGAACTTTCCGGGTGGCTTTCGTCCCTTGCGCCGGAGCGTATGGAGAAGCTGGAGGAGATCTTCCGGAGGGACAATCACCGCTTCTGGGAAGCGAAGGAGGAGAACTCCCGGAAAATCCATGAAGAGTGTGCGTACAGAGAAGAGAAGGCCCGGCGGCTGACGGAGGCGGTTCACCGCTGGCGGACGGTATTCGAGCAGATGGAGCTCCGGGAGGAAGAACACAGAAGGCAGGCGGGAGGCAGCCGGGGGACGGTAAGGGAGCAGATCGTGCTTCAGAAGGAGCGGGCTTATGATTACCGCCAGTTCTTAAAGCAGTTCGCGGTCAGTCAGGAGGAGCTGTCTCTTGATATGGACAGCTTTGATTACATTCCTTACGACTACAGCCGGAGGATGTATGAGAATCTGGTCTTCCTGGAACCTCTGGAGTACAAGGAGATGCGGAGACTTTTGGAGTTTGTGATCGCCATCGATACTTCCGGTTCCTGCTCGGGAGCGGTGGTCCGGCGGTTTCTTACGGAGACCTGGGAGATCCTGGAGGAGAAGGAAAACTTCTTCCGGAATATGCGGATTCATCTGATTCAGTGCGACTGCGCGGTGCAGGAGCATGTGTGCGTGACCTGCGAGGAGGAGTGGAAGGCTTATCTGGAAAAGATGGAAGTGAAAGGACACGGAGATACGGACTTTACCCCGGTGTTTCGGCTGGTGGACCAGATGAAAAGAGAGGGAGAGCTTTCGGATTTGAAAGGACTTCTTTACTTTACGGACGGCGACGGGATTTATCCGGAGCATAAGCCGGATTATGAGACCGCCTTTGTATTTTTAAACGAGGAGCTGATGCGGGGGAAGGCGCCGGCCTGGGCCCAGACGCTGACTTTGGATATCGAGATGGAATGGGAGACAGGACGATGAACATACAGGAAGCAAAAGAAGAGATTATCCGCACCCTGAAAGCCTATACGGCGAAGGACGACCGGGGACAGAGCCGGATTCCCGAGTTTCGCCAGAGACCGGTCTTCCTGATCGGACCGCCGGGGATCGGCAAGACGGCGATCATGGAGCAGGCGGCCAGAGAGTGTCAGGTGGGGCTCATCTCTTATACAATCACCCATCACACCCGGCAGAGCGCCGTGGGACTGCCGAAGCTGGTGACGAAAACGTATGGGGATCAGGAGTATACCATGACCGAGTACACCATGAGCGAGATCATCGGCGCGGTCTATGAATATCAGGAGCGGACCGGATACCGGGAGGGAATCCTGTTTATCGACGAGATCAACTGTGTCTCCGAGACGCTGGCGCCGACGATGCTTCAGTTTCTGCAGTACAAGATGTTCGGGAATCACAAGGTTCCAAAGGGCTGGGTGATCGTGGCGGCAGGGAATCCGAAGGAGTACAATCAGGCCGTTCGGGAGCTTGATATGGCGGCTATGGACCGGGTGCGGACGCTGACGGTGGAAGCGGATTACGGGGTCTGGAAGGGCTACGCGCTGCAACAGGGGATACATCCGGCGGTCCTTTCTTATCTGGAGCTGCATCCGGAGCATTTTTATCAGGTGACGCTGACCAGGGAGAAGAAAGAGTTTGTCACAGCCAGGGGCTGGGAGGATCTGTCGGTGCTGCTTACGGAGTATGAGAGACAGGGAATGTCCGTGGGCAGAAGCTTTATAGAAGAGTTCTTGAGGGTGCCGAAGATCGCGGCGGATTTTGCCGCTTACTATCAGTTGAACCAAACCTTTCTTGGGGCTTACCCGGTGGCGGGGCTTCTTACCGGGACGCTTTCCGGGGAGGAGACCCGGGCGCTTATAGAGCGGCTCTCCAAAGCGCCGGGGGACGTGCGGTGTATTTTTCTAAGTCATCTCTTATCCGGAGCCTGGGGACGAATGACGGCTTACGGAAGCGCCTTAAGACTATGGGAACGGGAGAGAGAAGTGCTCTCACAGTATTTCTCCTATATGAAAGAAGAATCCGAAGAAAAGAGTCCGGAGCGCTTTTTGGAGCGGCGGTTTCATGCTTTAAAGGTGAAGAAGGAGAACGACCTTCTAACCCCCTGGGAAGCGTCCATGGAGGCGCAGGTGGACGAGTGGCTCTCGAAGCTTCTGACGGGGCCTCTTCGTCTTCCGGAGCCGGAGGCGGGGAAGGCGCTTCTTGAGGAGGAGAGGAGCCGGTCGAAAGCCCTTGTTCAGGCGCAGAAGGAGGAGCTTCTACGGTTCCTCAATGAAATGACGGATTTTTTAAAAAATTGCTTTGGGGAAGAGCAGGAGCTGACGGACTGGCTTGTGGGAATCCAGAAGCACGGGGACGCTTCGCTGATTGGATTTTTGCGTCCGGAGATGGAGCCGCTTCTGAACCGGAGGGAGCAGGAAGCGCGCTTAAGAAAAAGTATGAAGGAGATGGAGAGATTATATGAAGCTGGTGATCGCAAGTGATATTCATGGATCTGCATATTATTGCAGAAAATTGATGGAGGCTTATGAGCGGGAGCAGGGGGATAAGCTGATCCTTCTGGGGGATCTTTTGTATCACGGTCCCCGCAACGACCTTCCGAAGGAGTATGCGCCCAAGGAGGTGCTTGGGATGCTGAATGAGCGGAAGGAGGAGATTTTGTGCGTCCGGGGCAACTGTGACACGGAGGTGGATCAGATGGTTCTGGAATTTCCGATTCTGGCGGATTATGGGTTTTTCTATGAGAGGGGGCGCATGATTTTTCTGACCCACGGGCATGTGTACCATGAGGGGCATCTGCCGATGTTGAAGAAGGGGGATGTGCTGCTGCACGGGCATACGCATGTGCCGGCCTGCCGGGTGCATGAGACGTATGTGTATCTGAATCCGGGGTCGGTGTCGATTCCGAAGGAGGGGAGTAAGCATGGGTATATGATTTATGAGGACGGGGAGTTTTGCTGGAAGGATTTGAACGGAGAGGAGTATATGCGCTACGAGCTGTAATTCGGATATCCGGGTACCTGGACGCCGCGGAAGGCTTTGGTGGGTACCCGGACGCCGCGGAAGGCTTTGGTGGGTATCCGGATGCCGCGGAAGGCTTTGGTGGGTACCCGGACGCCGCCGGAAAGCCCCCTGTGTGCCGGGCGGGCGCGGGCAACGAGGAGATGAACTAATCGCTAACTTCGACCAGCGACGCTCGACAAGGGTCTCGCGCCGGGTCTTCGTAAGCGCTGGATTTCATCTCCTCTAAAAGCGCCCTTGAAAAGCCTGCCCGTCGCACAGGGGGCTTTCCGGCGGCTGAGGGCGGCAGGCGGTTACAGTTCGTAAGGAACTGTAAGATTTTGGAATACGAGATTTGAGGGAATATTTGGGTGAAATATTTGTCGGTTGGCGGTTGAATTTGACGAAGAAATCCCGTATAATGGGGATATATTGGTAAAAATTTATCAAAAAGGACAAAGGAGAGATAAGATGAAGAAACTGACCGTGAAGAAAGACAGTAAGTGTATGGCATGTATGGCTTGTGTGCAGGCATGTTCGGAGGCTTTTTATAAGGTGATGGACCCGGGGAAGGCTTGTATTCAGCTGGTGGAGAAGGACGGTAATGTGAAGCCGGCGGTCTGCGTGCAGTGCGGCAAGTGCGCGAAGGCCTGCGAGGCGGGAGCGATCACGCAGAATGCGAAGGGCGTTTACATGATCAACAAGAAGCTTTGTACCGGCTGCGGGAAGTGTGCGGAGGTTTGTCCGTTCCATGTACTGGTGAAGGCGGAGGATTCGCCGGTGAGCAGCAAATGTATCGCCTGCGGGATCTGTGCGAAGGCCTGTCCCATGGACGTACTGGAAGTTGTGGAGAAATAAGAACAGGAAGAACCGCCGCGGCGGGGATGGCAAGCCGTTCCTGCCGCGGCGGCTTTTTGTCCCAAAACGGGGTCTGGGACTGCAAGTTTATACATAAATTTATGGAAAAATATGCAGAAAAGACAGAAAAAGCTTGCAATCATAGGAGATTGCTTTATAATGAAAAACAGCGACGGCCCATTCCGGGACCTGGAAGGGGAGTTGCGGGACTTAAATCAGAGAGGATGAGTTTTTATGAAAAAGAGAATGATTAGCCTGATGTTATGTGCATGCGTCGCCCTGGCAGCGGCAGGCTGCGGCGGCAGCAAGAAGTTCAATAACCCGGAGAAGGGCGGGACCCTGATCATGGCGACCAACGCGTACTTTGAGCCTTATGAGTATCATGAGGGAGACGACATCGTCGGCATCGACGTGGAGATCGCGCAGGCGATTGCGGAGAAGCTGGGTATGACGCTGCAGGTGGAGGATATGGAGTTTGACTCGATCATCGCGGCGGTAAACTCCGGCAAGGCGCATATCGGAGCGGCGGGCATGACCGTGACGGAAGACCGTCTGAAGAACGTGGATTTCACGGATTCTTATACGACGGCCACCCAGGTGATCATCGTCCAGGAGGGCAGTGAAATCACAGGGGCGGATGACCTGGCGGGCAAGAAGATCGGCGTGCAGCTGGGGACCACCGGCGACATCTACGCTTCCGACGGCATCGAAGACGCGACTATTGAGCAGTACAACAAGGGTATGGACGCCGTACAGGCGCTGTCCAACGGCATCATCGATGCGGTAATCATCGACAATGAGCCGGCGAAGCAGTTCGTCTCCAAGGCGGAGGGGCTTAAGATTCTCGACGAGGAGTTTGTCACCGAAGAGTATGCCATCGCGATTGCCAAGGGCAACGAGGAGCTGCTGGACGATGTGAACAAGGCGCTGGACGCCATCATCGCGGACGGCACCGTGCAGGGCATCATTGACAAATATATTACGGCAGAGTAAGGAAGCAGTTATGGGAAGTATTCAGGAGCGCTTTTATCAGAATTTTATTCAGGACGACCGCTGGACCTATCTGTGGGACGGTCTGATGGTCACCCTGGAGGTGACGCTGTTTGCCACGCTGATCGGTATTCTTCTGGGATTTATCGTGGCGATTATCCGTGCCACTCACGACCGCACGGGGAAGCTGAAGATCTTAAACGCCCTTTGCCAGGTGTATCTGACGGTGATCCGGGGAACGCCGGCGGTGGTTCAGCTTTTGATTACATACTTCGTGATCTTCGGTTCCGTGAATGTCAGCAAGGTGCTGGTGGCGGTGCTGGCCTTCGGCGTGAATTCCGGCGCCTATGTGGCGGAGATCTGCCGGGCGGGCATCATGTCCATCGACATCGGGCAGATGGAGGCGGGCAGAAGCATCGGATTCAGTTATACTCAGACCATGTGGTATATTATTCTGCCCCAGGCTTTTAAGAATGTTCTTCCGGCCCTGGGCAATGAGTTTATCGTGCTCCTGAAGGAGACTTCCATCTCCGGATATATCGCCCTGCAGGATCTGACCAAGGGCGGCGACATTATCCGAAGCCGGACCTACGACGCGTTCATGCCGCTGATCGGCGTGGCCTGCGTCTATCTGGCTCTGGTTCTTGGCTTTACCAAGCTGGTATCCCTGCTGGAGAGGAGGCTGAATCAGAGTGAGCGATAAAGTATTGATCCGCGCGGAAGGCGTGCGCAAGAGCTTTTCCGGCAAAGAGGTGTTAAGGGGGATCGATCTGGAGATCCGAAAAGGAGAAGTGGTGGTCATTATCGGGCCCTCCGGCTCGGGAAAGAGCACCTTCCTCCGCTGCCTGAATCTATTGGAGGTTCCCACAGGGGGACATATCTTTTTCAAGGATGTGGACATCACCGGGAGAAGAGTAGATATTGACCTTCACCGGCAGAAGATGGGGATGGTGTTCCAGCACTTTAACCTGTTCCCTCATATGGATATTCTGAAAAATATGACCATCGGCCCTGTGAAGCTTCTGAAAAAATCACCAGAAGAGGCGGAAAAGTACGCCATGACCCTCCTGGAGCGGGTGGGGCTTGGGGACCGGGCCCACGCCTACCCAAGTCAGCTGTCCGGAGGGCAGAAGCAGAGGATCGCCATCGTCCGCGCCTTGTGTATGCAGCCGGAGGTGATGCTCTTTGACGAGCCGACCTCCGCTCTGGACCCGGAGATGGTAGGAGAGGTTCTGCAGGTCATGAGGGATCTGGCGAAGGAACGCATGACGATGGCGGTGGTAACCCACGAGATGGGTTTTGCCAGAGAAGTGGCGGACCGGGTGGTCTTCCTGGAAGAAGGAATTTTGATGGAGCAGAATAATCCGGAGGAATTTTTCGGGAACCCGAAAAATGAGAGGCTGAAAAGTTTCCTTGGAAAAGTTTTGTGAAAATTTGGTTGAAACCTTCTGGAATTTATGCTAAAATATAGCTTGTTTGACACGAGGAGGTGTGGAAATGGCGATATTAAGGACAATCCTTACCGTAATCTTTGTATTGGTATGTGTGGTATCGGTTATATTAGTATTACTTCAAGAGGGAAGATCCGCGGGACTTGGCGCGATTGCAGGCGCGGCAGAGACTTATTGGGGCAAGAATAAAGGACGTTCCATGGAAGGAAATCTGGTAAAGGGAACGGTCGCTCTGGCAGCGATGTTCTTTATACTTGCGATCGTTTTAAATCTGAATTTTTAAGCAGACGGAAATTTGGCACTCTTTGAATGAAAAAGGGTGCCTTTTTTAATGAACAGGGGTGAACGGATGGCAAAGGAAAATCAGTATCTGATTGGTGTTTTTACGGCTCATGCCAAAGGATTTGGCTTTGTGGCTGTGGAGGGGATGGAGGAAGATATTTTTATCGGGGAGGAGGACGTCCGCGGCGCCATGCACCAGGACACGGTCCGGGTCCTTCTAAAGCCCGGACAGGAGGGAAAGCGCCGGGAGGGCGTGGTAGAAAGTATTGTGGCCCGGGGAACCACGAAGCTTGTCGGACTCTATCAGAAAAGTAAGAATTTTGGCTTTGTGATCCCGGACAACGGCCGGTATACCCGAGATATCTTCATTCCCAAAGAGGCCTCTAAGGGGGCCATGGACGGGCATAAGGTGGTGGTGGCTCTTAAGGACTACGGCACGAGGGAGAAAAGCCCGGAAGGAGAGATCCTGGAGATCCTGGGGCATATAAGCGATCCCGGGACCGATGTGCTGTCCATTGTCAAAGGCTATGATCTGCCGGTGGAGTTTTCGGAGAAGGTGATGAATCAGGCGGAGCGGGTCCCGGAGGCGATCAGCGAAGGGGACCGAAATGGCCGCATGGACCTTCGGGAGACGCCCATGGTGACCATCGACGGGGAGGACGCCAAGGATTTGGACGACGCCGTGTCCCTTAGGCTGGAAGGGGAAAATTATGTCCTGGGGGTCCATATCGCGGATGTGGCCAACTATGTGCAGGAGCGTAGCGCCCTGGACCGGGAAGCCCTGAAGCGGGGAACCAGCGTCTATCTGGTGGACCGGGTGATTCCCATGCTGCCAAGGCGTCTCTCCAACGGCATCTGCTCTCTGAACGCTGGGGAGGACCGGCTGGCCTTAAGCTGTATCATGACCATCGACCCAAAAGGAAACGTGATCGACCACGTGATCGCGGAGACGGTGATCCGTGTGGACCGGCGGATGACGTATACCAGCGTGCAGAAGATTCTGGACGGGGACGAGGAGGAGCAGAGGGTTTATGAGTCCTTCGTGCCCATGTTCTTCCATATGCAGAAGCTGGCCCTGCTCCTGCGGAAAAAGAGAAGGGGACGGGGGTCCATAGACTTTGATTTTCCGGAGACGAAGGTGCTCCTTGATGAAAAGGGACATCCCGTCGAAATCCGGCCTTATGACCGGAACGGGGCCACCCGCATGATAGAAGACTTTATGCTGATCGCCAACGAGACGGTGGCGGAGGATTTCTTCTGGCAGGAGCTGCCCTTTGTATACCGGACTCACGATCATCCGGACCCGGACCGGATGCGGAAGCTTTCCACTTTTATTCATAACTTTGGCTACACGATCCGTGGGAAGGGTGCGGAAGTTCATCCCATGGAGCTGCAGAAGCTTCTGGACCGGCTTATGGGAACGCCGGAGGAGACGCTGATCAGCCGCCTGACCCTGCGCTCCATGAAGCAGGCGAGATATACGGTGGACTGTACCGGACACTTCGGGCTTGCGGCCCAATATTATTGTCATTTTACCTCGCCCATCCGCCGTTATCCGGATCTGCAGATCCACAGAATCATCAAGGACGCGCTGCGGGGAAGACTGGGAGAAGAAAAACTTCTGCACTATCAGGACATTCTGCCGGAAGTGGCGAAGCAGTCTGGCGAACTGGAACGAAGGGCGGCGGAGGCGGAGCGGGAGACCATCCGTCTGAAAAAGGCGGAGTATATGGCAGAGCGTATCGGAGAAGAGTATGAGGGCGTGATCTCCGGCGTGACGCCTTTCGGACTTTATGTGGAGCTTCCCAATACGGTGGAGGGTCTGGTGCGGGCCTCCTCTTTACAAGACGATTATTTTGAGTATAATGAAAGTACGTACGAGATGGTCGGGGTTCACACCGGGAAGACCTGGAGGCTGGGACAGACCGTGAGAATTCGGGTGGCGGCCGCGGACCGGCTGGCCCGCACCATTGATTTTGAGATGGCAGAATCACAGGAGGGTTGAAAACCATATGGGAAAAGACAGCGTCAAACTGATCGCCAACAATAAAAAAGCATACCACGATTATTTTATCGAGGACACTTATGAGGCGGGGATCTCGCTTCACGGAACCGAGGTAAAATCTCTGCGCATGGGAAAATGCAGTGTCAAAGAGGCGTTTATCCGCATCGAAAAAGGGGAAGTCTTTGTGTACGGCATGCATATCAGCCCCTACGAAAAGGGAAATCTCTTCAACCGGGACCCTCTGCGGGTGAAAAAACTCCTGATGCACCGGGCGGAGATCAATAAGATCATCGGCAAGATCGCGGAGAAGGGCTATACGCTGGTGCCCCTGAAGGTATACTTTAAGGGAAGTCTGGTCAAAGTGGAGGTGGGCCTCGCCCGGGGCAAGAAGCTCTACGACAAGCGGGCGGACATTGCCAAAAAGGATATGCGCAGAGAGGCGGAGAAGGACTTTAAAGTGCGGAATCTGTATTGACCGGCGTGAAAATCCCCCCTTGACATTTTGCAGTACTGCGTATAAGATAACAGTATGACACATTTCATCCAGCGTTTGCTTTTACATGTTTTCGGGCTTGTAAAGGTTTCGACGGGGGTTTTGAAATTGGGGCAGCCATCCGAAGGCACCGCGCAAGGTGCAACCATAAATATAAACGCTGAAGATAATTTAGCACTCGCTGCCTAACGGCAGCTGTCTGACACAGGGCACCTGCACCTTGTGACCCAGGCATCATCCATGCAGGAAACGACGCATGCTAAGCTTTGCCCATGCGGGCGTATCATGAAGCTACCAAAGCTGTAAGCCTGCCGTCTGGCGTACAGCGGAGGGAATATCAAACAAACGGCTGTGATGGGAGACACCGCAATGGATGGGCTTTCGGACAGGGGTTCGATTCCCCTCAGGTCCATTAGGGAAGATGCTGACAGGATGTCTGATCGGAAGATTCGGGCGGCTGTCAGTATTTTTTTGTATCAGGGGAAGATTCTCCGGGCAAAATTCTTATTTGT
Organism: uncultured Lachnospiraceae bacterium; assembly: GCA_910584945.1. Taxonomy (GTDB): domain Bacteria; phylum Bacillota; class Clostridia; order Lachnospirales; family Lachnospiraceae; genus Hominiventricola. The sequence goes on along the minus strand of CAJUDY010000005.1, from coordinate 79,613 downwards.
AATAACCGGGTGAAATACAGACGACGGGAGAGGGACAGACCAGAATGAGAAATAACAAGTACACCATAAGTGATGTGGCGAAGCAGATGGGCGTATCCCGCGCAACGGTTTCCAGAGCACTGAGCAATGCGCCGGGGGTGGGGCCTGCATTGCGGCAGAAGATCATTGCGTATGCGGATGAGATCGGATACCGGCCCAATTCCATCGCGAAAAGCTTAAGTACCGGAAGGATGAATACCATCGGGCTGATCTACGGGGACGTGCGCAATCCTTTTTACGCGGACCTCACCTACTATATGCAGAAGGCTTTTGACCGGAAGGGCTATGCGGTCATGGTCTTCAACAGCGAGTACAGCGTGGAGAAGGAGCTGGAATTTATCCGGATGGCGGAAGAGTTCTGCCTGGCGGGCTTGGTGCTCTTCACCGCCCAGACCAACATGGAGGAGGCGAATTTTAAGGACGTGGGGATTCCCATCGTCTTTGTTAACCGATCCCTTGCCATGGAACAGTATGACTGCGTGCTGATGGATAACTTTAAGGCGGGATATATCGCCGCCATGCATCTGATCAAGCTGGGCCACAGGAGGATCGGGATGGTAAAGGGAAATGCCCTCTCTTCCGCGTCTATGCTGCGGTTTGACGGGGTAGAACAGGCGCTTAAAAACTGCGGTCTAACGCTTCTTCCCGAAGACGTCTGGTCCGGTGATTTGAAAATGCCCACGGGCTATGCCATGGCCAAGCGCTTTTTTGAACAGCCTTCAAGGCCGGAGGGGCTTGTGATCAGCAACGATATGATGGCTCTTGGGTTTATCGACTACTGCAACGAGATCGGAGTAAAGATTCCGGAGGAGATCTCCATTGTCAGCTTTGACAATATCATTTTTTCCGGCATCCACGGGATCGACCTGACCACCATTAGCCAGGATGTGCAGACCATGGGGGAAAAGGCGGCGGAGCTGATGCTGGAGCGGATCGAGAATCCTCAGGGGGAATGCAAAAAGATTATCTTAGAACCCACGCTGATCGTGAGGCGCTCCACCAGGGCATACAAAGAATAGGAAAATCGGAAAAGGGTATTGGCATCCGGAAAAAGGCTGCCGGTATCTTTTTATTTTTGGGCGAAATTTAGAAACCGATTTCCTTATTTTGGAAATCAAATTATTGTGAAAAATAGACAAAAAAACAGGAATATAATTGTTAAAAACAGAAAAAAGGGGAATAATAGATAAAAAAATGTTGCGTAAACGGGATAAATATGTTAGTATTTAGGGCATAAAACGTAACCGGTTACGTTAATGAAAACTTGTAAACGAAATTGTTTAGCAGGAGGTGTCATATGAATTGGACCGTTAAGGCAATTCAGGTGGGGAGTATTGAACTGGACCGCTCGGCCATGACCCATTACAAAGGAAAAGGCGAGAAGATCATCGTACCGATCTGGTGCGCAGGCGCCACGGACGGGGTACATAAGGTTCTGGTGGATACGGGAATCCGTGATCTGGAAGAATACAAAAAGGCAGAACCCGGCGTTGCCCAGTCCCCCGAGCAGGATACGGCGGCGGCCGTTCGGCGCATCATGGGATGGGAGCCGGAGGAAGTAGAGATGGTGATCAATACCCATCTGCACTGTGATCATTGTGGGAGCAACGGAAAGTTCCGGAATGCGAAGTTCTATATTCAGAAAAAAGAATGGGAAGCCGCATTTGCTCCGCTGGTTCCGGAGGTGCCCTTTTACGATCCTCTCTGCTATAACAAGCACGCAGTGAATTATTTTCAGTGGGAATTTCTGGATGGCGACGCAGAGCTTCTGCCGGGACTTCGGATCATCAAGACTCCCGGCCATACAAGAGGGCATCAGTCCATACTGTTTCAGACGGAGCGGGGCGTGGTGTGCGTGTCCGGAGACATCTGCAATGTGGCGGAGAATGTAAACGGGAATCTGGAGCCCAATATCGTGGTGATGGTGCCGGAAGTCTATGAAAGCTTTCAGAGAATCCGGCGGACCGCTCACTTTATCCTCCCGGGACATGAGCCGGGGATCGAGGATGGATCAGAAGTATTTATAGTGGTAAACGATTAACAGCGGCCGAAAAAGAGCCGCAGGGATTCTAACTTAAGGAGAATGGATATGAAAAAAAGAGTATTGGCATTGATTTTGACAGGCATAATGGCCGCCGGACTGGCAGGCTGCGGAGGCAGCAAAGAGCCTGCGGCAGACGGTGCGCCTTCGGAAGCGCCGACAGCGGAAGCGGAGGAGCCGGAGGCTTCTGGTGGGAAGCTACGGCGGAAGTTTAAAGGATATCTCGGCCATTGACATAGGCGCTATGGTAGTGAGAGAGGCGGTTAAGAGGGCGGGGATCAAGCCCTCGGAGGTGGACGAGGTGATCATCGGACAGGTGGGAGAGATCGCGGAAAACGGCTTTGTGGCGAGGGCGGTTAGCCTGAAGGCCGGGATGCCAAAGGAAACCACGGCCTACTCGGTAAACCGGCAATGCGGCTCGGGACTGCAGGCCATCGCGGATGCGGTGATGGAGATACAGACAGGCTTTGCGGCTGTGGTGGTCATGTCCAAAGAGAAGGCAGAGGCCCTGGGGATTGCGCCGAAGCTGAAGATCGAAGGCTATGCGGTGGCGGGCTTTGACGCGGAGCTGATGGGGTACTCGCCGAAACTTTCCAGCGAGAAGCTGGCGGGAAAGCTGGGGATTGACTTAAGAGAGATCGACATGTTCGAGATCAACGAGGCGTTCGCGAGCCAGGCCTATGCGGTGAGCCGGGATCTGGGACTGGACCCGAAGAAGGTGAATATCTACGGCGGAGGAATCTCCATCGGTCACCCCATCGGAGCCACCGGCGCGGTGCTGACGGTAAAAATTATGTATGAACTGATGCGCACGGACAAAAAAGATGCTATGATAAGTATGTGCATCGGCGGAGGTCAGGGGATCTCCATGTATTTTACAAAAGCGGAATAAACAAGACACAATTCTTCCTTAAATGTTGGGCTGCTGCACGATTGCGGCAGCTCATTTTATAATCAGGGAAACGAAAACAGTGAGGAGAAAAAATGCGTAGAGATGCGGAAATCATTGTAAAAAAGGCAATTGAGAAGGTGCTTCCCGACGAGGCGGTCCGGCAGGCGCTGGAGGGGAAAGTGTTTGGGAACGGCAGAGTCTACATCGCCGCTGCGGGAAAAGCAGCCTGGCAGATGGCTCATACGGCGGCCGGGATTCTGGGGGAGCGTCTGGAAGCGGGCGTGTGCGTCACCAAATATGATCATGTCAAGGAAAAAATCAAGAAGGTAAACTGCTACGAAGCAGGGCATCCGGTTCCGGATGAAAATTCCTATAAAGGGACGGAGGCCGTGCTTCAGATGGTCAGCGGTCTTACGGCGGAGGATACGGTGATCTTTTTGTTGTCTGGAGGTGGTTCGGCGCTGTTTGAGAAACCGCTGGTCCCGGGGGCGGAGCTTGCAGGCGTCACAAGACAGCTTCTGGCCTGCGGGGCGGATATTGTGGAGATGAACACCATCCGAAAGCGCCTCTCGGCGGTGAAAGGAGGAAAGTTTGCGAAGCTCTGTGAACCGGCGAAGGTGTACAGCATCGTGTTGAGCGATATCCTGGGAGACCCTCTGGACATGATCGCTTCCGGTCCGGCCTATCCAGATACCAGTACCTGCGTGCAGGCGATGGCCATTGTGGAGAAATATCAGCTTGACTTAAGTGCTCAGGCCTTGCAGCTTTTGGGGACGGAGACGCCGAAAGAGCTTGACAACGTAGAGACCGTCATTACCGGCAGTGTGAAGAATCTGTGTCTGGCGGCGGCGGACGCCTGCCGGGAGCTGGGCTACGAACCGGTGCTCCTGACGGATCAACTCACCTGTGAGGCCAGGGAGGCCGGCGCATTCCTTTCGGCCATCGCCAAAAGCCACCAGGAGACAAAGAAAAGCCTTGCCTTTCTGGCAGGGGGCGAGACCGTGGTTCATCTGACCGGAAAGGGAAAAGGCGGACGCAACCAGGAGCTTGTCCTTTCTGCCGCCGAAGGGATCAGCGGTCTTCCGGATACGGCGGTTTTCAGCGTGGGAAGCGACGGCACCGACGGTCCCACCGACGCGGCGGGCGGCTACTGCGACGGGGAGACAAAAGGGCAGCTTCATGCGCTTGGAATCAAGATTCATGAAGTGCTGCGGGAAAATGACGCCTACCATGCGCTTGAAAAAACAGGAGGGCTCCTCATGACCGGGGCCACGGGGACCAATGTCAATGATGTGGCGGTGCTGTTGATTCGCAGGTGATTATGGGGAAAATTTGATGATTTTATCGGCGCCATTCTTTTTTACTAAGCGGCTTTAGATAATTTTTTTGAGATGGCGGGCCGAAGATCTGAACTTTGGTCGTGGAAGAGCATTGTGATAATGTATTATGGTGAATGGTGGTTATACTTGCCAAAATCTCCTGACTCGTCTATGAAAATACTGAGTTCTCTCAATGGGATTTTACTTCTGTTGCTTTTTCTGTTTTGTGCAGTCAGAAAGATACAGATTGATTAAGGTAAAACTTTACAATTCCTCTGAAATATATTAAAGTGTATAGATGCAAAGACCTGAATCATGTTCTTACGGAATGCGCAGCCAGTGCGCATTCCTGAGCCATGAACAGTAATCAAAGACCTACATAAGCAAGGAGATCAGCGCGATGATACAGGACATTACACCAGAGAGATATGATAATCACTATGTGGAGCAGCTTCCGGGACCGGAAGACTGGCTTTTGGTCTATCGAAACGGGGAGGTGCTCTGCCGGCTGTCGGGCAATGAGATCGTTTATCCGAAGGTGAAGGAGATCTGCCAGGAAGCCATGGACATGGCTTATCTTTTTTCCATCAGCAAAGAGCGTTTTTTCTTATTAAGAAGTGATCTGGAAAAGGGGCCGGAAGGTTATACCTGGGAAAAGCCGCCGGTTTTTCGAAGTGCAAGACCGAAATATCTGGGATTTGCAGGAATCACCGGGCAGCAGCTGGACAGCTGGTACCGTTCCAACCGCTTCTGCGGCGGCTGCGGCGCTCCCATGGTTCCGGACCACAAGGAGCGAATGGTCCGGTGCGAAAAATGCGGCAATCTAGTCTATCCTAAGATTTGTCCGGGGGTGATCGTGGCGGTGACCGACGGGAACCGGCTGCTTTTGACCAAATACGCCAACCGGCCCGGGACCGTGAACTATGCTTTGGTGGCGGGATTTACGGAGATCGGAGAGACCCTGGAGGAAACTGTACAGAGAGAAGTGATGGAGGAAGTGGGCCTGAAAGTAAAGAATCTTCGCTATTATAAGAGCCAGCCCTGGTCCTTCTCATCCACCCTGCTCTGCGGCTTCTACTGTGAGGTGGACGGAAGCACGAAGATCCGATTGGATACAGAGGAACTGGCGGTAGCGGAGTGGTTCGAGCGGGAGGAGATCCCCCTGGAGGACGACGGAGTCAGTCTGACCAGAGAGATGATAGAGAGATTTAAGACAGGGAAACCATTCGGAGATCACGCAAAATAAAAAAACTTAATGCCCTAGGAGGTCCGGTCGTTTGCGGAAAATATGGATTTTGAAAAGACTGACCGGATCAAACGCCGGATTCTGAATTCACCGGTCTTCTGGTCAGCCATGCATTTGATGAAAAAAGATATTACAAGCGCAGAATCGCGGCCTGCCTCTTCAGGCGTTCTTTGACCAGAGCCACAAAAGAGTCCGGGCCGGTGACTTTTACGGTGGGGCCGAAGGAAAGGATCTCGATTAAAAGCTCTGTTTCCATGGAGCGGTTATAGTAGATGAGGCATTCCCAGGTGTCCTCATCTATTTTTCTGGTACGCTTTTCATAGTTGGAAAAATGGAGCATGGTCCGTTCCAGCGCATTTCTCCGATTTTTGATCAACAGGCGGACCGGTTCCTGGTAGTAAGACTTTCGGATCACCTTTTCAAAATCATAATCTTCCTCATCATAAACAGGCAGCAGTATAGTTTCCGTGATGCCCCGCAGATTGAGGGTTTGGATGAATGCAGAATGCCGCTGGCTTTTGGGAACCGCCAGCAGGCGGAAGCGGTCATTCTTGGCGGAGTATTCCAGCTTCAGAGGCAGATAATGGTGAGTGATGCGGTTTCCTTTTTCCGACTGGTAGGAAATATGGACATACTGTCTTTTTTTGATGGCGGCAAGCAGAGTCCGGAAGTGCTGGCCGTAGGAGGGGGAGGTGAAAGGGTCCCCGTCGGCGTACTGATCGTAACAGCGGAAATCTTCCGGACGCCAGAGGACGTCCGCATCTTCGGTATACTGATTAAGAAGAAAAAGTTCTTCGACTGTAAAAAACAGGCGGAACCGATCGTCCTTAAGCAGAGTTTTCAGCCAGGAGCGCTGCAGAAGGGTAAAGGGCAGATCCTGGTGAGCTTTGGTGCGCGCCTGGTATCCGTCCTTTTCAGGCGTCAGAAGGTTCCACTCTCCGCTGATTAGTTTTGGGATGATATAAAGGCTGCTTTCCGCAAAGCCCAGTTCTCCGCAGATCTCATGCATCCTCCGCTTTGTCACCGGATGCGTTTCCGCCTCCCGAAGGATCTGGTCCACGACCTGGTAGTAACAATTATAGATTTCTGAAAAAAGTTCCATGTCTATAGTATACGTTTTTTTGGAAAAATTACAATCCCCTGGTTTTTAGCGAAAGAGGAGAAAATATGTCAGAGATGGTATTTGAAACTATTTATAAAGAAAACTTTCCTTTTTGGGAGAAGCTTCCGGATGCGGACAGAGAATATATCTGTCGGAATTCCCATGGCGTGACTTATCCCAAAGGGAAAAATATTCATGATGGCAGCAAATGTTCCGGCGTCATCCTTGTGCGTTCGGGGTGTCTGCGCCTTTATATGATGTCGGATGAGGGAAAGGACATCACGCTTTACCGCCTGCACAAAGGCGATCTGTGTATGCTGTCGGCATCCTGTGTGCTGAATGCCATCACATTTGAGGTGTTCGTAGATGCGGAACAGGACAGCCAGTGCTGTGTGATCAGCGGGCCGGCTTTTGCGGCGGTTTCCGAGCGGAATCCGGATATCCGTATCTTCGCGCTGGAGACTGCGGTTGGCCGTTTTTCCGACGTGATGTGGGTGATGCAGCAGATTTTGTTCATGAGTATGGATCGGCGTCTGGCAATCTTCCTTTCGGATGAATCAGCGAGGACCGGTTCAGATACCATCGCGTTGACGCACGGGCAAATTGCCCGGTATATGGGATCTGCCCGTGAAGTCGTATCCCGGATGCTGAAATATTTTGTCGGTGAGGGGATCGTATCGGTTTCAAGGGGCGGCGTTACCATTCTGGATAAAAGACGTCTTCGGGAACTTATTCTTTAACATGTATTATTAGGTATATAAATAGTTGGGTTGAAAGTCTGGTCCTTCGCCGCAAGGCGGAGGACTTTTTCCATAACTTCCATCAGGTCCTTTGGGCCAAGCCCTAATGCAGCAACCGCAATAGAAGAATCAACAAAAACAAAATAAATATTCACTCCTCAATCCCATACATCTCCATCATCATTCGCAGGTCTTCATAAAACTTCTGTTCCAGATACTGGTTACTGGATGAAAAGGAGAGAATCCTTCCCAGGAAGGTCTTGATCCAGGGCATCAGCTCATTGCCGTCGAAGACGGTGATCTCATAGACATAGGTGTTCGGTTCGGTGCGGGTAACGGTTCCGCCCCGGCCTTCCCGTATAAGCCGCTTCAGGATGTAGTCTTCCGTTCCCTTCCGGATGTACAGCTCAAGCCGGATGGTATCCATCTGATGGCTGACGCCGAAGGAAACGCCGAAGCAGGCGGGAAGATTGTGCGAAAGCTTCTCCTGGTAATGATCATAATCCGGAAAAGACTCCCCGGGGGTGACCTGTTGAATCTGATCCAGCCGGAAGCTGGAGAAGCGGCGGCTTTGGAGCTGATAGCCGCAGAGAAACCGGCGTCCGGTCCGGGCGCTCACAAAGATCTGCATGGGTACTACGGAAAAATGCTCTTCTTGGGAACGGAATTTTTTGTTGCTGCGGTTTAAAAGAACAACCGTCCGTTTTTGACGGATGGCGCCAAGGAGGAGGAAGAGGACCTCATCCTCCAGAGTGAAGCCACAGTAGCCGTGTTTTACCAGGAAGGTCTCGTTGCAGGCCTTCTGTTGGTCCAGAATGGTGCTTCCGATGAAGCCAAAGGGCATGGCAAGCTGGCAGAAGCGGGCGGCGTCAAGGACGGCTGGAAGGAGGTCCGGAATACTCTTTGCAGGCGCTGGACCCATGGAATAGAGCAGGCGTCTTCCCTCTTTTCTGGAGCGGAGGATGCCTTCTTTGACGTATTCATTGGCCTTCTTACGGATCAACTGGGATTCAAACAGGACGTCGTAGCGGGCCAGGATCTGATCCGTCAGCTCCTCCGCCGTATAGGACACGTTCGCCTTCATCAGATCCAGAAAGAAAAAGTGGAGCATGAGATCGTTGGAGGTGAAGCTTTTGGACTTCCACACCCGGTAAAGGGGATTGGTACTAAGAAGATTGCTGTCAAGCGCCAAGGACAGGGTCTTTCCCTGGGGGCCGTAATTGGTCCGTATGTACTCCGAGAGCCAGGACTCGATCCGGCGTCTCTCATTATCGTAAGTCCGCCCGCTTTTGGCGGAGAAATCTTCCCGGGATTTGAAGCCGTAGATCAAAAAGTCCCGGACATAATTGCGGCTTTTCTGAAATGTTTTGATCAACTCCTGATATTCTGACATGAAAGATGGTCCTTTCTGCGATCGTTCCCTATTGATTATGTAACTGTTCAGTGCCTTCACAGTTACGATGCAAAATCCATTGTTGAATAGTTACTTGATTATAACTTTTTTTCATGGTACATTCAATACGTGCATATTATGTTCCGGAGGGATTCCTTTGACAGTATTGAAAAAGACAGGAAAAATATTACTGATTCTGCTGGGCCTTTTTCTTATGGCTCTGGCGGCGGCGGGGGCGTATCTGTATGTCCGGTACCGCCCGGTGCTGGAAGCGTATCAGGCGGACGCCGCGCTGGTGGTGGCAGAATCGAACGCGGATACCTTTACAAAGAATCTGAGCAGTTATATCTATGACGACAGCGGCAGTCTGATCAGCAAGCTCTCCATCGACAGCGATTCGGATTATCTGAAGTACGAAGAGATCCCGCAGGCGGTGGTGCAGGCCTTTGTGGCAGTGGAGGACCGGAATTACTGGGAGCATAAGGGATACGACCCGGCCGGGATTCTCCGGGTCTGCTACCGCTATGTGGTTACGAAGGGAGAGGAAAAGCACGGCGCCAGTACCATCACCCAGCAGCTGGCCAGAAGCGCCTTTTTGTCCAATGAAGTATCGCTGGAGCGGAAAGTGCGGGAGATTCTGATCGCCGTGGAACTGGAAAAGAAATACAGCAAAGAACAGATTCTGGAATTCTATATCAACAGCGCTTACTTTTCCAACCGCTGTTACGGAATCGAGGCGGCGGCGAAACGATATTTCAGCAAGCCGGCGAAGGAGCTGAGCGTCAGCGAGACGGCCTATCTGTGCGCTATCCCCAATGCGCCTTCTTATTATGATCCACTGGAGCATGAGGAGAACGCGTTGGAGCGAAGAGATAAGATTTTAAACGATATGTATGAATGCGGATATTTGACCTCCTTTGAGCTTTCCCGGGCTCAGCGAAGCCGGATCATCCTGACCCCTCATGTGACGGAGGGCATCCAGAATTATGAGACGACCTATGCCGTGGACTGCGCGGTCCGCTATCTGATGCAGCTGGACGGATTTGCCTTCCGGTATCAGTTTGAGAGCATGGATACCTACCGGGCATATCTGGATCATTATAACAACGTCTATGAGCTCTGCAGAGGAAAACTGTATACCGAAGGATACAAGATTAGGACTTCTCTGAATCAGGAAAAGCAGGAACTTTTGCAGCGGACCATCGATGAGACGCTCTCTTTTGATGAGGAGACCGGGGAGGAGGGGATCTATGCTCTGCAAAGCGCCGCCACCCTGATCGACAATCGGACCCATAAGGTGGTCGCCATCGTGGGCGGAAGGAGTCAGGACACGCAGGTGTATACACTGAACCGGGCGTATCAGTCCTACCGTCAGCCGGGCAGCGCGTTCAAGCCCCTGGCTGTCTATGCTCCGGCGCTGGACGGCGGCTATACGAAGGACTCGGTGCTCACGAATATTGATGTGTCCAAGGCAAAGGAGATGGGTGTGGAGGCGGCCAACCTGACGGGCAGCCGGATGTCCCTTGCCCAGGCAGTAGAAAAGTCCACGAATGGCTGTGCCTGGTGGCTGTTCTGTACGCTGACTCCGGGAAAGGCTTTATCGTATGTAACTCAGATGGAGTTTTCCCGTATCGTGCCGGACGATTACTATCCGGCGTCCGCGCTGGGCGGTCTCACTTACGGCGCGACGACGGAGGAGATGGCCAATGGATATTCCACGCTGGCAAACCTGGGTGAATGTCATCGCTCCACCTGTCTTACGTCTGTCACAGACCGGAACGGGAAAGAACTGTATCGGGAAGCGGCCCCCTGGGAGGTCTATTCCGCCGGCGCGGCGTCGGAGATGGTGGAGGTCTTAAAAGGCGTGATTGAGCGGGGAACGGCCAGGTCCATGAAGTGGGACCTTCCGGTGGAAGTGGCCGGGAAGACCGGAACCACCAACGAGTGCAAAGACGGGTGGTTCTGCGGAATCACGCCGGACTATGCCATGAGCGTGTGGGTCGGCTATGATGAACCGCGGATTCTGGAAAATCTCTATGGGGCTACCTATCCGGCCTCCATATGGAAAGCAGTGATGTCGGAGCTGGTAAAAGACAGCCCCAACACGGAATTTGCCCAGGCGGAGAAGGAAGAGGACTTTCGGTACGACCCGTCCGGGGCCATGGACTACGGTAGCTATCTACCGGGGCGTTCGGATGACGAAGTGCTCTCCGAGGGCTATACGGTGAAAAATTACCGGGAGGACCATATCCTGGCGGACCGGGCCGAGGCGTTGATGTATCAGATGCAGGAGCTGAACCTGGAGAGCGAATACTACGCAAAAGAATGGCAGAAGCTCTACGAAGAAGCCAAAGCCTTGGTGGAGCAGATCTACAGCCGGAAGCTCTATGCGAAGGAGTCCGAGAAGCTGGAATCTCTCTCCCGTCCGGCGGGAACGGAGTAAAGAAGCAGAATTCATTCTGACACTGACAGCCGGTTCATCCATCCCCGCCGTCGGAATACCATAAGCGTCATGGCAAGCCGGACCAGTTCTTCCTGGGACAGGAGAAAGTAGACCCATTCAACGGGCAGATGAAAGAGAAAAGCGGTTGTCAGTCCTAAGGGTACGCCGATCAGCCAGGTACCCGCGATGTCGATTGCCATGATGTAGGCGGTCTTTCCGCCGCTTCGCACCACTCCGCCGCCCAGGATCATATTGGTGACCTTCACAGGAGCCAGGAGGGCAAAGGCAAGCAGCAGCCTGGCCGCGGTTTCCCGCACACCGGGTTCCACGTTGTAGAGCGGCACGTAAGTCTGCCTCAGGCAAATCAGCAGCGCCGATAAGAGCAGAGAACCTGCGAGGCCGTATCCTACCAGTTTTTTTGATTCCCAATAGGCTTCCTCATATTCGTTTGCGCCCAGCCGCTTGCCGATCAGGATTCCCGCCGCCTGGGAAACGCCGCTCAGCGCGCCGATGAATAATCCCTGAATCGGGCCGGTCATGGACATGGCGGCCAGGTCTCCCTTCTCCAGATGCCCATAGATAAACGTGTTCACATTCTGCCCCAGACTCCAAAGCAGTTCTGCAATCAGGATGGGAAGCATCATCATCAGGTATTGCCGGTAACCGCCGGTTCCAAGGGAGAGGGAAAACCGAAAATCCTTTTGTCCGCGCAGCCGAACCAGGTAGAAAATGACCAGCATCAGCAGCATATTGACAAACTGCGAAATTATGCTGGCTGCTGCCGCGCCGGTGACGCCCAGTGCCGGAAGCCCGAAATGTCCAAAGATCAGCCCATAGTTCAGCATGGTGTTTACAACCGCCGAGGCAATGCCGGCGGCAAGGGGCCAGACGGCCCGGCCCAGGCAGCGCACCATGACGGCCAGGATGGAGGAGATACCCATTGGAAGATATGTCCACAGGATGCAGAGCAGATAATTTCGTCCGGCGGCGAGGATTGCCGGGTCGTCCTCAATGTAAAGTCCCACGATCTGCTCCGGAAACAGAGCACACAGCACGGTGAACAAAAGGGCCAGGGCTGCTGCCGCTGTCAGATTGACGGACAGACTTCGATCCGCCATGTTCCGGTCTTCCATGCCCAGGTATTGGGAAATCATAATACCGGCGATGGTGGCCGCCGCCCCGAGTATCACGGAGTAAATAAAGGCCGGACGACCTGCGACTTCCACCGCGGACACTGCCGTACTTCCCAGCTGGCCCACCATCAGCTGGTCAATCATGGAGAAAGAGGATTGCAGCATGGATTGGAGGCCCACCGGTACGGCAATCCCGACGACCGAGGCCAGAAAAGATTCTTTTTTCATAAATAAACACCCGCCTTTTCCTTAAGCATACCGGAAAAGACGGGTGTTTTCAATAGATTAATCGCATAATCTTTGGCTGCTGTTCCGCTCTATTAACTTGACCGGAATGGTAAAATCCTCGGTATATTCGGGCTGTGCTTTCATCTGTTTCAGCAGGCGAACCGCCATCTGTGCCCTTGCCCGATAATCTTGCCGGACGGAGGTCAGGGAGGGAACGATTTGATCACAGATATCGCTGTCATCAAAACCAATGACCGAAACATCATCGGGAATCCGGACGCCGGAATTCTGCAGAAAACAGATCAGATCGACGGCATAGTAATCCGACACGGCAAAAATGGCGCTGTAACCGCACAGTTGGGTAAGATATTCCTGATAATAACGAATACGCGTTTCTTTTTGCATGGGGATCATCATAAAGTCTGCCCGAAAGCCCAGGCCGCTGCAGAGCCCTTCATATCTCCGCTGATCCATACACTCCTGATTATCGGAGATACATAGAACTTTGCGATGCCCCAAATTGCGGAGATACTGGCCCACCTGACGCCCGCCGTCCAGATCGTCGATCTGAAGGTTGCAGATTCTTCCTTTGTTTTCAAAATAGCCGTCGTAAACGACAAAGGGGATACGGATACGGCTGCGGAGCTCCTGGTATTCATGGTCGCAAAACCCCAGGATCACCATACCGACCATGTTCCACATGGAGGCGAATTTGACCACTTCCATCAAATTTGTCGTTTTCTTAATCATCATGAAATAGCCGTTTTGTTCTATCTCATCCGCTAAATCGTTGATGGAGGAGGCGACAAATGGGTCTGTCAGCACCCGTCCCTCATATTTTTCGTGGTCGTTGACAATGACGCCAATGATACGGGAACTGTTCTGAGCCAAAAGGGTTGCGGCCATATTCGGGATATAGCCCCGTTCCTCCAGCTTCTCCTGCACTCGTTTCATCGTCTGGGGTGAAACTTTTTTCGTTTTCCCGTGAAGCACATTCGAAACTGTGGCCGTGCTGACGCCCAGCTCGTCGGCAATATCTACGATTCTCACCTTATCCTCTGCCCACATAAATTCCCTCCAAGGCTATGACACATGTTGATAACATTGCATTATAACAGAATTTTACCAGGCTAACAAGCGGAAAAATCACGGCTTCTTTTGCGAGTACAAGGAACTGTCGAAAAACGGATTGACAAAGTAAGAAGCTTTCCTCTATAATGAAAAAAGCGAACAAAGAGAGAGGTGAAAAGATGAGAAAATAATCGGCTTTTGAAAACATGAGCGTTTTTTAAAACGGTACGGTCCCGGAAGGGGGCGTATAGTTTTGTCATGTTGCCAAAGGTGGATTATGTTCTCATGGGCGGCCCAAGTATGGACGACGGTCGCAGCCTCTCTTTTTTTGTGGGAAAAAGGGATACGGGGTCAGAGTGCGTAATTGCGGAATCATTTGGCAGCAGATGGTTCTTTTTTTGTGGAAAGAATCAGACTTCAGGAAGAAAGTGAGGAATGAAAAATGGCGCAGATTGCAGTGAAAAACCTGACCTTTGCTTATGAAGGCAGTTTTGATAATATTTTTGAACATGTTTCTTTTTCCGTCGATACAGACTGGAAGCTGGGGTTTCTTGGAAGAAACGGAAAAGGAAAGACGACGTTTCTGCAGCTTTTGCAGGGAGTCTATGAGTATGCCGGGGAGATTCGTACCGGTATGGCCTTTGATTATTTCCCTTATCCGGCGGGACCAGGGCAGCTTACGCAGTGCGGAGCGGAGCTGGCGGAAGCCTGGAAGGTAGACGGTGAATCCTGGAGAGTGCTTCGGGAAATGGAAAAGCTGAAGGTAGAAGCGGAAGTGCTCTACCGCCCCTTTGGGACCTTAAGTCCGGGGGAGCGCACCAAAGTCATGCTGGCGGTGCTTTTCTCCGGCGAGCATGATTTTCTGCTGATCGACGAACCCACCAATCATCTGGACCAGGCTTCCAGAGAGGCGGTGAAGGAGTATCTGTCCGAGAAGAAGGGCTTCCTGCTGGTGTCCCATGACCGGGATCTTCTGGACGCCTGCGTGGATCATGTGCTGGTGCTGAACCGGAAGACCATCGAAGTGCAGGCGGGCAATTTTTCCAGCTGGTGGGAGAATAAGAGCCGCCGGGACGCCTTTGCCCGGATGGAGAATGAGAAGCATTTAAAAGAGATCCGGAGGCTTCGGGCGGCGTCGGATCGGTCCAGGCAGTGGGCGGACAAAAGTGAGAGGCGCAAGATCGGAGCAGATCCGGTCAAAGATCCGAACTATGTGGGAAAGCGGCCCTATATCGGCATGAAGACGAAGAAAATGCAGAGTCGGGTGAAGCAGATGGAGCGGCGTCTGGACCGGGAGATTCAGGAGAAGGAAGGGCTTTTGGAGGATATCGAACAGGCGGCGGACTTAAAGCTGATGCCTTTGACCCATCATAAGAACTGTCTGATCCGGGCAAAAGAGTACGGCCTTTCGTATGAAGGGGCGGAAAAGTGGGTGTTCGAGGGTCTGGATTTTACGGTGTGCCGGGGAGAGCGGGTGTTCTTAAATGGCGAAAATGGTTGCGGGAAATCCAGTTTGTTGAAGTCGGTGATGGCTGGACTGTCCGGGGACCGGGAGGAGGCTTTTCGGAAGGCGAAACTTCAGGAGCGGGGAAGCCTGGAGGTCGCCTCCGGTCTGGCGGTGTCTTTTGTGAGTCAGGATACGTCGTTTCTGCGGGGGAGTCTCCGGAACTTTTGTCAGGAACGGCATCTGGAAGAACATTTGTTCTGCGCAATTCTCCGACAGCTTGACCTGGGACGGGAGCAGTTTGAGAAGTCCATGGAGGCTTACTCGGAGGGGCAGAAGAAGAAGGTGCTTCTGGCGGCCAGTCTGCTGACGCCGGCCCACCTGTACGTCTGGGATGAGCCTTTGAACTATATCGACGTGTTCTCCAGGATGCAGATCGAGAAGGTGCTGCTTTCTGTGCAGCCTACCATGCTGGTGGTGGAGCATGATGTGCGGTTCCGGGAGACGGTGGGGACGAAGGTGGTTGAGATGGAGAACTAAAAACCGGACGCCGTCGCGGGGTGATGAAAAATGAACAGCGGACGCCGCCGCGGGCGGGGAATCCCCGGGAGGACCCGGAGCAACGTGGATGGGGATGCCCGCTGCGGGTAGATCATCCTTCCAGACCCCGCTCTCGCTTAAGGGAAGAGACGCAGCGGTACTAAACTCATGCTGCGCGACGCTTGCATTCGTTAAGTGCCGGCGCTCTTCCATAGGTCTTTCAGGAAAATCTGCCCACATCGGGCTGTATTTTGAGCGATCTGCATGAAGACCCTGTAGAAGGGATTCCCCGCCCGCGGCGGCTGATTTTGACAGGATTTTTTCTTTGCCAGAGAGGGACACGGGCATTGGGATATTGTGAATTTGCGTTCGCACCTTTTTTTAAATGATCAGGGGTTTGATTTATGGTAGGATTTAGCTATGGAAGAAGATATTAGAAAAAGGAGTGAGAGAGATGTTTGTGATCAGCAATGACCGATTTGACACGAGGGTTCCGGTGAAGGTGTGGTTGGAGAGTGAGGAGAAGATTGAACAAGGGTGTCTGGAGCAGGCGATTCATCTTGCGAAGCTTCCGTTTGTACATAGATGGGTGTGTCTGATGCCGGATACGCATCAAGGGAAGGGGATGCCCATCGGCGGGGTCATCGGCACCAGGGGGGTCATCATCCCCAACGCGGTGGGATCGGACATCGGATGTGGGATGATCTTTGCGCCCATGAACGTGAAGCTTACAGAGATCCAGGGGATCGCCACCGGGAACGGTTCTTTGATTCAGCTTCTGGTGGGAGACATTCTGAGAAATATTCCGGTGGGCGTCAACCGGTACAAGACGCCCCAGGAGTCGAGGGTGCTGGACGAGGCGAAGGAGCAGATGGAGCAGTATGAGGCGAATCCGGAGCTGCTGTCTTTGATTGAGGACGGTTATTACCAGACCGGGACGTTAGGGGGAGGCAATCATTTTATCGAGCTGCAGGTGGATGAGGAGGGATACTTAGGGCTCATGATTCACTCCGGAAGCCGGCATATGGGCAAGGAGATCTGTGATGTGTTCCACAAAAAGGCGAGAGATCTGAATGAAAAATGGTATTCGAAGGTGCCGGACGAGTACCGGCTGGCGTTTCTTCCGGTGGATACAGAGGAAGGGGGGCAGTATATCCGCTGGATGAATCTGGCGCTTCGCTACGCCTACGAGAACCGGGAGCGGATGATGGACCGGGTGATGGAGCTGGCGGCAAAGCAGATCAAAAAGCATGCGGGAGTGGATGCGGAGTTCGGAGAGGTCATCAACTGTCATCACAACTACGCGGCCATCGAGCATCACTATGGAGAAAATCTGTGGGTGCACCGGAAAGGCGCCACCCGCGCCCGGGCGGGAGAGATCGCGGTGATTCCGGGAGCTATGGGTTCCTACAGCTATGTAGTGGAGGGACTCGGCAATCCGGAGTCTTTCTGCTCCTCTTCCCACGGGGCGGGCCGGGCGTATTCCCGCAAGGGGGCCATGGAAGCCTTCTCCACGGAACAGGTGATCCTGGACTTAAGAGCCCGGGAAGTGGTGCTCGGAAAGCAGAAGAAGAACGATGTGGCGGAAGAGTGCCGCTTCGCCTACAAAGACATCGACCTGGTCATGGAACAGCAGAAGGATCTGGTAAAGCCGGTGAAGAAGCTGCGGACCGTGGGAGTGGTGAAAGGTTAAAATCGTATTTTTCGTGTATTGTGTTGTAAAATTACGAAAAATATAATACAATGTCCTACACAGGAAAGGTGACCATCATGTTAAAAGATAAATATGTCGTTCTCGGCGTGACCGGAAGCATCGCCGCCTACAAGATCGCCTCCCTTGCCAGTGCGCTTCGGAAGCTACGCTGCGAGGTGCAGGTGATCATGACGAAGAACGCGGAGAACTTTATCAACCCCATTACTTTTGAGACGCTGACCGGGAAAAAGTGTCTGACGGATACCTTCGACCGGGCGTTTTCTTTCGAGGTGGAGCATATTTCCGTGGCAAAGAAAGCGGATCTGGCGCTGATCGCGCCGGCCTCCGCCAATGTCATCGGCAAGCTGGCCTGCGGCATTGCGGACGATATGCTGACCACCACCCTTCTGGCCTGCAAGTGCCCGAAGCTTTTGTCTCCGGCCATGAATACGGCTATGTACGAAAATCCGATGGTTCAGGACAATCTGAAAAGGCTGCGGGCTTACGGCTATCAGATCATCGAGCCTGCCAGTGGACATCTGGCCTGCGGAGACACCGGGGCCGGGAAGATGCCGGAGCCGGAGGAGCTGCTCGCCTATATTTTGAAAGAACTCGCCTGTGAGAAAGACCTTTCGGGCAAAAAGATACTGGTGACCGCCGGCCCCACACAGGAGGCCATCGACCCGGTACGGGTGATTACCAACCATTCCACCGGCAAGATGGGATACGCCGTCGCCCGGGCCGCCATGTTGCGGGGAGCACAGGTTACGCTGGTATCCGGCCCGGTGAATCTGTCGCCACCGCTCTTTGTAGAAGTTATTCCGGTAAAATCCGCGGAGGATATGTTCCGGGCAGTGACTTCCCGGGCGGAGGAGCAGGACGCGATCATCAAGGCCGCCGCTGTGGCGGACTATACGCCGGTGAGCGTCAGTTCGGAAAAAGTAAAGAAAAAAGACGGAGAGCTGGCCATTCCTCTGAAAAGGACCAGGGATATTCTGAAATATCTGGGAGAGCACAAGCGGGAGGGACAGTTTCTCTGCGGCTTTTCCATGGAGACCGAGCATATGCTGGAGAACTCCCGGGAAAAGCTGGTGAAAAAGAATGTGGACATGATCGTGGCCAACAATCTGAAAGTCGCCGGCGCGGGTTTTGGCACCGACACCAACGTCGTCACCCTGATTACCCGGGAGGACGCAGAGGAACTGCCGATCATGACGAAAGACGAAGTGGCCCACGCGATTCTGGACCGGATCTTTTCGCGTTCATAGAAAAGGGCTTAAAGTATGAATAAGAAAAGTTACAAGATACTCATCAGCGTACTGGCGCTTGCATTCAGCATTTTGTCCGCGGGCATGGGATATGGATTCATGGGAGATATGGCCTTTTCGGCGAAATTTCTGTGCGGCTTTGTCTTCCTGATGACGCCGCTCAGTGTGATCTGGCTGGTTATGGCGTTGTTCAGAAAGTAGGAGAGAAAGGGATTGTTATGATACTGGCAGTAGATATCGGCAATACAAATATTGTGGTCGGATGTATTGATAAGGAAAAGATTTGTTTTGTGGAGCGGCTCTCCACCGTGTCCACAAGGACGGAGCTGGAGTATGCCATCAGTTTTAAAAATATTCTGGAGCTTTACGGGATTCACACGGACGACCTGGACGGCGGAATTATCTCTTCCGTGGTTCCTCCGGTGACCAATACGGTCAAACGCTCCATGGAAAAAATCCTGAATCATGAAGTGATGGTCATCGGGCCGGGGGTGAAGACCGGCTTAAATATCCTGATGGACGATCCAAGACAGGTGGGAAGCGACCGGATCGTCAATGCGGTGGCTGTGGTCCACGAGTATCCGGTTCCGGCGGCCATCATCGATATGGGGACGGCCACCACCATCTGTATCGTGGACGGGAAGAAGAACTATATCGGCGGAGCCATTATCCCGGGGGCGCGGATCTCGGCGGATACGCTGACGGCCAAGACCGCGCAGCTTCCCAAGATCAGCATCGAGCCCCCCGCAAAGCTGATCGGGAAAAATACGGTGGACTGCATGAAGAGCGGGGTTTTCTACGGAAACGCGGCCCTGCTGGACGGGATGCTGGACCGGATGGAGGAGGAGATGGGACAGAAGCTGACCATCATCGCTACCGGCGGCCTTGCCAGGTCTCTGATTCCTCACTGCCGACACGAGATCCTGCTGGATGACGAGCTGCTTTTAAAAGGGCTGAAGATTATCTATGAAAAAAACTGTTGAATAAAACCCGGACCAGCCGTGTACTTTGGGCTGGTCCGAAATGCTGTCAATATTCAGTTCAGCTCTTCCTCGGAGACCAGTTCGTCGTACTCCATGGAATCCAGAAGTTCGTCGAAGGCGTCCGATGCGGCCTCATACTCCTCATCGCTCTCGATATTCTCAAGCTGCGGCGTGCCGGCTGCATCCACCTTATAGCGGTATAAGAACACCTCTCCGTCGGAATTCTTCCCGTCTTCATCCAGAGGAAGGAGCGCGATATACTCCTTGTTGTCCGCGTCGAAGATTCCCACGATGCCGCACTCGATGGTGCTGTCGTCATCCAGGGTCAGGGTGACCGTTACGCCGTCACCTCCGCAGGAAGCGCAGTCGCCGTTGCATTTTGTTTCATCACATGTACTGGACATTTGTAAACCTCACATTTCTTCTTTGTATTCGGTTGGTAATTCCCCCTTTATAACTGTATCAGAATATACGCATATTTTCAAGTGGCAGGGCAGGAAAAGAGAGGAAAAGTTTCTGTCAAAAAATTGACGGGCTGGCAGAATTATGGTATTCTTTTTCTAGTCATGTTGTCAGAAAGTGCTGTCCTGTAAAGGACAGAAGAGGGAATCAGGTGGGAATCCTGAGCGATCCGGTCACTGTAAGCGGGAAAGCGATATCTTAAGAACCATTGCCGGAAGGTGAGAAGGGAGATGGAGCGATAGAAACCGCAAGTCAGGAAACCTGCTTTCTGACCAAGGGGAGCTTCCGATGAAAGCAGATCCGGAAAATACGACCTTTGGAAGAAAAGGGTACTCTGTGCGCATGGGCGCGGAGAGGAAGGTATTGGGTGGAGAACCTGTGGCGATCGGCAAGCTGCAGGTTTTTTAATAACAAAAATCAGCAATGGAACTTTAATTTAGGAGACGAAGATATGGTAACATTTATCGGAGCGGGTCCCGGGGACCCGGAACTTTTGACGATCAAGGGAAAGAAGCGGATCGACGAGGCGGATGTGATCATCTATGCCGGTTCGCTGGTGAATCCGCAGGTGCTGTCGGATGCAAAGGAGGGCGCGAAAATATACAACAGCGCCGCTATGGATCTGGACCAGGTAATCGAGGTCATCAAGGACGCGGAGGAAAAGGGCCTAAAGACCGCACGGGTACATACGGGCGATCCGGCGATCTACGGGGCGCACCGGGAGCAGATGGACCGGCTGGATGCTCTTGGAATCTCGTATGAGGTGATTCCGGGGGTCAGCTCCTTCCTGGCCACGGCGGCGGTGCTGAAGAAGGAATATACGCTGCCGGGCGTCAGCCAGACGGTGATCCTGACCAGGATGGAGGGGCGGACGCCCATGCCACCCAAGGAAAAGCTTCTGGATCTGGCAAAGCACAACGCCACCATGATTATTTTTTTAAGCGTGGGCATGCTAAAGGAAATGTCTGAGATTCTGCGGCAGGCCTACCGGGAAGAGACCCCGGTGGCGGTGGTCTACAAGGCGACCTGGGAGGACCAGAAAATCGTGTATGGAGATCTGACCAATATCGCGGAGCGGGTAAAGGAGGCGGGCATCCAGAAGACCGCCCTGACCGTGGTGGGCGATTTTCTGGGAGACGAGTATGAACTGTCAAAACTGTACGATAAGACATTCACCACCGAATTCCGAAAAGGAGTGACAGAGTAATGGGGATTTCGCTGATCAGTATCAGCCATCAGAATGCGCCCCTGGTTATCCGGGAATTGTTTGCCTTTCAAAAGCAGGTGCAGATCGATCTGATGAGACAGATGCTGGAGCGGGGCTATGCCGCGGAATGCGTGGTCATCAGCACCTGCAACCGGACGGAAGTCTATACGTATTCCGAGCGGACGGAGAGTAATTTTACCCAGATGCAGAATCTGCTTCTGGAGTTCGCGGAAGCTTCGGATGTGGAAAATATCGGGGATTATGTGCGTTTTTACAGCGGAACCGGGGCCGTTCGTCATCTGTTTCAGGTGGCGGCGGGGCTTCACTCTATGGTGATGGGAGAGGACCAGATCCTGGGGCAGGTGAAGCGGGCCCACGAACAGGCAAGGGAAGCCGGCGTCTGCGACGTGTATCTGAATACCCTGTTCCGCTATGCGGTGACGGCGGCGAAAAAGGTCAAGACCGAGACGGAGCTGTCCAGGACCACCGTTTCTGCGGCCACCATGGCGGTCAAAGCGGCGGAGCAGACCTTTGGTTCCCTGAAGGGGCGCAAAGTTATGTTGATCGGGGCCTCCGGCAAGATCGGGGGCGTGGTGCTGAAGAATCTGCAGTGTATGGAGGGAATTCGGATCTGCATCACGTCCAGGAATCTCCTGAAGGCCCGGGAAGACTGCCATCACAAGGCCTTCTATGAAGTGATGGAGTATGAGAACCGGTATACGCTGGTGGATGAGATGGACGTTATCATCAGTGCGACAAGCAGCCCCCACTATACGCTGACTTATGAAAAGCTGGCCAAGAGCCTGAAGACTTCGAAGCCCAGGGTACTGGTGGATCTGGCGGTGCCCATCGACATTGAGGAGAAGGCCGAGTGGCTTCCGGGAATCAAGCGCTATGACATCGATGATTTTCAGGAGCTGGCCAGGGCCAACAACGAAAAGAAGCAGCATGAGGTGCTGGAGGCGGATCAGATTCTGGAAGAGATTCGTCTGGATTTCGAACGCTGGATGGTATTCCAGCAGGCGCTTCCAAAGATCAAAAAGATGAAGGCCTGGATGCTTCAGGAGGCGGAGAAAAAGGGGTTCGGGAAAGCCATCGACAAGATGTTCTACAAGATCCGGGACCACTCCAATCCGGAGGATCTGCGGGCATTTTTTGAACATATGAAAGAGGATTAAGATAATATTTGGGAAGGAATAAACGATATGGGGAAATTATACGTGGTCGGTTTTGGGCCGGGCGGATATGAACATATGACGGCGAAAGCCATCGAGGTGATCAAAAAGGCGGATGTGGTGACCGGGTACACGACTTATGTAAATATTTTAAAGGAGTATTTTCCGGATAAGCAGTACCTTGCCACGCCCATGATGCAGGAAGTGAAGCGCTGCGAGATGGCGGTGGAGGAAGCGAAGAAGGACCAGACCGTGGCCATGGTGTCCAGCGGGGACAGCGGAATCTACGGGATGGCGGGGATCATCTACCAGGTGGCGGAGGAAAAGCAGGCGGACATCGAGATCGAGACGGTGCCGGGGGTGACGGCGGCCAGCGCGGCGGCTTCGGTGCTGGGAGCGCCGCTGATGCATGATTTTGCGGTGATCAGTCTGAGCGACCTGATGACTCCTCTCAGCTTGATCATGAAGCGGGTGGACTGCGCGGGGCAGGGAGACTTGATCGTGTGTCTCTATAACCCCAAGAGCAGGAAACGGACGGGATATGTGGAGCAGGCGGCGGACATTCTGATGAAGTACCGGAAGGGGGACACTCCGGTGGGGATTGTACGGAATGCGGGGCGCAGGGAGGAACATGTGTGTATCACGACGCTGGAGGGGGTGAAGGACGCGGAGATTGATATGTTCAGCGTGGTGATTGTGGGGAATTCGCAGACGTATGTGAAGAGCGGGAGGATGATTACGCCGAGGGGGTATTCGCTGTAATTGGCTATCCGGACGCCCGCGGCGGGCAGATATTCCTTTCAGGGGCCGCTTGCGCTTAGGTGGGAGGACGCAGCGGTACTAAGTTCGTGCGGCGCGTACCGCTTGCACTCACTAAGTGCCGACGCCTCCCAATGCCCCTTGCAGGAACATCAGCTCGCCACGGGCTGACGGGTGGCAGAAGAGGGGCGGCTGACAGGGAGGCAGCGAATGGAGAGATGATAGAAGATGGACGGCGATAGGTTATGGGGGAAGATGGAGAAAATAATCAGGGGATAGACATTTGATGGATAGAGGAGGCTATGGGATGGAGAGAGCGATACGGATCGGGAGCAGGAAGAGCGAGTTGGCGATGGTGCAGACGGGGATGGTGAAGGAGCGGATCGAGGCGGCGTTTCCGGAGATTCGGGTGGAGGTTGTGGGGATGTCCACCAGGGGGGATGAGATCTTGGATCGGTCGTTGACTTCTTTTGGGGGGAAGGGGGTATTCACCCGGGAGCTGGAGGAGGCGCTTTTGGGGGGAGAGATTGATCTGGCGGTGCACAGTGCGAAGGATCTGCCGATGGAGTTTCCGGAGGGGCTTGGGATCGGCGCGGTGCTGACCAGGGGGCCGGTAGAGGATGTGATTGTTACCCTTGACGGGACGGCGCTTCGGGATCTGAGGCCGGGGAGTGTGGTGGGGACCAGCAGTCTCCGCAGGGAGCTGCAGATCCGGGAGATTAACCCGCTGGTGAGGATTCGCCTGAACCGGGGTAATGTGAAGACCAGGCTCCGGAAGCTGGCCGAGGGGCAGTTCGACGCCATCGTGCTGGCGGCGGCGGGACTTACGCGGCTTGGGCTTCTTGACAGCGCGGAATATCATTATGAGTATTTGGACCCTTCCGTGTGTCTTCCGGCGGCGGGGCAGGCCCTTCTGGCGGTGGAGAGTCGGAATGGGGACCTTTTGGAGGTGCTTGAGGCGATCCACGATCCAGAGGCGGCGGTATGTCTGCGGGCGGAGCGCAGTTTCCTTTCGGCCATCGGCGGCAGCTGCAACGCGCCGGCGGCGGCTTTGTCCAGGCTTCAGGGGGAGACCTTATATATGGAGGCGGCCTTTGCCCGGGACGGACGGCATCTTAGAAAAGCCTCCGGGGAGCGGACGACCGGGCTGAATGTTCAGGAGGCGGAGCTTCTGGGACAGGAGCTGGCTGGGAAGCTTTGTATGGGAAAGGTATGGCTGGTGGGCGCGGGTCCCGGGGCGAAGGAGCTGGTGACAAAGGGGTGTCTGTCCTGTATCCGGCAGGCGGATGTGATCGTCTACGATAGTCTTGCCACGGATACCCTGTTAAATGAGGCGAGAAAGGACGCGGAGCTGATCTATGCGGGCAAGCGCTCCTCCCATCATCATCTTAAGCAGGAGGAGACCAACGCGCTGCTGATCCGCAAGGCAAAAGAGGGCAAGAACGTGGTCCGCTTAAAGGGCGGAGATCCCTTTGTCTTTGGAAGGGGCGGAGAGGAGGCTCTGGAGCTTCGGGAGGCCGGGATTGATTTTGCGGTCGTGCCGGGGGTGTCATCCTGCTACAGCGCTCCGGCCTACGGGGGGATTCCCGTGACCCACAGGGATTACGCCTCGTCCTTCCATGTGATCACCGGACATGAGGGGGGCCATAAGACCGGCGAGGTGCTGGATTATGAGACGCTGGCAAAGGAAGAGGGGACCCTGGTCTTCTTGATGGGACTTAAGAATCTTCCCAGGATTGCGGCAAATCTGATCGCCCACGGCAAGAACCCGGATACTCCGGCGGCGGTGATCCAGGAAGGGACCACCGGCAGGCAGAAGACGGCGGTGGGAACGCTGCAGAATATTGCGGAAACGGCAGAACGGCAGGGCATCCGGACGCCGGCTATCTCCGTAGTGGGAGAGGTGGCCGCTCTGCAGAAAAAACTACAATGGAATGAAATGGGTCCGCTTTTTGGCTGCCGGGTGCTGGTGACCGGTTCGAGGAAAATGGCGGAAAACCAAAGCCGGGTGCTGGAGGCGGAGGGGGCGGAGGTGATTTCCTTCAGTCTGATCGATACGGAGCCTCTGCTGACGGATGCGCTAAAAGAGGCGGTGGACGCGCTGGATCAATATACCTGGATCGTATTTACCAGCAGCAACGGCGTGGATCTTTTCTTTGACTATCTGATGGAGCGTGAGAAAGATCTTCGGTGTCTTTCCGGTCTTCGGTTTGCCGTGATCGGGGAGGGGACGAAGAGCGCTCTGGCGGCCCGGGGTATCCGGGCGGATTTCGTACCGGGAAGATACAGCAGCAGGGACCTGGCGGCGGAGTGGATTCCTACTCTCACCAAAGAGGACCGGGCGCTCCTGCTGCGGGCAGAGGAAGCTTCCAGAGAACTGAACGAGGCTCTGGATCAGGCGGGTATCCCCTATGAGGCGCTGGCCGTCTACCATACCGCCGTGGACGCCCGGAGGGGGGAAGAACTGAACCGGATTCTGCCGGAGGTGGATTATGTAACCTTTGCCAGCGCGTCGGCGGTGAAGGCCTTTGCGGCCATGACCGAGGGAAATACGTTCCAGGCAAAGGCGGTCTGCATCGGTCCGGTGACGGAGAAGGCGGCCAGGGTAGCAGGAATTCCGGTACACCGGTCGGCTGTGGAGTATACGGCGGAGGGTATGCGGGACGTGCTTCTCTACGACCGCATTCATGGATAACGGGATTTTTTGATTTTGCAGTAAGGGGACGACGGGCGATGGATCAATTACACGGCGGCAATATCTATGACGATCATCTGAAGGAACAGACAAAAGGACATACGCTTCTGGACTTTTCCGCGAATATCAATCCGCTGGGGATGCCAAAAAGCGTGCGGGAGGCGGTGGTGTCTAGCCTCGGGGACGCGGTTCACTATCCGGACCCCAGGTGCCGGAAGTTAAGACGGCGTCTGGCGCTGGAGTACGGGCTGCCGGAGGAGGATTTTCTCTGCGGAAACGGCGGGGCGGATCTCATCTATCGTCTGGCATACGCGTTAAAGCCGAAGCGGGCCCTTCTGACGGCGCCCACCTTCGGGGAGTATGAGGAGGCCTTAAAGCAGACGGGGACCGAGTGCCGTTTCTACCATATGCAGGAGGACCTTGTGATCCGGGAGGATATCCTGGAAAAGATGGACGAAAGCGTGGACGTTCTGTTCCTCTGTAATCCCAACAATCCTACAGGGCTTTTAGTAGAGCCGGATCTGCTGCGCAGCATCCTTAAGAAAGCGGTTGCCTGCCGAACGCTGCTTCTGCTGGATGAGTGCTTTCTGGATTTTACGGGGCAGGAGGAGCGTTCCCTGGTCTCTGATATAGAAGAGACGGAATATTTGTTCATCCTGAAATCTTTTACCAAGATGTACGCCATGCCCGGGATTCGCCTGGGCTACGGGATCAGCGGGAACCGGGCGCTTCTTCGGCGGATGGAGGCGGCGGGACAGTGCTGGGGCGTCAGCGTCCTTGCCTCGGAGGCGGGGATCGCGGCGCTTAAAGAAAAAGCCTATAAAGAGCGGTCGGTCGGTCTGATCAGGGAGGAACGGGCGTATCTGAAAGGGGAACTGGAAGCTGCGGGCCTGCAGGTTTTTGACGGGCAGGCGGATTACCTGTTCTTTCGCGCGCCCGGCGTCTGCGATCTCTATGAGCGGCTTCTGCCTCTGGGAATCCTGATCCGGCGGTGCGACAACTATCGGGGGCTTGACAGGACCTGCTACCGGGTGGCGGTAAAGGGTCATGAGGACAATGAAAGACTTGTGAAAGCTTTAACAAGCGTACTGGGACAAAAGTAAGAGGATGGATCAATATGGCGGAAAAACAAAGTCTGACAAAACGGTTTACGGAAGGGCTTTTGCAGGCGTCCAAAGGGTTGTCGAAGACCGAGCGCAGGCTGCTGCCGGGCCTGGACCGGGAGGGACATGTAAGCATCTATGTGGACACGGAAGCCCACAACTGGATCGTGAGTCTTCTGGTGGCCCGGGACAGTCGGCGCTTAAGCGACGTCTATCGGCAGCATCTCTCCCGGCTGGTGGAGCTCTGCGTGGAACA
Source organism: uncultured Lachnospiraceae bacterium (assembly GCA_910584945.1). Taxonomy (GTDB): domain Bacteria; phylum Bacillota; class Clostridia; order Lachnospirales; family Lachnospiraceae; genus Hominiventricola. Next base: position 52,381 of record CAJUDY010000005.1, on the reverse strand, counting down.
AAGCCGGCAGGAGGAGTTCTATTATGCGCTGGATGAGATGAATCAGTACCAGATGACCAGCGGGCCCTACCGCAGAAGTCTGCGAAGCGAGAGTTATACGCCCTTTGTGGATGCCAGCGTCCGGCTTCTGTGGGCCTACGCCAGACTTCGGTTCTATGGGGCAAAGCTCTGGGAGGTGCTTTCAGGAAAGGTGCCGGAGGAGATCTGCAGAGACGCCCGGGAGGAAAGCTTTTCCTTCGGAGGCATGCTTGCGGCGCAGATTGACCGGAGAGAGGAGAAGACCATTGAAGCAGTAGAAGGAATTCTGCTCGGAGAGCAGAATACGCTGATGATCTCCCATGAGTTGATCCGGGGGATCGTCATGAGCAAGTCCGAAAGGCTCTATGAGGTGCTGGGAAAGTTCCTTCTGGCTGCCAGGCTTCAGGAGGGGGCCCGCCAGGCGGTGTGCGAGACCATGGATGCCGGAAGGCCCGAGGCGTTTCTTGCTTTATTCCGGGTGATTGAGGACCATGATCTGATCCGCTATTCTTCGGTCCGGCGGGCGGTCAGCACCTGGATCGGTGTCTATGAATCCGACAGCGTGGAGCGGATCGCCAAAAAGCTGGTGGCTCTGATGGGACGGTGTTTGCGGGAGCCGAAGTTCTGCGAGGAGCAGCTAGTCTCCGAGGACTCCGTCGGGATCTGCTGCGCCCTGTGGGCGAAGGGATTTTATAACGCCGAGGACGCCGTCCAGGCCATCTTCCGTCTGGCAGAGCAGGGCACGAAGAATCAGATGATGATCGCTTCCTACTATGTAGGATCTCTGGAGAGCCGTAAGCTGCAGCAGAAGGCGGCAAAGAAGATCTGGTTCACCTATCCGGGAGATCTGGAGTTGGCTGCCTGCTACCTTCCTTATTTTCTGGGAGACGTCTGCGGCGTCATGGGGAGTCTGATGGATTACCGCACCTGCGGCTGCTACCGGTATGGGTATACCCCTTCCTATGACAAGGGGACAGCGCCAAAGCAGATGACCCCGGAGAAGCTTTCGCTTACCAGAGAGGAAGCGCTCCGGTCCTATGAGATTTTAAAAGAGATGCTTTCCCGGCTTCCGAAGAAGGGGATCGAGTTCCATCCCTGCATGATTCCGTCCGGGTATCGGGTGAAGCTTACCCAGTCTCAGGCGGCGGCCTCCCTGTGTCTGCTTGCCTGGGCGCTGCAGGAGGAGGATCTTCTTGACGAGGCGGCGGGGGTGATCGGCCTCATCGGAGACGGACGGCATCTGGCGGCCAGACTGCTTTTGCACCGTCCGAAGACGAAGGTGAGAAGGGAGCTGCTCTTTGAACTTTTGCGCAATCCGGAGTCCCACACCAGAAGCGTCGCCCACCGGCTGGTGGGGCGGCTGACCCTGACGGCCGAGGAATTCCAAAAGATTGAGGCCCATATGCGCTATAAGAAGAGCCGCGTGGAGACGATGGAGCTCTTGAAAAAACAGGAACCAAAAGCGCTTGTCTCCTGCATCCGGCGGCTTTTCGCGGAAAAGTCCGAGGAGAGTCATATGGGGGCGCTGGAACTGGCGCTGTATCTGAAAAAACAACAGCCGACAGAATACCGGACGCTGCTTCCAACTCTGGAGTCTTATACAGATCCCACGGAGAAGGAACAGCTGCTGCTTGCAGAATTAGTCCCCCAGGAGAAAGGGGACAGTGTACAGGAGATCTTAAAAAAACCCGGTTACGGGCTCTATAATCCGAAAAAGGAATGGGTGGTCCCGGGCGTTCAGGTGGACGCTTCCCAGGCGGCAGAGCTGTTCACCTATGGAGAACAGGCCTGCATCCGTGTGCTTAGAAGGCTGGAAGCACTGATCGGAGAACATAAGGAGCAGGAATACCGGGACTTCTGGGGAGAAGAGCAGCTTCTGGGAGTAAAGCTTATCTGGAATCATTATTCCATGAATTATGAGAAGGATTTTCCTCTGAGAGAGCTGTGGGAGGATTTCTATCAGACGGAGATCGGCACACCGGGGCTTTTATTGGAAGTGTATCTGTACCAGGCGTGTCTGCGCCGGGAGCCAGAGTATCGGAAGAAAAAAGAGCTGTACCGGAAGGTGTTCGGGCGTGTGCCCTATGAGGAACTGATCCCGGTACAGGCGTATCAGGAACAGATCGATACGATTGTAGAGGCGCTGTTTCGCCGGAAAGTGCCCCAGGAGCTAAAAGGACACTGGGGGCTTGTGGGAATGGCCGGATTTACAAAGGCCCTGGAAGGACAGGTGCAGACCTACATGGCGGAGTATCCGTCCAAACCCTGGCGAAAGGAGGGGCAGCTCCTGTCCCGAAAGGGCGCGGCTCCGATCTTCCGGGAGCTCATGGACTGGCTGTCTTTTGCGAACCAAAAAGACTGGGAGAGCGCCTTTGCCCTGGAACTGTCGCTGGAAGTGAAGATCTCTTCCTGCGTAGAGGCCTGTGTGCGGGGAATCTGGGACAAGGACATGCTGTATCGGGCGGTTTTCCGGCACTGGAAGTTGGAAGAACTGGTCAGCGCCGTCAGCGCGGCCCAGTGCCGGGCGGGAATCTTAGGTCGGTATTACGGCGGCCGGGGTGTCAGCGCCGTCGATGTTTTCTTTGGACCGGGGCAGGTCCCAAGACAGGGCGGACAGCTCCGGTTCGACCGGATGGACTCTGCGGACCCAAAGCTTGCGCTGGCAAAGAAGCTTTATGAAGAATTGATTCCGCTGCTTTTGAAGGTGGAGTTTCGGCGGGGAGAGGAGGAGACACCTTTCTCGAAATGTGTGCGGGAGATTCAGGTGCTTTACGGGGCGGAGACGCTGGTGCAGATCCTGAAAGCCCTTGGGAAAGAGCCTCTTCGGCGGGAGGCCTACGGCCTCTATGGTACGGACCGGAATACAACGTTCTGCCGCATGCTCAAGGTCTGTCATCCGGGGGAGGGAGAGACGGCGGAAGACCTCCGGCGGGCGCTCAGAGAAAGCGGTATTACAAAAAAACGGCTGGCGGAGGCGGCCATGTACGCCAGGCAGTGGATTCTCATACTGGAAGATTATTTTGAGACGCCGGGACTTCGAAGCGGCTGCTACTATTTTATGGCTCATGTAAGCGAGGGGCTTACGGAGGATGTGATGGCGGAGGTGGCGAGGTATACCCCTCTTTGTCGGGAAGAGTTATGCGACGGCGCTTTTGACATCCACTGGTTCCGGGAGGCCTATGGGCTGCTGGGAGAGAAGAACTTTCAGATGCTCTATGAGGCGGCAAAATACTCCGCTGCAGGCAGTATTCACGCCCGGGCGAGGAAATACGCAGACGCCGCCCTGGGGCGCGTCACTTATGAGGCACTCGCGAAAGCCATCGGGGAAAAGAGGAATAAGGATCTTCTGATGAGTCTGCCCCTTTTGCCTCTGCCGGAAGACCGGGAGGAACGGGAGCGGGAGCTTTTGAAACGCTATCAGTACATCCGGGAATTCCAGAAGGAGAGCCGTCAATTCGGAGCCTTACGACGTGCCAGCGAACGCCGGGCCGGTGAAGTGGCTTTGCAGAACCTGAGCATCCACGCGGGGTATGAAGATGTGACCAGACTTTTGCTTCGGATGGAGAGTCGGCTGACCAGGGAGGCGTCGGACTGCTTTGAATGGCAGGCCGTGGAGGACGTGAAGATCCGGGTCCTGGTGGATGAGACCGGAAACAGCAGTCTGCAGTGCCAAAAAGATGGAAAACTGCTGAAATCCGTTCCGACTCGTTTGAAGAAGCAGGAGGGAGTACTCCGGTACAAGGAGACCGTCAAACAGCTGAAAGAGCAGTACCGGAGGACCCGGCAGATGTTCGAGCAGGCAATGGAAGACGGAACGCTTTTTGATCTGTGGGAGCTTCAAAAGCTTATGGATCATCCAGTGGTTTCTCCGATGGTGTCCTCCCTTGTGTTCCTTGCGGCGGAGGACCCGGCGAAGACGGGATTCCTGTGTGAGGCGGGACTTCTGGACTGGTCGGGAACGGCGCGGTCTCTGCCCCCGGATACGAAGGTCCGGATCGCCCATCCCTTTGATTTTTATCAGGAGGGACACTGGACGGATTACCAGAGGCTGCTTTTTGAGAAGAAAATCCGCCAACCCTTCAAGCAGGTGTTCCGGGAACTGTACGTGAAGCTCCCGGAAGAGCTGGAAAAACAGGAGTCCCGGTTGTTCGCGGGCCATCAGATTCAGCCGAAGAAGACGGTGGCGACCCTTCGGGAAAGACGCTGGGTGGCAGATCCGGAGAGCGGCCTTGAAAAGATCTATTATAAGGAAAATATAGCAGCGGTGCTTTACGTCCTGGCGGACTGGTATTCTTCGGGGGATATCGAGGCGCCCACGTTGGAAGGAGTGGCGTTCTACGACCGGAAGACCTTCCGGGAGCTCTCCATCGGGGAGGTTCCGGAGCGGCTGTACAGCGAGGTCATGCGGGATGCGGACCTGGCGGTCAGTACGGCCTTCGCGGGAGGGGTGGACCCGGAGGCCAGCCACTCCACAGTGGAGATGCGCCGGGCCATGCTGGAAGGCAATCTGAAGCTTTTCGGCATCCGCAACGTGCGGCTTCAGGAAAACCATGCGCTGATCGACGGGACCCTGGGGCAGTATACGGTTCATCTGGGCAGCGGCGTGGTCCATCAGGTGGGAAACGCCATGCTGCAGGTACTGCCGGTGCACTCCCAGCACAGAGGCAGGATCTTTTTGCCTTTTGTGGATGAAGACCCGAAGACCGCGGAGATCCTGTCCAAGATCCTGATGTTCGCGGAGGACGCGAAGATCAAGGACCCGGCGGTGATCCGTCAGCTTCGATTTTAATAAGGAAGAAAGAGGTGGTAAAGTGGCGAAAGCGATTATGGTGCAGGGAACCATGTCGAACTCCGGAAAGAGTTTTCTGACGGCGGGGCTTTGCAGGGTTTTTATGCAGGACGGATATAGGGTGGCTCCTTTTAAATCCCAGAATATGGCCTTAAATTCCTACATCACGAAGGATGGGCTGGAGATCGGGCGGGCTCAGGCCATGCAAGCGGAGGCCTGCGGGATCGAGCCGACGGTGGATATGAATCCGATTTTGCTGAAACCCACCAGCCATGTGGGCAGCCAGGTGATCGTAAACGGGGAGGTCCGGGGTAATCAGAAGGCCATGGATTACTACCGGGACAAGAAAACGCTTAAGGGGGACGTGATGGCGGCCTATCAGAGGCTGGATCAAGCCTATGACATCATCGTTATCGAGGGGGCCGGAAGCCCGGCGGAGATCAATCTCCGGGAAAATGATATCGTCAACATGGGGATGGCGAAGATGGCGAAGGCTCCGGTGCTCCTGGTGGGAGATATCGACCGGGGCGGCGTTTTCGCGGCGCTGTACGGGACGGTGAAGCTTCTGGAAGAGGAGGAACAGCGGATGATCAAAGGTCTGGTCATCAACAAGTTCCGGGGAGATGCGGACATCTTAAAGCCGGGACTTTCCATGATCGAAGAGCGGCTTTCCATCCCGGTCCTTGGAGTGGTGCCCATGGAGCAGCTGGACATCGACGACGAGGACAGTCTGTCGGACCGGTTGACCAGAACCGATAAAGGCGCTGGAGTGGATGTGGCGGTGATCCATCTTCCCCACATCTCGAATTTTACCGATTTTTCCGCTTTTGAGCGGATGGAGGGGGTGTCTCTCCGGTATGTGAAAAAGCCGGGAATGCTGGGAAATCCGGATCTGATCCTTCTGCCCGGCACAAAGAATACCATGGACGATCTAACGTGGATGCGGGAGTCGGGCATGGAGGCCTTGATCCTTCGTAAGTCGGAGAGAAAGACGCCGGTGATCGGCATCTGCGGAGGCTTCCAGATGCTGGGACAGGTCATGGAGGACCCTAAGGGGGTGGAGCATGGCGGTTCCATGCGGGGCATGGGACTTCTGGATATGCGTACAGTCTTTACAGAGGCCAAGACGAGGACCCGGACTTCTGGCAGAATGGTCCGGGGCGCAGGGCTCTTTGCGGACTGGGAAGGCCGGGAAGTGACCGGGTACGAGATTCATATGGGCGTGTCCGAGAATCTGGGAGGTTGTCAGGAACTGGTGCGTCTGGAGGACGGAAGAGTGGACGCCCTTGGAAATGGGGACGGCAGCGTGCTGGGAAGCTATCTGCACGGAATCTTTGATACGGCGGGCTTTGCGGAAGCCATGATCCGGAAGCTTATGAAAGAAAAGGGGATGGAGTACGGTACCTGGAACTTTAATCTGGAGGCCCACAAAAGACAGGAATATGACAAGCTGGCGGACCTGGTAAGACGGTCCTTTGACATGAAGAAAATCTATGAGATACTGGAGGCGGGAATCAATGCTTGACAAGATAGAGATTGTAAGACCCATGGAGATTGAAAAGCGTAGCATGGAGATCATCACGGAGGAATTGAACGGAAGGACCTGGCCGGAGCCGGAGTTTTCCATTGTCAAAAGGTGTATCCACACCTCCGCGGATTTTGACTACGCGGAGAACCTCTGCTTCTCAGAAGGCGCGGCGGCCCTGGGGGTGGAGGCCTTAAGGAGAGGGGCGGCGATCGTGACGGATACCAGGATGGCGTGGTCGGGCATCAACAAGAAGAAGCTCTCGGAATACGGCGGGGAGGCTTTTTGCTTTATGGCGGACGAGGATGTGGCCGTGGAGGCGAAGAGAAGAGAATGCACCCGGGCGACGGTGTGTATGGAAAGAGGGGCGGCTCTCGATCAGGAAGTGATTTTTGCAGTGGGGAACGCGCCTACGGCGCTGATTCGGCTGTATGAACTGATCCAGGAGGGGAAAGTCCGGCCAGCGCTGATCATCGGCGCGCCGGTGGGATTTGTCAATGTGGTGGAGGCCAAGGAGCTGATCATGACGGCGGGGGCGCCGTATATTGTGGCCAGGGGGCGCAAAGGAGGAAGCAATATCGCGGCGACGATCTGTAATGCGATGTTGTATGCGTGATCCGACCGCCTCCCAATGGGTCTTTCAGGAAAATCTGCCCGCACCGGGCTGGGGACTGGTGGAGTGAAAGGTAAGGCCACATTTTTTTGCGTTGTATAAAAGAAGTGGACGAAAAGGCAATATGCATTTTTTGCATATTGTAAATGTGAGTTGGACGGCATAAATGAAAGCATATGAGGAGGATGAGAAGGTTTGAAAAGTTTGGAAGAGATTTTGAAGGGGATCGAACATGTGGATGAGAAGGCCATGGAGGAGGCCTGGGGGTGCTGGGATTCTTTATGTAAACCACTTCGGGGACTTGGATGGCTGGAGGAGGTGCTGGTGCGGCTGGCGGGGATCTATGGGACGCCTCATCCTCATCCAGATAAGCGGGCGGTGGTGATTATGGGGGCGGACAACGGTGTGGTGAAGGAAGGGGTGACCCAGACGGACAGCTCTGTGACGATCCAGGTGCTGGAGAACATGGGGGACAGGCTGTCGACGGCCTGTGTGATGTGCAATCTTGCTGGGTGCGAGCTGTTCCCGGTGAACATCGGGGCTCTGACGGACGGAAAACATCCGAGGATTCAGAACCGGGCGGTGCGCCACGGTACCGGCAATATCGCGGAGGGGCCGGCCATGTCCAGGGAGGAATGTATCCGGGCGATTCTGACCGGGGCGGATGTGGTCCGCGGATTAAAAGAGGAGGGCTATCAGCTGATCGTGACCGGAGAGATGGGGATTGGCAATACGACCACCAGTTCTGCCTGTGCGGCGGTTCTTTTTGACCAGGAGGCGGAGACGGTGACCGGACGGGGAGCGGGGCTCTCCACGGAGGGATTGGAGCGGAAAGTAAAGGTGATCAAAAAGGCGATTGCGGTCAACCGTCCGGACAGGGAGGACGCCATCGATGTGATCTCGAAGATCGGCGGACTGGATATTGCGGGCATGGTGGGCTGCTATCTGGGGGCGGCTTACTGCCGGATGCCGATTCTGATCGACGGATTTATTTCGGCGATCTCCGCTTATCTGGCGGGAATGCTCTGTGAGACGGCGAAGGAATATATGATCTGTACCCACTGCTCGGCGGAGCCGGCTTCCCGGCTGGTGGTGGGGCGGCTGGGCATGACGGCGCCTCTTCAGGCGGGGATGCACCTGGGAGAGGGAACCGGGGCGATTATGGCACTGTCCATGATTGATCAGGCGCTGAATGTGTATTATCATCTGACGACGTGGGATGGGGGGAAGGTGGAGGCGTATACGCATCAAGTGTGAGAGGGGCGCCCTTCAATGGGTCCGTCAGGAACATCAGGTCATAGCAGGCTGGATGCCGGCAGGCGCTGTTCGAACACTCGTCGTGGCAGGTTGCGTATTGACAGATGAGCGGCATATGGTTGGATAATGGAAATGCGTGGAGAGGGAAGAGAATGATTGAGAGGCGGAGGGGATTGTATGGAAGGGTATGTGTATAAGAATCACAGGAAGCTGAGGTATGGTTATACGACGGGGTCTTGTGCGGCGGGGGCGGCGAAGG
>CAJUDY010000005.1:0-43884 GCA_910584945.1 uncultured Lachnospiraceae bacterium | reverse complement strand
ACGAGGTGGGGGAGGTGGAGGTGATGACGCCGAAGGGGATTTTGCTGCGGCTTGAGGTGGTGGATGTGAGGAGGGGACCGGAATCGGTCCGTTGTGCGGTGAGGAAGGATGGGGGGGATGATCCGGATGTGACGGACGGGATACTGGTGTATGTGGAGGTGTCTTATGGGGAGGAAGAGGGGGAGCGTGTTTGGATAGACGGGGGAGCGGGAGTTGGCCGGGTGACGAAGCCGGGGCTGGAGCAGCCGGTGGGGGCGGCGGCGATCAACCGGGTTCCGCGGCAGATGATCCGGGACAATGTGCTGGAGGTGTGCTCTCAGGCGGGTTACACCGGAGGTCTTCGGGCTGTGATCTCGATTCCCGAAGGGGAGGCGCTTGCGAAGAAGACCTTTAATCCGAGGCTTGGGATTGTGGGGGGGATCTCGGTACTTGGCACCAGCGGGATCGTGGAGCCTATGAGCGAGCAGGCATTGATCGATACGATTCGGGTAGAGATCCGGCAGAAGCTGGCGGGAGGGACGGAATATCTGCTGATCGTGCCGGGCAATTACGGGATTGATTTTCTGGAGGAATACGGCCACGGACTTCGGTTGGAGGACGCGGTGAAATGCAGCAATTTTGTGGGAGAGGCTCTGGATGCGGCGGTGGAGTTTGGTGCGAAGGGGGTGCTGCTGGTGGGGCATATCGGAAAATTTGTGAAGCTGGCGGGCGGGATTATGAATACCCACTCCCACAACGCAGACGCGCGGATGGAGCTTCTGACGGTGCACGCGGCGCTTCTGGGGGCGCCGGTTTCTCTGCTGTCCCGGATGATGGAGAGCGTGACCACGGACGACGCGCTGCAATATCTGAAGGAAGCGGGACGGATGGAAGCGGTCATGGAGAGGCTTATGGAACGGATGGAATTTTATGTCAACCAGCGAGTCCAGAACCGTCTGGAGCTGGGGGTGATTACGTTTTCGAAAGTATACGGAATTCTGGGTCAGACCGGGAAAGCGTCGGATCTGGTCCGGAAGATCGCGGGACAGGGAATGTCGGCGGCAGGAGGAGAGGCATGAGAGCGGCAGTGATCAGTTTTACGGACCATGGGGCGCTTCTAGCGGCGAAGCTTTCTGGGGAGTTGCCAAAAAGGCGGATCGCCTGCAGCGCATGGGTGAAAAAAAAGGACGCGGTCTCTACGGACAGAGTCCAGGCCCTTGACCGGTCTCTGCGAGAATGGACAAGGGAACAGTTTCAGAAGGCGGAGCTTTTGATTTTTATCGGCGCGGCGGGGATCGCCGTGCGCAGTATCGCGCCTTTTGTGAAAAGTAAAAAAACCGATCCGGCGGTTCTGGTGATCGACGAGCAGGGGCGGCATGTGATCTCGCTGCTGTCCGGACACATCGGAGGGGCCAACGCCATGGCGCGTCTGACGGCGGAGCTTCTGGGGGCGGAGCCGGTGATCACCACGGCTACGGATCTCCATGGAAAGTTTGCGGTGGATGCCTTCGGCGCCGGGAGAAATCTGTATCTGGATTCCATGGAATACGCAAAGGAGATCGCGGCGGAGCTGGTGGCGGGAAGGCGCGTGGGGATGCGAAGCGTTTTTCCGGTCTTCGGTGCGGTTCCGGAGGAACTGGATATGGAAGGGACGCCCCCGGTGGGATTCGCGGTGGACGTCCGCAGGTCCCGGCCTTTTTTGCATACCCTTCATCTGGCGCCCCGGATTACGGTTCTGGGAATTGGGTGCAGAAAGGGTGTGGAAGAGGCGCATGTAAAAGAAGTGGTGACGCGGGTGCTGGAAGAACACCAGGTATTTTTGGAGAGCGTCTGCCGGATTGCGTCCATCGATCTGAAGAAAAAAGAAGAGGGGCTCCTGGGGTTCTCCGGCTGGCTTAAGGTTCCCTTTGAGACCTATACCGCAGAAGAACTGGAAGAGGCGGAGTCGGAGGACGGCTTTGCGGAGTCGGCTTTTGTGAGAGGGGTGACCGGGGTTGGAAATGTCTGCGAGCGGGCGGCTTTGAAAAGCGCCGGGACGAGGCGTCTGCTGATTCCCAAGACGGCCAGAGAGGGCGTAACGGTGGCGGCGGCAGTGACGGACTATACCCTGTGGATGGAGGATTGAGAAGATGAAGTCGGTGATTGTATTTGCCGGAACAATAGAAGGAAGAATGCTGTCCGAATATCTGTGCGGGCGACAGGTTCCGGCGGTTGCCTGTGTGGCGACAGAGTATGGGGAGACGCTTCTGAAGGAAAGTGCATATCTTAAGGTGCACACCGGGCGTATGGACCGGGAGCAGATAAAAAAATTCATCCTGGAGAAAGGGGCCGCTCTTGTGGTGGACGCCACCCATCCTTACGCGGCGGTGGTATCCAGGAATGTGTCCCTGGCCTGTGAGGACGCGGGGACAGAATATATCCGTCTGATTCGGAAGTCCGGGAATAGGAATTGGGAGTCCGGCCAGGTGGTGGAGGTTTCTACGGTGGAAGAAGCGGCCGCTTATCTTAAGGAGACCGAAGGTAATATTCTGGTCACTACCGGCAGCAAGGAACTGGCACGATATACAGTGATTCCGGACTATGAAACACGCGTCTTCGCCCGGGTGCTGTCTACCGGGGAGGTGGCGCTGGCCTGTGAGAAGCTGGGATTCCGGGGAAAGAACCTGATCTGTATGCAAGGGCCCTTTAGCGAGGAACTCAATACGGCCATGCTGCGCCAGTTCGACTGCCGGTATCTGGTTACCAAGGAGACCGGGAAAGCCGGAGGCTTCGAGGAAAAGATCCGCGCCGCGAGGAAGGCAGGGGCGAAAGTGGTCCTGGTGGGAAGGCCGCCGGAACAGGAAGGCTATTCTTATGAAGAAGTGATACAAATCCTGGAAAAACAGCTGGGGGAAAGAAAAGGAGAGGACATTTTTTCTCTGGAGACGCGTTGCGGAGCTGAAACAGGGAAAGAGCTTTCCGCTTCCGAACAAAGGGAGACGGATCGCGAAAAAGACAGCCGCGGCGGGTGGATTGTGAAAGAGAGGACCGTGACGCTGGTGGGCGTTGGCATGGGTACGGCCCGGGGTATGACGGTGGAGGCGACGGAGGCGGTGAGAGAAGCAGACCTGCTGATCGGAGCGGAGCGGATGCTTAGGGCGGCGGGAATACAAAATAAGTCGTTTTATCAGGAGTACGACGCCCAGAGGATTGCGGATTATATAAAGGCACATCCGGAATACACCTCCATTGCGGTGCTTTTGTCTGGGGATATCGGCTTTTACAGCGGGGCGAAAAAGCTTTACGAGGCGCTTAATGGTCTGGGATGTGAGATCAGGAGTCTCTGCGGTATCTCATCCGTGGTGTATTTCTGCGGAAAGCTCCGAATTCCCTGGGAGGATGTGTGTCTGAAAAGCGCTCACGGGCGGAAGGCCAATCTGATCGGGGCGGTGAAAACCCACGAAAAAACCTTTACGATCCTGAGCGGAGCCGACAGCGTGGGGAAGCTGTGCAGGGAACTTCAGGAATATGGACTTTCCGGGGTGAAGGTTCACGTCGGAGAGCGGCTGGGTTATGAAGAGGAGAAGATCACATCCGGGAGTCCCGGGGAGCTGGAGGACGGGACTTATGACGGACTCTGCGTGGCGCTGATCGAGCATCCGGCTTATTTTGGAGGGATAGAGACCTGCGTGGACGACGAAGCGTTTCTGCGGGGAAAGGCTCCCATGACAAAGAGCGAGATCCGAAGTCTGTCTGTGGCAAAGCTTCGGCTTACCAGAGACGCGGTGGTCTACGATGTGGGAGCCGGCACCGGTTCCGTGTCTGTGGAGATGGCGCTTATGGCCGTGGACGGCGAGGTTTATGCCATCGAGCGAAAGGAAGAAGCATGTAGCCTCATCGAAAAGAACAAGCAGCATTTTGGCACGCCCAATATCCAGGTGATTCCCGGACTGGCGCCGGGGGCCATGGAAGGGCTTCCTGCGCCGACCCACGCCTTTATCGGCGGCTCCGCCGGCAACCTTAGAGAAATCATGGAGTGTCTGCTCCGGAAGAATCCGAAGATCCGCATGGTCATCAACACGGTGACCCTGGAGACCATCGGGGAAGTGACCGAGTGCCTGAAGACCCTTCCGGTGCTGGAGGAGGAGATTCTTTCCGTGAGCATTGCGAAGGCAAAAGGACTGGGGCAGTATCATTTGATGATGGGGCAGAATCCCATCTATATCGTCACCTGCCGGGGAGGGAGCCTATGAGAACACCGGGATTTCTTCTGACGGCTCCTGCCAGCGGAAGCGGCAAGACGCTGATCACCTGCGGGATTCTGCAGGCCCTGGTCAACCGGGGACTTCAAGTCGCCACTTTTAAGTGCGGTCCGGACTATATCGACCCCATGTTTCACGGAAAGGTTATCGGGACAAGATCCCGGAATCTGGATCCCTTTTTCACCGATACGTGTACGACCAGATATTTGTATGAGAAGAACGCGGCAGGCAGCGGGATCGCTGTGGTGGAAGGTGTCATGGGGTATTATGACGGGCTGGGAGGGATAGAGACGAAGGGGAGTACCTATGATGTGGCGCGTATCCTGGACCTTCCGTCGATTCTGATCGTGAACTGCCGGGGGGCCAGTCTGTCGGTGGCTGCCATGATCAAAGGCTTTCTGGAGTACCGCCAAGACAGCCGGATCTGCGGAGTCATCTTAAACCAGGTCTCCCCTATGATCTACGAATCACTAAAGAAGCGGATCGAGGAGGAACTGAACATCCGGGTATTCGGTTATGTGCCAAAACTTAAGGAATTGTCTCTGGACAGCCGCCATTTGGGCCTGGTATTGCCCGGGGAGATCGAGGCGCTGAGAGAGAAGCTGAACCGCCTTGCCGATCATTTGGAGGAGACGCTGGATCTGGATGAGCTGCTTTCTTTTGCTGAAAAATATGCCAGGACCGCGCAGATGGATTCAGGGGAATGGGAGAAAAAGATCAAACAAGAGATCCGGGCTCTGTCTCTTTCGGAGCCGGTCCGCATCGGGGTGGCGGAGGACGACGCCTTTTGCTTTACCTATCTGGACAATCTGGAGCTTTTGCAGGAGATGGGAGCAGAGTTGATTCCTTTTTCACCCCTCGAAGATCCGCGGTTGCCGGAGGGCGTGTCCGGGCTGATCTTAAGCGGCGGTTACCCGGAACTTCACGGAGAGAGATTGAGTCAGAACCAGTCCATGAGAGACGAGATCCGAGAGGCGGTCCAGGGCGGCATGCCCTGCATCGCGGAGTGCGGCGGCTTTTTGTATCTGCACCGGGAACTGGAGGGAACAGACGGGAAGTTTTATCCCATGGCCGGAGTGCTGGACACGAGGGCATACCGGACGGAGAAGCTTTCCAGGTTTGGTTATATTACCCTGGAAGCCAGGGAAGATCAGCTTCTGGGAGCGGCCGGAACGAAGACCCGGGGACATGAATTCCACTACTGGGACAGCGAGAGCTGCGGGGAAAGCTTTCACGCCAGAAAGCCTGCGGGGAAGCGGGAGTGGGACTGCGTGCACGGGACGAAGACGCTGTATGCGGGATTTCCGCATCTGTTCTACTACTCGAATCTGCAGGCGCCTCATGAGTTTTTGAAGACGTGTCTTCTATATAAAAAGAACAAAAACAGTATCTGACGGAACGGAGCCCAGGAAGGATTTTATGACGCGTCAGCGACAGAAAATCCTTCCAGATCCTGGGGCGGAGAGAGGGCGGATGCGGAACTTTCATAGGGGGGATAAAATGTGTTGGGTTTGATTACGGGAGGCAGCGGCAGCGGGAAATCGGAATACGCGGAGCAGATGGTTTTGAAGCTTCAGAAGACACCCCGCCTGTACATCGCGACCATGGTTCCTTTTGACGAAGAGTGCCACGAGCGAATCCGGCGCCACCGGGCCATGCGCAAAGAAAAAGGGTTTGATACGCTGGAGTGCTACCGGGGACTGAAAAGTGCGGAGGTATCTGGCTATGGCACGGTGCTTCTGGAGTGTATGTCCAACCTTACGGCCAACGAGCTCTATCAGGAGGGCGGCGCGGGAGAACGGTGTGTGGAAGAAATCCTGGAGGGAGTCCGAAAGATCAGGGCGCAGTGTGAGCATCTTTTGATTGTGACCAACGAGGTCTTTTCCGACGGGATTGAGTATGACCGGGAGACCAGGCGGTATCAGCGGTACTTGGCAGAGATCAACCGCCGCATCGCAGCCCGGGCGGATCTGGTGGTAGAGGTGGTCTATTCCATACCGTTGATACATAAAAACAGCATCTGCCCGACCGGAGTCCCGGAAGGATTTTACGGAACGGAGTGAGGGAAAATGAGAATCTGGAATAGTTTTTTGATCGCCTTTGCCATGTTTTCGAAGATCCCGGTCCCCCGGGCGGACTGGGATAAAGAAAATATGAAATATATGATCTGTTTCTTCCCCGGGATCGGGGTGGTAATCGGGTTTTTGATGTTTGGATATGGAAAGCTCTGCGCCTTGGCGGACTTTGGCGCGCTGATGAGGTCGGCGGGCTATGTGTTGATTCCGGTGCTGGTGACCGGGGGCATTCATCTGGATGGGTTCCTGGATACGGTGGATGCACTCAGCTCCTGGCAGCCCAGGGAACGGAAGCTGGAGATTCTGAAAGATTCCCACGCGGGCGCTTTTGCCATCATCATGGGCTGCGCGTATTTTATCCTGGCGCTGGGGATATGGAGTGAGGTAGAAGAAAAAATGCTGCCGATACTCGGCGTCGGTTACGTGCTGTCCCGGGCCTTAAGCGGCATGGCTTTGGCCACTTTTCCCTGCGCCAATCAAAAGGGATCCCTTGGAATGTTTGCGGACGCGGCCCAGAAGCGGGTATTGAAGATCACTCTGGTACTGTGGATTGCCGCCTGCGCAGGCGCGGTCCTTTGGTGGGACTGGAGGTACGCTCTGATTTTATTTGGCGCGGCAGCCGTGGTCTATGGATACTATTATCATGTGGCCATGAAGGAATTCGGCGGAACGACCGGAGATATCGCCGGATTCTTTGTGCAGGTGTGCGAGCTTTTCATGGCTGCTGCTTTGATGCTGGGAGGGAAACTATTATGATACTTGTGACAGGCGGATGCTTTCAGGGAAAGACGGACTATGCGTGCGAGACCTTTGGAATTCCGATGGAGGAGGCGGCGGACGGCGCGAGCTGCCCCCTGGAGGAATTGTATCAGACGAGGCTTTTGTATCATTTTCATGAATATATTCGAAGACTGTTAGAGGAAAATCTTCCATTCTCTGTGGAAAAGCTGAAAGCAGAGAACCCGGAGATCATTCTGGTGACCAACGAGCTGGGATACGGGGTGGTTCCCATGGACCGTTTCGACCGGGAGTACCGGGAGAGGACCGGGCGGATCTGCTGTCAGATCGCCAAAGAAGCCGAGAAGGTGCACCGGGTAATCTGCGGAATCGGGACGGTGATCAAAGATGGCTGAGATCATGCTTTTGCGCCATTCCATGACCCGGGGCAATCTGGAGGGACGATATGTCGGCTGTCGGACAGACGAGTCTCTCTGTGAAGAGGGCATCCGTCTGCTTCAGAGCCGTTCTTACCCGGCGGTGGACCGGATCTACGCAAGTCCCATGAAGCGCTGCGTGGAGACTGCGCAGGTCATATGGGGGACGGATGCGCAGATGACGCTGGTTCCGGAGCTTCGGGAGTGCGATTTTGGAGCGTTTGAGAATCAGAATTACAAGGAATTAAGCGGGAATTCTGCTTATCAGGCGTGGATTGACAGCGGCGGAACCCTGCCTTTTCCGGACGGGGAATCTATGGACCAGTTTAAAAAGCGGTGCCGGGAGGGATTCCGAAAGCTGGTGCAGGTGATGGAAACGTCTGAGCCTCTTATGCGGGCGGCCCTGGTGGTACATGGGGGGACGATTATGGCGGTGCTGGAGCGCTTCGGTTTTCCGAAAAAAACATATTTTGACTATCAGGTAAAAAACGGGTGCGGATATATGCTGACGCCTGTGGAAGGAACGGATTTATGGAATTATCAATGCTTGCCCTGGGGATAGGATTTTTGCTGGACCTGCTGATCGGAGATCCCCACTGGCTCTATCATCCCATCCGGCTGGTGGGACATCTGATCAGCACTCTGGAAGGACTGCTGCGGAGGATTTTTCCAAAGACGGAAAAAGGGGAGCTCGCGGCGGGCGTCTTTCTGCTGGTGCTGACCGCCGGGATTACTGCGGGGACGGCCTGGGGACTGCTTTTGCTGGCCGGCCGGCTGCACCCGTATGCCCGCTTTGGCCTGGAGACGGTGATGTGTTATCAGCTCCTGGCCACAAGGTCCCTGAAGGAGGAGACCATGAAAGTGTACACCGCGCTGAAAAGGGGAGATGTGGAAGGAGCGCGTCGGGCGGTGTCCATGGTGGTGGGCCGGGATACGGCGGTGCTGGACGACATCGGCATCACCAAAGCGGCGGTGGAGACTGTGGCGGAGAACACGTCCGACGGGATCATCGCTCCGCTGCTTTTCCTGGCCGTGGGCGGCGCTCCCTTTGGATATTTTTACAAGGCGGTCAACACCATGGATTCTATGGTCGGCTATAAGAATGAAAAGTATTTGTATTTTGGCCGGGCGGCGGCGAAGTTCGACGATGTGCTGAATTATCTTCCCGCCAGGCTGTCGGCGGTGCTGATGGTGTGGGCCAGCGGATTTCTTGGGATGGATATGGGCAATGCCTGGAGGATCTACCTGCGCGACCGCTGCAACCACAGCAGCCCCAACTCCGCCCATACCGAGGCGGTCACAGCGGGAGCGCTGCATATTGAACTTGCGGGAAACGCATACTACTTTGGAAAACTGTATGAGAAGCCAACCCTGGGAGATCCGGACCGTCCGGTGGAATACGAGGATATCCAAAGGGCCAATCAGCTTTTGTACGGGACTGCCGGGCTGGCGCTTGCGATTTGTTTGCTTGTGAAAGGAGCGATGATATGGGCCATATAAAAAAAGGATGCCTGCATATCTACTGCGGAGACGGAAAGGGAAAGACCACCGCCTCCGTGGGGCTTTCGGTGCGGGCGGCGGGACATGGACTGAGGGTGCTGTTCTGTCAGTGCATGAAGGACGGAACCTCCAGCGAGGTGGAGATGCTGAAAAAACTGGGGATTGATTACTGCTGCTGCCGGGAGAAGTTTGGATTTTTCTGGAATATGACGGAGGAGCAGAAGGAACAGGCGTGCCATGCCTACACCCATCTTTTTGAGGATGCGACCAGGAAGGCGGAGGAGGAGGGCTATGACCTCTTGGTGATTGACGAGTTTATGAGCGCCTACAACCACGGGATGATCTGCCAGAAGACCGCCCTTCACTTCCTGATGAACCGTCCGGAAGGACTGGAAGTAGTCCTCACCGGACGGGACCCGGGGGAAGAACTGTTAAAGCTTGCCGACTACGTGACCGAGATGAAGAAGGTGAAGCATCCCTTCGATGAAGGAGTTCCGGCGCGCAGGGGGATTGAGATGTAGAGATCTCGTTATAGTTTTTCGTAGGAGACCAGTTGGCGGACCGGAATACGGTTGGTATCGAAGCGATGGACGTCGCCCGGTCCCTGGTCGGAATAACCGATCGCCAGAATGTTCACCGGTTCTAAGTTGGCGGGAAGCGCCGTAGAGGTTCGCTGCTTTTCCGATCTTGGACAGCCCCTCTTCGTTACTGACAATACGATTGTAACCGCGGAAAACAAAACCTGCAAGAAGGCACTTTTCGGATAGATACTTCCCAAAAGGATAGCAGCCCAAAGGAGGAGAAGGAATATGGTGCATAGCAGCTTCGCGATCTGGAAGACTGCGGCATGATTCACCGGGAAGTCATACCGGAAAAACCGCCAAGGACAATTTATTCTCTTACTGCTTTTGGACGCAGTGTAATTCCTGTGATTGATGCGATGTGCGAGTGGGGGAAGGAGTATCTGGACAGAGAGGAGGCGCAGTCGGCGTGTGGGACTGTTGGCTGAATTTAGCCGAAGTGCAGAGGTACTTTACCTATGCTCTTTTAATGTTTTCTTTGCAGCGATCATGATGTCTTTGATGAATTATAAATTGAAATGAAAAAGAGAATATATAAAATCACCGGGTTGATGATTGTCGACTGCTCTTGGACAAATCTTGAAATCAGCCGGATTTGATAGTATACTGGAAATAATACTGGAGAAAGGTAATTACAAGATGGTAAAAAGGCGGATCATCGATTATGCAGCAGAGCACGCGGTAGATCGGAGCGTGACTATGACGGTGGCGGGTGCGAGCAACTGTAAGATTGATTATAATGCATTATCCAGGATTTGAGGAAATTGCAAGAGAGAGCGAAGCAAGAGGAATTGTGGAGACAGGGCTGGAATTCGGTATGTCCGAAGAAGTTATATTGGAACGGTTGCAGGAAAAACTGCATATATCTTTTAAGACTGCCTGGGAATATCTCAAAATGTTCGGAAAATAGGGGCAATTAACAGATTAGAAGAGACGGGGGGCAAAAAAGATGGCAAGAACAATCGGAATCGGATACCAGGATTTTGAGCAGTTGATTACCAACCATGTGTTTTATGTGGACAAGACGGCGTTTATCAAAGAGTGGTGGGAGAACAAGGACGTAGTGACGCTGATCACCCGGCCAAGGCGGTTTGGGAAAACGTTGAATATGAGTATGCTGGAGCAGTTTCTGTCTGTGGAATATGCGGACAGAGGGGATCTTTTTGAAGGTTTGTCCATATGGGAAGACGAGAAATATCAAAAGCTTCAGGGAACTTTGCCGGTGATTTCCTTAAGCTTCGCGAATGTAAAAGAGACCGCTTTTTTAGATGCAAGAAAAAGAATTTGTCAGATCATTTGCGACCTGTACAATCGATATGATTTTCTGCTGAAAGGCGACTGCCTGAATGAAAAGGAAAAGGAGCAGTATCAAAAGGTATCCGCGGAAATGGAAAATTATCTGGCGGCGGATGCCCTGTATGCGTTGTCAAGATATCTGTATCGTTATTATGGCAAAAAAGTCATCATCCTGCTGGATGAATACGACACTCCCATGCAGGAAGCGTATGTGCACGGATATTGGAAGGAACTGGTGGAGTTTATCAAAGGGATTTTCAACTCCGCTTTTAAGACCAATCCGTATCTTGACCGGGCGGTGCTGACCGGGATTACCCGGGTCAGCAAGGAGTCGATCTTTTCAGACCTCAATCATCTGGAAGTTGTGACCGCTACTTCCGAAAAATATGAAACGGCTTTCGGGTTTACGCAGCAGGAAGTGTGGGAGGCATTGGAAGAGTGCGGGTTGTCTGACAAAAAAGAAGAAGTCAAGGCTTGGTACGACGGTTTTACGATGGGCAAAGAGTCAGGCATTTATAATCCCTGGTCAATTCTGAACTATCTGGATAAACAAAGATTTGCCCCTTATTGGGCCAACACCAGCAGCAACCGTCTGGTAGGAAAGCTGATTCAGGTGGGGAGCAGGGAGACCAAGCTGACAATCGAGAGCCTCTTAAGAGGGGAGAGCTTCTGCGCACAGATCGACGAGCAGATTGTCTACGAGCAGCTGGACCTTGACGAATCTGCGATCTGGAGCCTCTTCCTTGCCGGCGGGTATCTGAAGATTGTGCATTATGAAGAATATATGAGCGAATTCGGAGAGTGGAGGCAGGATTATGAACTGGCTCTGACGAATTTTGAGGTGAAGGTGATGTTCCGCGGCCTGATCCGTTCCTGGTTCGCGGTTGTGAAGTCGGACTATCATACCTTTACCCAGGCGCTGCTTATGGGGGATGTGGAAGCCATGAACGCCTATATGAACCGGGTGTCGGAAGCAGTGTTCAGCTCCTTTGACACCGGCAGAAAACCTTCTGAAAAGAGCGAGCCGGAGCGGTTCTACCACGGCTTTGTGCTGGGACTTCTGGTGGACCTGAATGAGCGCTATATCCTCACATCCAACCGGGAAAGCGGTTATGGGCGCTATGATGTGCAGCTGGAGCCGAGAAAAGAGGCCGACGACGCCATTCTTCTGGAATTCAAAGTGAGGAATCCAAAGACGGAGGAGACTCTGGAGAAAACGGTGGAGAACGCCCTGGCTCAGATCGAGCGCAGAGATTACGCGGCCGAACTGCGGCAGAAAGGGTTTCCGGAAGGACGGATTCGGAAGTATGGGTTTGCGTTTGAGGGGAAAGTTGTGCTGATTGGTGAGGGGTGAAGCAGGCAGAGTTAAATAGGAAAAATGCGACAGTTTGGCAGAAGATATGAGTTCTTCTGCTGTTTTTTTGTACATTTTTTTAAAATATTCTGGATTCCGAACAAAAATGGATTGTGTGATATACTGAAAAAAAATGAAAGGAGGTCGGCAAAGATGGCTAAGATTACGGTGGCAAAGGATCTGTGTAAGGCATGCGAGCTGTGCATAGACGTCTGCCCAAAGCATCTGATCCAGATAGGGAAAGAACTCAATAAAAAAGGAAATCATTACGCGGAACAAATCAATGAATCTGAGTGTACCGGATGCAGACTCTGCGGAATCATGTGTCCGGATTTGACCATTGAAGTTTATAAGTAAGGAGGAAATCATACATGGCAAAGAAACAGGTTATGGAAGGAAATGCCGCGTTGGCAGAAGCCGCTGTGCGCGGGGACTGCCGGTTTTTTGCGGGATATCCGATCACGCCCCAAAGTACGATTACAGAATACCTTTCTTCCCGCATGTTTGAAGTAGGAGGGACCTTCATCCAGGCGGAGAGCGAGATCGGTTCTGTATTTATGGTACAGGGAGCCTCGGCGGTGGGGGCAAGAGCGATGACCGCCACGTCCGGACAGGGGTTTTCGCTGATGACCGAGGGAATGAGCATGCTCAATGCCCAGGATTTTCCGGCGGTTATAAAGCGTATGAGTCGGCCCGGCGACGGTGCAGGAGACGGTGGATTTGATTTACGAGGTGTTTGATTTTTCCCAGAAATACTGCTGTCTTGTGATCATACTGACGGACGGTATGCAAGGACAGATGATGGAAGCGGTTACCCTGCCGGAATTCAAGGAACTTTCGGATGAGAAGCCGGACTGGGTGGCCCGCGGCAACCGGAATGGGGAGACCAGAAGGCTGGCTTTTCCGAAGGCGGCCAGGGAGCAGGACACCCGCGACCATGAAAATATGTATAAGCTGTGGGAAGAAACCGAATTAAAATATGAAGAAGATCTTCTGGACGATGCGGAAATCACAGTTTTAGCGTGGGGGTCTGCGGCTCGCACGGCCAAGACCACCATCAAGGCGCTGCGGGCCCAGGGGGTGAAGATTGGTATGTTCCGTCCGATCACCCTGCATCCGTTTCCGACAAAACAGATCAGGATCTTCGGGAAATCCAGGGCAAGTTAAAGGCGCTGGAGGAGGCCGACGACAGCAAATGCTATATGGAGACCGATATCAGTTTTCATGAAGCAATCTATCGCGCCACTCACAATACGTTTCTGATCAGCGCGGCGCAGATCTATCTGGATGGAGTTTATCGCCGGAAGATCTTTTTTTCCTTACGGAGCGTAGGGACCTGATCGTCATGGAGGATCATGTGCTGGAATTTCAGGTAGATGTGCAGTATGATGATCAAAGCGTCTATGAGATCGGGAACTGCGCTTTTTGGGCCGAGCATTCTCCGGGCCATACGCCTGGGACTTCGTCGATCTTTTACCGCGTCGCACATCGCGGAAAGCCGGTGGTCTGTGCGATTCAGGGAGGCATGGGTTTTAACGGCCTACGCCGCGCCGAGCTTGCCGCCAACGGACTGCCCGCCTCGCTGCAGCAGGATTATGTGGACTCTCTGCTACGTCAGGCAGACCTGCATGTGGACTGCTACACTCCGGCCCACCATCCGGGCTATAACATCCTGGACGCGGCGGCCAGGGATGACGGCAGCGGCGACGCATTTATTGACGCCTCCGTCTGGCCCAGGCTTCTTAGGGGGCACGCGGAGTTGTTTCAGAAGCAGTTTGCGGAGGAGTTGAAATTGCCCTGTTAGAGGTGGGCGTAAAATGGTGGTATGACAGCAAAAAAGGCAGTTCTGTTTTGGGCGGGCTGTCTTTTTGTTGTTGTGGAGATGGGATCTGATTACAAAAAAGAGTTGTATTTCAGCGGATAATGTGCTGTACTAATATCGAAAGGGTGTTCGCCAAAACGTGTAGGCGGTTGGCCTCGACATGGAAGATCTCATTAGATAAGCCTTACGGTTTTTACGAGGAGGTGATGCTATGAGAAGTACATACGAGAGGCGATTTGGAGATGTTTGATCAGATCCTGAAGCTTGCTGGTCTTATAATGTTTTAAGAGGAATGTCAATAATTTTTGTACCTGAGAAAACGGTTAATTATAAATTGCCAGAAAATTCCACCCCGCTTGAAAAAACGAAAGCTCTATGATAGGATAAGTATGCAAGGATTCTTGCATTCTAAAAAGATAATATATGGGGTGAGAGCGTGAGCGGGATAAAGGATGTGGCGAAGAGAGCCGGTGTTTCGATCTCCACAGTTTCCAATGTATTAAATCAGTCCAAGTATGTGAGCCCTGAACTGGTAAAGCGTGTGGAGGATGCCGTGAGGGACCTTTCCTATGAAGTTGATCCGATTGCACGGAGTATGAAGAGCAAAAAGTCAGGAACGATCGGCGTGATCGTAGAAGACATGTGCGGGGTGTTCTATCCGTATGTGGTAAAAGGTATTAATTCCGTTGTGATGGAAAAAGGGTATCAGCTCATCATCTGCGACACGCAGGGCGGATATGGGGATGCGAATGCCACAAGGAGAGAACGGGAACTTTTTAAAAAACTGTTTGCCAGCCGGGTGGATGGCATTCTTTTTGTAACGATGGTGCATCAGGATCTTCTGGAAAGACATTTTAAGGAGATCCTGAATCATTCCAAGCAGTCCAAAAGGGTTCCTCTGGTGAGTCTGGAGCGCGACCTTACCGGCATCGGTATCGATTCTGTCTACTTTGACGCCTACAACAATGCGATGATGGCCGTTCAGCATCTGGTGGACTGCGGCTGCAGGAAGATCGGCCATATCACAGGACCGATGATGATGCAGGTGGCCCAGGAACGTGTTCTGGGTTATAAGGACTGTATCCTTAAGAATCAGCTCCCGGCGGACTGGAGCAGACAGGTTGCCTACGGAGATTATTCCCATCAGAGCGGATATCTGGCCATGAAAAAGCTTTTGGAGAATGTACCGGAGCTGGACGGAGTGTTCTGCGGCAATGACCAGATGGCAGTGGGGGCCCTGAAGCTCCTGAAAGAATGCGGAAAGCAGGTGCCGGAGGACATCAAAGTCATTGGCTATGATGACGTATTCCTGTCCAGTATTATCGAGCCGTCTTTGTCCACCGTACATATCCAGAAGACTCATACCGGGATGAAAGCGGCGCAGATGCTGTTTCAGAGAATTGAAAATTCGGAGACGGACAAAAAGCCGGTGGGGGTCAGGATGGATTCCCGGCTGGTGATCAGAAAATCCACGGTGAAGGATAGGGAGGAAGAGTGGATTTTTGTGGACTGGTAAAGGTTCGAAAAATAGAACAGACAGGAGGAGTGCCTTATCGGAAATAAAAACGTTTCACTATTCATCTGTATAAATTGGAGAGAAATACATTCTGAAACAAGCGTAGAATCGTTTTTTTGCCCGACAGAAAAACGTTTTTAAATAAAAATATTAAAAATTATAAAAAAATATATAGAAAACGCTTGACAAAAACGTTTTTCTGATATATATTCTTGTTAGAATCAACAACAAATAAAGAATTTTTACAAAAAATAAAGATTTTTTATTTTTGAAGACGAGAAAAACGTTTTTCTTAAAACTAAAAATAAACAGAAACGGACCGCTCAAGCCCGCTTGGAAGGGAAGTTGCGGAACGCCTGCAAATTTAAAACAGCATCTGTCCGAAGGATGCCCCGGAAGGATTTTCAGAAACGAAGTGAGGGAAAATTCTTCCAGACGTCGGGGCAGAGAGAGCAGCGGATGCAGAACTATAATAAGGAGGGAAACATCTTGGAAAAAACAAAGTACATTCTGGAGGCAAGAGGAATTGGCAAATCCTTTTCCGGAGTTACCGTCTTAAAAGACGCGGAGCTTTGTATTGCACCAGGTGAGCTTCATGCCCTGATGGGTGAGAACGGAGCCGGCAAGTCCACATTGATGAAAATCATTATGGGCATCTATACAAAGGATGCAGGCACTGTCCTACTGGACGGCAAAGAGATGGAGTTCAAATCCGCCAGGGATGCGCTGGATGCGGGGATATCCATGATCCATCAGGAGTTAAGCCCCATTCCGGAGATGACAGTTGCGGAGAATGTCTTTCTGGGGCGTGAGCTGAAAAAGTTCAAAGGACTGCCTTTTGTCAACAAAAAGGAACTGAACGCCAAGACCCAGGAACTGCTGGAAGAGTATGAACTTTCCGAATTCATCCGTCCGGAGATGAAGATGAAGGATCTGAATATTGCCCAGGTTCAGATGATGGAGATCATCAAAGCCGTTTCCTACAATTCAAAGGTGATTATTATGGATGAGCCCACTTCTTCCCTGTCAGAAAAGGAGACTGTGACGCTGTTCCGGATCATCGACAGCTTAAGGGAGAAAAAGGTGGGGATCATCTATATCTCACATCGTATGGAAGAAGTCTTTGAACTTTCCGATCGGATCTCCGTGCTGCGGGACGGACAGTTTATCGGATGTGTGAACACAAAGGAAGCTTCGAGAGAAGATCTGATCAACATGATGGTCGGGCGGGAACTGGAAGGCGGTTATCCTTCTAATCCGGCGGAAAAAGGCGGCGTAGTGCTGGAACTTAAGAACTTTACGCGGAAAGGCGTCTTTGAGAATGTGAATCTTAAGGTCCATTCCGGAGAGATCCTTGGCATGGCCGGTCTGGTGGGTGCAGGACGCAGCGAGGTAATGAAGGCCCTTGTGGGATATGATCCCCTGGATGAGGGGGAGATCATTCTGGAAGGAAAAAGCATCACGATCCGTCATCCGCGGGAGGCAGTGAAGAACCACATCATTATGGCGTCGGAGGACCGCAAGGAACTGGGACTTGTAATTGACCGGAGCATTAAAGAGAATGTCTCCCTTCAGAATTTTGATAAGCTTGCTCATGCATCCTTTATCAATAAGGGAAAAGAGAAGCAGCTGGCCAATGAATATACGCAGAAAATGGCCACCAAGATGAACGGCATCGACGATGCGGTGTCCAGTCTGTCCGGCGGTAATCAGCAGAAAGTGGTGCTGGCCAAATGCCTTTTGTCCGATCCCAAGGTCCTGATTATGGACGAACCTACCAGGGGAATTGACGTGGGAGCGAAGGCGGCGATCTATCACATTATGATTGAACTGGCAAAACAGGGAATCGCGATTATCATGATCTCTTCTGAGATGCCGGAGCTGATCGGTATGAGCGACCGGGTGATGGTGATGTCCGGCGGCAAGGTGACCGGAGTGCTGGAGGGAGAAGAGGCCAAGTCTCAGCAGAGAATCATGAATTTAGCGTTTGGAGGAAATTAAGATGATGCAGAAAAAAGATTTAGCGAAAAACTTAAGGCAGTTTGGCCTGATATTTGTAGCCCTTTTCATTATCCTTGTGATGAGCTTTCTGTCGCCGGTATTTTTGACCAGCCAGAACATCACAAATATCTTAAGACAGATCTCCCTGAACGGAATCCTTTCCGTGGGCATGACCTTCGTCATTCTTACCGGCGGCATTGACCTTTCCGTAGGTTCGGTGGTTGCCATCGCCGGCGTGATCAGCGGTTCGATGATGGCAAACGGCACAAACTGGTTTGTGTCCTGTATCGCGGCTCTGGTTCTGGCGGTGATCTGCGGTCTGATCAATGGCTGGCTGATCTCCTACATCGAATTTCAGCCCTTTATCGCCACCTTGTCCACGATGACCATCGGCCGTGGTATGGCGCTGGCGTATTCCGACGGAAAACCTTATACCATCACAGACGAGAGCTTTATTCAGATCGGTCAGGGGGCGGTATTTGGAATCCCGGTTCCGATTATTCTCCTGATTCTGTTCTGTGCGGCAGGTCTGGTGATTCTGAATATGACGACCTTCGGCCGTTATGTGTTCGCCATCGGCGGCAACAAGAACGCGGCGCGGCTTTCCGGTGTACGGACCAGACGGATTCAGATGGCGGTTTATGTGATCTCTTCCATCTGTGCCTGGATGGTCGGCCTGATTCTGGCAGCCCGCATCAGCTCCGGACAGCCTATTGCAGGAGAGTCCTACGAGATGGACGCCATCGCGGCAACGGCCATCGGTGGAACCAGTATGAACGGCGGTATCGGATCTTTGACAGGTACGATCTTTGGCTTTATTCTTCTGGGACTTTTGAATAACTCCATGAACCTGATGAACATCAATTCGTTCTATCAGCAGATTGTGAAAGGCTTGCTGATCATTCTTGCAGTCTTCCTGGATATGAGAACCAAAGGAAAGAAGAACTGATAAATTCAGTATGAAAACTGCGGAAGCGGTTTTACATAACACATATATTTTTAAAGGAGGAAAAGATATGAAGAGAAAAATGTGTGTACTTTTAGTGACGACGGCAATGGTACTGGCGGGCTGCGGAGGAAAGAGCGAGGCTCCGGCAGCGAGTACAGACAATGGGAGCGCGGCTTCCGAAGAAGCGGGCGGAGATGAGGCGGCTTCTTCCGGAGAGGCAAAAGACAATGCGGACATTACGATTGGATTCTCTTCCAAAGACAATTCTGACACCTTTGTCGCAGCGATTGCAGATGCGGCGCAGGCGCGGGCGGACGAACTGGGAATCAAGCTTCTGATGTATGATGCAGGCGGCGATGTGAACAAGCAGATCAGCGACTGCGAGACGATGATTGCGCAGAATGTGGATGCGATCATCATTATTCCCCAGAGCGTGGAGGGAAGTGCTCCGGTTGTGGGTATGGCGAATGAAGCGGGAATCCCGATCATCGTTGACAACGGTGATATCGGAGATACCAACTATACGGCGTTTGTGGGATGTACCGATCAGGAATCCGGTGAGATTCTGGGACAGTGGTTTATCGACAATGTAGAGGAAGGTTCGAAAGTCTGCATCATTGAAGGTCCTATGGGACAGTCCGGACAGGTGGGACGTATGGCCGGATTCGAGGCAGTGGGAATGCTGGATCACTTCGAGGTGCTTTCCACCCAGACCGCAAACTGGAAGCGCGATGAGGCGATGGCTCTTGCAGAGGACTGGATCACGACCTACGGCGAGGATCTGAAAGCAATTATCTGTGAGAATGATGATATGGGACTTGGCGCACTTTCTGCCTGCAAAGCAGCGGGAAGAACCGATATCGTTGTGGGCGGCGTTGACGGCCTGGATGACGCAGTACAGGCAGTGAAGGCCGGCGAGTATGGAATCAGCGTACTTCAGGATTCCTACGGTCAGGGTTCTGTCGGCGTGGATGTAGCGCTGGCGGCGGCAAAAGGAGAAGAAGTGGCGAATGACACCCGTATTCCGTTCCGTCCGATTACCACGGAGAATGTAGACGCTTATCTGGAGGGCGGCGTACAGGCGATCTCCCAGTAATCCATAGATGCAGTAACGAACAGGGCGCTGCTGTGGAAGCAACGGATCAGAAAGCTTTGAGGCAGCGCCCTTTCTGACAAAAGTTTCATAAAATACGAAAAAAGAAGAGGTGTTTACAGG
The DNA here is from genome assembly GCA_910584945.1 of uncultured Lachnospiraceae bacterium. GTDB lineage: Bacteria > Bacillota > Clostridia > Lachnospirales > Lachnospiraceae > Hominiventricola. Next base: position 24,200 of record CAJUDY010000005.1, on the reverse strand, counting down.
ATGTTGAGAACAATCCCCCGGATTCTTCCGCCGAAACTGGTGGAATATATGATGGAGATGGGGCATTCGGACGTGCTGATCCTGGCGGATGCGAACTTTCCGGGAACGGCCCACGCGAAGAGAATTCTGCGGATGGACGGAATTCTGATTCCGGAGCTTCTGGAGGCGGTATTACAGCTGTATCCGCTTGATAATTTCGTACCCGATCCGGTCCGGCTGATGAAGAATCTTCCCACAGAGCCAGTGCCCGAGATCTGGGAGACCTACCGGAATCTGCTGAAGAAATACGACAAAGACGACGCGTTCCATGATTTTGCCTTTGTGGACCGTCTGTCCTTTTATGACGAGGCGGAGAGGGCATATGTGATCGTCCAGACAGGAGACGAATCCAGGTACGCCAACATTATGCTTCAGAAAGGAATCTGTTAGAGATAAGAAAATGAGTAAAGGAGATGGAGAGAAATGACAGAGAAGGAATTGACGATCAAAGCCGGAGAAGAGTTGGACGCACGTCTGGCAGAGGCGAAGAAAACCGGCAATCTGGTTGTAAAAAACGCGACAGATGACGAAAAGGTGATCCGGGATACGTTCCGGAAGGGGGAAGGAATCCTTCGTCTGTTTCCCGCTTTTGTCCCCAGAAGATTTGGCAAGGCCGGCCGCAGGCTGAAGCTCCATCCGGATGATTATTTTGCGTTCGGCATGGCAAGAGGTTCGATCACCGAGCGCTGGTTTGCCTCCACGATTGCCGCTCAGAACGGCGAACTGGCCAAAGCCGACGAAGGGATGGCCTATGTATGCGTGGACTACGACAGCGATGAAAAATTCTCCCTTCGGGACGCGGTAAAGGTTCTGGGAGAAGAGATCGTGGGAAAAGAACTGATGGAAAAGTATAACGGCTGGCCCATGTATTCTAAATTCTTTGACAATGAAAATCCCCTGTTCCACCATCTGCATCTGACCTTTGAGGACGCGGCACGCGTGGGCAAGCTCGGCAAGCCGGAGTGCTATTACTTCCCTAAACAGCTGAACAACTATTTCGGCGAAGCGAATTATACATATTTTGGATTTGACCCGGATATGGACCCGGAAGAGGTAAAAGAGAGAATCCGTCATTTTTCGGATGACGATACACGGATTACCGATCTGTCCAGAGCATACCGGATCGAGCTTGGAACCGGCTGGTATACGCCGGCCGGTGTGATCCACGCGCCGGCTTCAGTGCTGACTTACGAGCCTCAGTGGAATTCGGATGTAAACTCTGTATATGAGAATATCGTATCCGGAGAGGTGTATCCGCCGGAAATGCTGGATGAAGAGCTGCCGGAGGATAAGAAGGATGTGGAGGACGTCTTCAAACTTCTGGACTGGGAGAAGAATATCGATCCTCATTACAGAAAACACTATTTCCGCAGACCGGTCGTGGAGACCGAGACGGAACAGTATGTGCAGAAATGGATTACCTACGCGAATCCGTATATTGCGGCAAAAGAACTGACGGTTCATCCCGGCCAGACAGTGACCATCAAGGACGGGGCGGCTTATGGATGCATCTTTGTACAGGGCCACGGCAAATTCGGCGTTTATGACTGCGAAGCACCCACCCTGCTTCACTTCGGGCAGCAGAGCTCCGACGAATTCTTTGTGTCTGAAAAAGCAGCCACCGAGGGCGTGACGATCACGAACACAAGCAAAGTGGAACCGCTGGTCGTATTGAAGCATTTCGGACCGAATTGCCCAGGGGTACCGACAAAAGTTGAGGCATAAAAGAGAATCAGGGAAATGTCAGGCAGATCCTGATGGAGATGGGGCTCGGGATACGGCGGAGATTTTCGTATCCCGGGCCTGTTTTATCATCAGGAACATTCTCCGGGCAGGATTCTTGTTTACAATAACAGGAGAATAAGATGAACTATTTATTGGGAATTGATAATGGCGGAACTTTTTCCAAAGCGGCTGTTTTTGACGAGGATGGGAATCAGATCTCCGTGGCCAGTGTGCCGACGGTCACCCTGACCCCCAAACCGGGCTATACAGAAAAAGATCTGAATGAACTGTGGAAGGTGAATGCGGCGGCTGTCCGGGAGGCCATAGAAAAGAGCGGGATTGATCCGGCACAGATCGCGGGAGTGTCCTTTTCGGGCGCCGGCAAAGGCCTTTACATGGTGGACTATGACGGAAAGCCTTCTTATAATGGAATTATGTCAACCGATACCCGGGCATGGGCCCAGGTGGAGCGGTGGTATCAGGACGGTGTCAACAAGAAGGTATATGAGAAAACCTTCCAGGAGATTCTGGCGGTACAGCCCGTAAGCCTGTTGGCCTGGTTTAAGGAGCATCAGCCGGAGGTGCTTGAAAACACCAGATATATTTTCGCGGTGAAGGACTATATCCGTTATATGCTTACAGGAGAAGCCTACAGCGAGTACACGGACTGCTCCGGCGGAAATCTGGTAAATATGGTGACCGGACAGCATGACCGGGAGCTGATGGCACTCTACGGTCTGGAGGACTGCTATGAAAAACTTCCGCCCCTTCGGCATTCCGCGGATCTGTGCGGCTATGTGACGAAAGAGGCCAGCAAAGAGACGCTCCTTCCGGAGGGGACTCCCGTGGCGGCGGGGATGTTCGACGTGAACGCCTGCGGCATCGCCTCGGGACTGTCGGATGAGGAACAGATGTGTATGATCGCCGGGACCTGGAGCATCAACGAATTTATCCGGAAGACGCCGGTAACCAACGGAACCGTGGCGCTGAACTCCATGTTCTGCATCCCGGGCTATTACCTGATCGAGGAGAGCAGTCCGACCTCCGCGGGAAATATGGAGTGGTTCGTCCGCAATCTGATGAGCTACGAAAAAGAAGAAGCAAAAGCGAAGGGCGGTTCGGTCTACGACCGTACCAATGAGTGGGCGGCGTCCCTGGAGCCTCAGGACAACAATGTTATTTTCCTTCCTTTTTTGAACGGTTCCAATGAGGACGCGCTGGCGAAGGGGACGTTTGTGGGTCTGACGGCTTATCACAGTAAGAAGCATATGCTGCGGGCTGTGTATGAGGGAATTGTATTTTCTCATATGACTCACGTGAAAAAGCTGCTCCGAAACCGGGAGATTCCCAGAAGCATCCGGCTTTCCGGCGGTGCGGCCAACTCGGATGTGTGGGTGCAGATCTTTGCGGACGCTTTGCAGATTCCTGTCGATGTGATTGCCGATAAGGAGCTGGGCGCTCAGGGCGCGGCAATCGCGGCAGGGATCGCGGCTGGAATCTATAAGGATTACCAGGAGGGAATCCGGCGCACGGTGACGATCACGAAGACCGTACTGCCCCGGCCGGAATATAAGGAAATTTACGAAGAAAAATACGCGACCTACCGGGCGGTCATCGACGGGCTTGCCGGTGCGTGGGAGCGGTTTAAGAATTAAGAAAGGATGGATTCGTAAAAGATGATCAGAATGGCAATACTGGGAGCGGGCGCCATCGCGAACAAGATGGCTTCCACGATAACGAAGATGGAGCAGGTGGAGGCATATGCCATTGCGGCCCGGGAGCTTGCACGGGCAGAAGCGTTTGCCAAACAGTACGGATTTACGAAGGCCTATGGTTCCTATGAGGAAATGCTGGCGGACGAGGCGGTGGATCTGGTCTATGTAGCGGTTCCGCACTCGCATCATTATAAGATGGCGAAGATGTGTCTGGAGGCGGGAAAGCATGTGCTCTGCGAAAAAGCTTTTACGGTGAACGCAGAGCAGGCCAGAGAGCTGTTCCAGCTGGCAGAATCCAAAAAACTGCTGCTTACGGAGGCGATCTGGACCAGGTACATGCCTTCCAGGAAGATCATTGACGACGTCATCAAGAGCGGAGCGATTGGAGAAGTGACTTCTCTGACCGCCAATCTGGGATATGAGCTGAGTGCGGTAAAGCGGATCTGGGACCCGAAGCTGGCAGGGGGCGCATTGCTGGATGTGGGAGTGTATCTCATTAATTTTGCCCGGATGGTATTCGGGGAGCGCGTCAAAAGCGTCACCTCCTCCGCGGTGTTCCAGGGCGGCGTGGATAAAAGCGAAGACATTGTGATGGTGTTTGATCAGGACAAGATGGCGGTGATGCACTGCAATGTGGCGGCGGTTTTGAACCGCAGAGGCTGCATCTTCGGAACCAGAGGGTATATGGAGATTATCAACATCAACAACCCGGAGGAGATCCGGGTATACGACGAGGAGTACCGGGAAGCGGTGTCTTATCCGATCCCGGAGCAGATCACCGGCTACGAGTATGAGGTGGAAGCCTGTGTGCGCGCCATCGAAAACGGGGATCTGGAGTGTCCCGAGATGCCTCACGCCGAGACCATCCGGGTCCTGGAGATTATGGACGGAATACGTAAGGACTGGGGATACGAGATTGCGGTGACAGAATAGACGGCAGCGGAAGGGGAACTGCGGAACTTTAATATGGAGCAGACAAAGATGAAAAGCTATACGTTAGGACTGTATGAAAAGGCAATGCCGAAGGAACTGACTTGGGAAGAGAAATTCCTGGCGGCAAAAGAGGCGGGCTATGATTTTGTGGAGATCAGCATTGACGAGACCGAGGAAAAGCTGGCAAGGCTTGACATGCCCGTGGAAGAACGGCAGGAACTGCTGCGCCTCATGTCCGGAACAGGGATACCGCTTCGGACCATGTGTTTAAGCGGCCACAGGAAGTATCCGCTGGGAAGCGACGACCCGGATACCTGCAGACGCGGAATAGAGATCATGGAAAAGGCGATCCGTCTGGCGGAAGATCTGGGCATCCGTATTATCCAGCTGGCCGGCTATGATGTCTACTATGAGGAGTCCTCTTACGAGACCAAGGCCAGGTTTGTCCGGAATCTGAAAAAAGCGGTGTCAATGGCGGCGAAAGCGGGGATTCTGATGGGCTTTGAGACCATGGAGACAGAATTTATGAATACGGTGGAAAAGGCAATGCATTATGTGCGGATGATCGACTCCCCCTATCTGGGCGTCTATCCGGATTCCGGGAATATCACCAACGCGGCGGTGAGCTATAAAGCCGATGTATTGGAAGACTTAAGAAGCGGCGCCGGTCATCTGACGGCCATGCATCTTAAGGAGACCGTACCCGGAAAGTTCCGGGAGGTTCCCTACGGGACCGGACATGTGAATTTCCCTGAACTGATTCACACGGCATGGACCCTGGGAGTCCGCAGATATGTCACGGAATTCTGGTATACCGGGAATCCGGAGTGGAAAAAGGATTTGTACCATGCGCGGACGATGATGGGGACTTGTCTGTCAGAAGAAGAACAGGACGTATTGTACGGATGAAAAAAGGCCGGAAGCCGGCGGAAGGCTTCCGGCTTTTCCTATGGAAAAATGGTTGACAAAGCGCAGTGTGAAAAATATAATGATCAGTGTGTCGGAGTGTGAAAACACCGGCCCGGGACGCTGATTCCGGGGCTTTTGCGGACAGAAGGGCCGGCAGGTTTAAGAACGATAGAGAGGATCATGGAACATGGCATTGAAAAAGAAACCAGTAAAAGGGATGAAGGACATCCTGCCAGCGGAGATGCAGCTGCGGGACTATGTGACGGGACTGATCAAGGAGACCTATAAAAGCTTCGGGTTTTCGCCTATTGAAACGCCTTGTGTGGAACATATTGAAAATCTGTGCAGTAAGCAGGGCGGGGACAATGAGAAATTGATCTTTAAAATCATGAAAAGAGGAGAGAAACTGAATGTGGAGAACGCCAGTTCGGAAGCGGATCTGACGGACAGCGGGCTTCGCTATGATCTGACCGTGCCTCTTTCCAGATTTTACTCCAACAACGGAAATGATCTGCCAAGCCCCTTCAAAGCGCTGCAGATCGGGAGCGTCTGGCGGGCGGACCAGCCCCAGAGAGGAAGGTTCCGTCAGTTCGTCCAGTGCGATATCGACATCCTGGGCGAGGCCAGCTGCCTGGCGGAGATCGAACTGATTCTTGCCACCACGACCCTTCTTGGAAAGTTGAATTTTTCTGATTTTAAGGTACGGATCAACGAGCGGCGTATCCTGAAAGCCATGGCGGTGTACAGCGGGTTTACGGAGGAGCAGTTTGATCTGGTCTTCATCATCCTGGACAAGATGGATAAGATCGGCTGGGACGGTGTGAAGAAGGAGCTGCTGGAGGCAGGTTTTGCAGAAGACCAGGTGGACCGGTACGTGGCGCTTTTCACGGAGATGGAAGAGAAGGAGGATGCTCTTTCCTATCTGGAGGAGACCCTTTCGGGGGTTCTGGAAGACGGCGTCATCGAGAATCTTCGGACGATCAAAGAAAGTGTGGAGGCGACCAGAGCATGTGAATTCAAACTGGCGTTCGATCCTACGCTGGTTCGGGGGATGTCCTACTATACAGGGACGATCTTTGAGATCGAGATGGAGCAGTTTGGCAGCTCCGTGGCCGGAGGCGGGCGCTATGACAGGATGATCGGCAGATTTACCGGGAAAGACGTGCCGGCCTGCGGATTCTCCATCGGGTTTGAGCGGATCATCACGATCCTGATGGAGCAAGGCTTTGCGATCCCCGGGGCAGCTGTGAAAAAGGCGTTCCTGGTGGAGAAAAAGATGCCGCAGGAGAAGCTGTGTGAAGTGTTAAAAGCGGCAAAGGAAGAGCGGGAGAAGGGAAGCCAGGTGCTGGTGACTCTGATGAATAAGAATAAAAAGTTCCAGAAGGAACAGCTGTCCAAAGAAGGCTATACGGAGTTTCAGGAGTTTTTTAACCGATAAAAAAGACAAGATATTTGGAAAGAGGATGAATGATGATGGCAGAATCGATGAAAGGACTGCACCGGACTCACCGGTGCGCGGAGCTTGGAACCGCCCAGGTCGGCGAGACCGTCACGGTCATGGGCTGGGTGCAGAAGAGCAGGAATAAAGGCGGGATTATCTTTGTGGATTTGAGGGACCGTTCCGGTATCCTGCAGTTGATCTTTGAGGAGGCGGACTGCAGAGCGGACAATTTTCAGAAAGCGGAGAAGCTGCGCAGCGAGTTTGTCGTGGCGGCTGTGGGAAAGGTGGAGAAGAGGTCCGGCGCGGTCAATGCGAACCTGGCGACCGGAGAGATCGAAATCCGGGTAAGCGAGGTTCGTATCCTGTCGGAGGCGCAGACGCCCCCCTTCCCCATCGAGGCGGACTCCCGGACGAAAGAGGAGATGCGGCTTAAATACCGTTTTCTGGATCTTCGCAGGCCCGATATTCAGAGCAAGCTGATGCTCAGAAGCCAGGTGGCCACGAAGGTGCGCGCGGTGCTGGCGGAAGAGGGATTTCTGGAGATCGAGACGCCGATCCTCATCAAGAGCACGCCGGAGGGAGCCAGAGACTATCTGGTGCCGAGCCGCGTTCATCAGGGAAAATTCTATGCGTTGCCCCAGTCGCCCCAGCTGTTTAAACAACTTTTGATGTGTTCCGGTTACGACCGTTATTTTCAGATCGCGAAATGCTTCCGGGATGAGGATCTGAGAGCGGACCGTCAGCCGGAATTTACCCAGATCGACATGGAGATGTCCTTTGTGGACGTGGACGACGTGATCGCGGTGAATGAGCGGCTGCTCCAGAAGGTGTTTAAAGACGCCATCGGATTGGAGATCGAGCTTCCGCTGCCAAGGATGACCTGGCAGGAGGCCATGGACCGCTTCGGCTCGGACAAGCCGGATACCCGCTTCGGGATGGAGCTTAACGATGTGTCGGAGGTGGTGAGAGGCTGCGGTTTCGGCGTGTTTACCGGGGCTTTGGAAAAGGGCGGAAGTGTCCGGGGCATCAACGCCAAAGGTCAGGGGCAGATGCCCAGAAAGAAGATCGACGCCCTGGTGGAATTCGCCAAAGGCTACGGGGCGAAGGGACTGGCTTACGCGGCGGTCCAGCCGGACGGAAGCGTGAAGTCTTCCTTTGCAAAATTTATGACCGAGGAGCAGATGAAGGCGCTCCTTGACGCTATGGAGGCTGAGCCGGGAGACCTTCTATTATTCGCGGCGGACCAGAACAAAGTAGTGTGGGATGTACTTGGCAGTCTGCGTCTGGAGATTGCGAAAAATCTGGAGCTTTTTGATAAGAATCAGTTCCGCTTCCTGTGGGTGACCGAGTTCCCGCTCCTGGAGTGGTCCGAGGAGCAGGGACGCTTTGTGGCCATGCACCACCCCTTTACTATGCCCATGGAGGAGGATTTGGACAAACTGGACAGCGATCCGGGAGCGGTCCGGGCCAAGGCTTACGATATCGTGCTGAACGGTACGGAGCTTGGAGGCGGTTCCGTCCGTATCTTCCAGGCGGATGTTCAGGAGAAGATGTTCGAGGTGCTGGGCTTTACGAAAGAGCAGGCGAAGGAGCGCTTCGGATTCCTGCTGGATGCCTTCCAGTACGGGGTGCCGCCCCACGCGGGGCTGGCCTACGGCTTTGACCGCCTGATGATGCTGATGACCGGCGCCGACAGCATCCGGGAAGTGATCGCCTTCCCGAAGGTAAAGGATGCCTCCGATCTGATGACCAATGCGCCGGACGTGGTGGACCAGGTACAGCTTGAAGAGCTGGGAATTGAGATTACGGCGGAAGAGGAAGAATAAAAAGAAACCAGTCGGTAAAACGGCTGGTTTTTTTGTGAACAGATATAATCAATAAATATTTATTGTAAATCGATAAATTTATATTGACAATAGAAAAATATGGGGTTATGATAGAGCAAGAACAAGAGGAAATGGAGGAGGTTGTGATGAAACAGACGGAGATGTCCGGATATTTGAAGGTAATCACTGTGGGAGTCGGGGTTCTTCTTTTGGCTTTTGTCTTCTGGTTTTTGCCGCTGGTGCTGAGAGAACCGCTTACGGGGACGGCAGGGGAGGCCGGTTATCGGGGGACCTGCGCCCTGATCGGGGTCAGCGCGGTACCGGCCGTTTTGTGTCTCGTTCGTTTCTGGGAGATCTGCGAGAGCATCCGTCTGGACCGGTCTTTTTCCGGTGAGAATGCCCTCAGGCTAAAGCGGATGAGCCAGTATATGCTGACGGATGTGGTGCTCTACAGCGGGTTTTTGGTGTGGTTCTTCCTGGCGGGATGGTATACCGGGGCGGCGTGGCTGATCTTTCCGGTGCTCCTCGCGATCTTTATCTCGGTGACTCTGACCGTGCTCTGCGCGGCTTTGTCCCACCTGGTACAGAGCGCCAGTGAGATAAAGGAGGAGCAGGAACTGACGATTTAGGAGGGCATACACATGGCAATTATCATCAATATCGATGTGATGCTGGCAAAGCGCAAGATGAGCGTCACCGAACTCTCGGAGCGGGTCGGCATCACCATGGCCAATATTTCCATATTAAAGAACGGCAAGGCAAAGGCCATCAAGCTGAGCACCCTGGACGGCATCTGCCGGTCCCTCGACTGTCAGCCGGGGGACATTCTGGAATATAAAAATATGGAAGAATTTAAATAGGAGTTTATGAATTATGAGCGAAAAATATCAAGAGGGCAGCCAGGAGTGTCTGTCTGAGATTTCTGCACCCATTTTTCCGAAATATGAGTCGGTGGACCGGCTGGTGGCAGCGGTTTATCTTCTGGTGGGGTATCTGTTTATCTATGTATTCAGCAGCTATGAGTTTGAGCGCAACCTGGCGCTGTTCACCGTGTGTTACGGAGTTGTGGTACTGCTCTGTCTGTACGGGAAAGGGATCCGGCCTGCGAAGGAGAGTTGGTTCTGGCTGGCGGTCATGCTGGCGATTGGAATCCCCTATGCGTTCTGGAGCGTTCTTTATATCCTGCAGGTGCTGGCGTTGATAGCCGTGGCCGCCTACTGGACGTTGTGCGCCTGCGGGAGGCTTTTGGAAAAAGACCGGACTTCCCAGTGGGTCTTTTTTGACGGCTGGAATGCCCTGGTGACCGTTCCCTTCTGCAATTTCGGCTGCCAGCTGCGGGTGCTTTTTCACAGCTCTGTCAGGGAGGAGGCACAGAACAATCATTCCGGACGAATTAGCGGAATCGCGCTGGGAATCGTGCTGGCGCTGCCGCTTCTGGTGATTATCCTGCCCCTTTTGTCCAGCGCTGACGCGGGCTTCCAGCATCTGGCGGGAAATCTGGCTTTCTACATCACAGAGCATCTGCTGACGATTTTCCTTCGTATGCTCTTTGCGATACCGGTGTCGCTTTATCTGTTCGGGCTGATTTTCGGCGGCATCTATGGAAGAAACATAGACCGGATTCGTGTGGAAAATCTTGTGAAGATGGGAAAAGGGATCAAGATGATCCCGGATACGGCTGTCTGCACGGCGCTTACGGTGATCTGTCTGGTCTACTGCCTGTTCATCGGCCTGCAGGGGCAGTATCTGTTCTCCGCCTTTGCAGGGATCAGGCCGGAGGGGCTTACCTATGCAGAATACGCCAGACGGGGATTCTTTGAGCTGTGCCAGATCGGTCTTTGGAATCTGGTCTTTGTCAGCCTGGCAGGAGGCTTTGCAAAAACGGACCTGAAAGAGCACGGAGGACTGAGATTTCTCATCACCCTTCTGTCGGTGCTGACCCTGCTTTTGATCGTGACCGCGGTCAGTAAGATGGGAATGTACATCGACGTCTACGGCCTGACGGTCCTTCGGATTCTGCCGCTGATTTTCATGCTGTGGATGGGCGTGGTGTTCGTCTGCATCATCATAAGGCAGAAGAAAGAATTTCCCATGGTAAGAATCTGCGTGATGGCGGGCGCCGTGATGTTCTGTCTGATCTGCGTCTGCCCCATCGAACAGTGGGCAGACCTGTACAATGACTGGGCTTTTGCGAGAGGGCTGATTGTGTAGAAAAAATGATGCATCATGTGAGAAGGCAGCTTCGCAGAGAGTATCTGCGGGGGTGCCTTTGTTTTTACATTTGTGTTTAATTCTTTGTGTCACAGTGCGGTATTCTGTGATACAATGTAATTGTTCCGTATCACTCGAAGCATTTACCGCCGGGAGTATAAGAACAGGATTCAAGGGGTGCAAAACGATGAAAGGGCAGCAATGCCAAGTGGGAAAGAAGGAAGGAACATGCCGGTATATCGATTGAGAAAAGAGGAGATCAGTTTCCCCAGCCCGGAGCTGGCGGAGAAGGATGGCCTTCTGGCCGTGGGAGGGGATTTAAGCGTGGATCGTCTGCTGCTCGCTTACTGCAACGGAATCTTTCCCTGGTATAATCCGGAGGAGGAGATTCTGTGGTGGTGTCCCAGAGATCGGTTTTTGATCTTTCCGGGAGAGATCCACGTCTCTCATTCTATGAAAAAATATCTGAAAAAGCATCGGATCGAAGTTCGCCTGAACCGGGACTTTTCGGACACCGTACACCGGTGCCGGGTGAAACGGGAGGAAGAAGAAGGAACCTGGATCGGAGATGATATGGAGTATGCCTATACCGCGCTTCATCAGGAAGGATTTGCGGTCAGCGTGGAGGCATACGAGGACGGAGAATTGTCCGGTGGACTTTATGGAGTGGCGATTGGACGGTGCTTTTTCGGAGAAAGTATGTTCTCCGAGAAGAAAAACGGTTCCAAGGCGGCGCTGATCGGACTGGCCACGATCCTGCGTCAGAAGAAATTCGCGTTCATCGACTGCCAGTTCCATACCGAGCATCTGGAGAGTATGGGCGGACGGTATGTGGACTGGGAGGAGTATCGGGAACTTTTGAAGAATACGAGTTGGAATGAGGGGGAGGATGAGTGAATAAGCTGGAAGTGGATCAGCATGGAGTGATTGATCCATAAGAAATTGCGACTGATGCGACTAATTCAGAGTTGTGGAGGAAGCCTGATGAAACAGTAGGCAAACAGGGCGATCTGTGATATAATGAGCGTTAGCGAGAAGAATAAGCCTGTTTATTCGGCGAGCGGCGAATCAGGATAGACATGGAAGTCTGGGATAAAAGATTAATCATAAGTATGGAGGAAGTGGGACGTACGATGAAAGTGTGGAAGAGAAAGTGGAGAGGACTTGTAATCACCGTGGCGGCTGTGCTTTTTGTCGGGAGCGCGATACATCCGGCGGTATCGAGGGCGGCGGAGAACGATCAGAATGGTTCGGCGACGACCGAAATGGGGAAGTCCGAGCAGACGGAACCCAATAAAAATACGAATACTTCGGCAGATTCTGTAGGAAATCAGAGCACCGAGCCATCCGGGAATACCGGGACAACCGGGAATGGGGCGGGAGCGGATACTGTGACTTCGACGCCCAAGGCAGATGAGACGTCCGGAAATCAGAATCCGGACGGAACAACGCCTGGAGGCGGAGGTGGGACGAATAATAATACGCAGGGTGGAGACGGCAATTCTGCGGATTCCCCAGTTAACAGTGGAAATTCCAGTAATAATCAGCCGGCGGATGATAATTCTGGCGGGAACACGGGCGAGGGAGAAAACACTGGAGGGCCATCCGGCGATAACTCTGACAACAACACGGGCGACAGTGGAACCACCGGCGGTGATAATACAGAGACTCCGGGTGCTGGCGGAGACCAGGGCGGAAACGAAGGCTCTGGAGACCAGGAAGAAGGCGGAGACGGAAATACCGGGGACAGCGGTTCTTCAAGCGGGGATAAGATAACGGTGGATGATGGTCAAACGTATCGCTCCATAGCAGAGGCACTGGAACAAGCTGGGACTGGAGCAATAATTCAGTTGACAGGAGATGTGACGACAAAGATATCTTCTGCAAACTCGGCAGGCGCGATCATCACTCGCTCGCAGGATGTCACATTGGATTTAAATGGCCATACATGGACTTTTCATGCCACTTCCAGCAGTCGGAACGCGTCAGGGACTCCGGATTTGATTCATATTAAGCAGGGGACATTGACGATCAAAGGTGACGGGGCGATTGTGTATAATGGCAGCGGGAATTACGCAGGAGCCTGTTTGTTTGCAGAAGATGGGAAAGTTGTAATAGAAAGCGGTACATTTTCTTCTAACGTATCGGCTCCTCTTTATATAGGCGGTGCAGCCGCAGAGATCAAGGGCGGAACCTTCCGCAATACGGCGGGCGGCAATGCTATCACGATGCATCACGGAAGTCTGACGATGTCCGGAGGAGAGATCGAGCAGGGAAGCCTGACTGTTGAGCAAAAGGACGGAACAGATGTCGATCTTACCGGCGGAACCTTTGCCAAGATCAAGATGACCGACGGCGCGGTGAAAGATGTTCTCGGAGCACAGTATGGTTTTCGAAAATCTTCCAATAATAACAAGGGGGACTGGATCACCAGCCTCAATCAGTTGGAAAATTCGGAAATCACCAATGTGCAGGTAGATCAAAAGCCCTTTGTATCATTGACGCTTACCGCAGCTTCCGGGGGGAACAGCGTATCAAGCGGAGAAACAGTGGAATTCAGTTATGCCGGGGACAGGAAATATGATTTGACCGCATCCGTCAATGGTACAGCCCCCTCTTTGTTCCAGTGGGCATACAGTTATAACGGAGGGGAGCGGAAAACACTGGCAGACGCCAAGGGGACGACCTATTCCTTCTCCAACAACAGCCCGGCAGGAACCTACACCTATTATGCAGGCGCAACGGTTGATGATTATACAGAGTGGGAAGAGTTTTCCATCACCATCACGCCCATCACAGGCGGAAAGATTGAGAATAAAAGCTTCCCGACCCAATATACATACGGCGACTCCATCGAGACGCCGACGGATGGAAATACATATTTTAATCTGGTCAACGGACCGTCCGCGGATGTGCCGCTGACCTGGACCTATACCTGGTATAAGGACAGCGTGGCGGATGCCAATAAAGTGACGCCGACAAACGCAGGCAGCTATATTTTGAGGGTGGAGGCGTCTGACGGGCCCAATTACACGGCTTCCGGCGACATCCCCGTGACCATCAGCCCCCGTCCCGTCACCCCTAAAGTGGAGGGAACCACCACCAAGGTCTATGACGGCACGGCGGAGGTAAAGGATGCGAAGATCGTCCTGGACGGCATCCTTTCCGGGGACAGCAGCCGCGTGACCGCCACTGCGTCCTCCTTCGCTTACAACAGCGCCAATGCCAGCGCGGCGAACCAGATCATCGCTTCGGATATCAAGCTGACCGGGGAACGGGCGTCCAACTACACGCTGAGCGACACCCGGGCCAGCATCGCGGGTACGATCACCAAGGCCAAACTGCTCCTGAAGATCAGCGTGGAGCCCAGCACCCAGAAGGTCAACCGTCCGGTGGATGTGTCGGTGACGGCTTCCTACAGCGACAGTACGCCCATGGACAACGACGGCCTGAAAGCGGAGAATATCCTGCTGACCGTGTCCGGAAGGAACGATACGGAGGAATCTCATTCTCTGGCCATGCAGGCGGCGCCGGGGCAGTACGGAGTATATCGGACCAGCTACACCACAGCTATCAAGGGAGACAAAACCTTCGAGGCCGTGATCGTGGGCAATGACAATTACGAAGTCAGCAACGCAGCCAGCGACAATTCCCTGACCGTGATGGATAAGACCGGGACGACCATGACGGTGACGGCCAACAAGACCGAGGGGATTACCTACGGAGATTCGGTAAAATACACGGCCACGGTTGCCAGAGCCAATGAAGACGATGCGGACGCCTTTACCGGCAATGTTCAGTTCTATATCGACAGTGTGGAGAGCGGCAACCGGGTCGGCGCGCTGCAGCCGGTGACCACCTCCGGAGAACAGGTCAGCGTCACCGCGGATTACAAAAAGCTGACCGCGGGAGAACACAAAATTCTGGCGGTCTTTACGGCAACCTCCTCCTTCGAGGATGCGACGGCGGAGGTTGCCACCACTGTGGCGAAGAAGCCCCTTACCTGGGATGTGTCGGAACTGACGGCGTCCAAGACGGAAGGAACAGCCGGGGAAGTAACGGTCTACGGGGAGATCAAACTGGAAGGACTTCTGGAAGAAGGCGATGTAACCGTCAAGCAGCCGGAGGTGATAAAGACCAATGGATTGAAGTCCGCCAAGGCCGGAAGTTTTAAAGTGGAGGTGGCCCCGGAAGAGGGCGAGTGGGAATTCGATCCGGCAGATCCGAAGAACTACACGCTTCCGGAGGAGGAGCCTCAGATCACAGCCAAAGTCAACGCGCTCAAAGAGCTTCCCAATCCGCCGGAGGCTGTGGACGGAAAGAGCTTTAAGCTGGTGATGGAGGAGGGAATTTCCAACGTACCCGACGGCCTGAAAAATACCAGCTTCAACACGCCGTCGAAGATCGAACAGGAGTTAAAACGGGTCTTAACCGAGTCCGGAGTGTATAAAGAAGAAAATGTAGCCGTGTACGATGTGACGCTGCAGGTCAGCACCGATGAAGGGGCCACCTGGCAGGAGGCGGACTACACAAACTTCCCGGAGGGGGGTCTTAAAGTGACTTTGCCTTACCCGAGCGGAACCGGAAGGTATACGAATAACTTCGCGGCGGCTCATATGTTTGCCACCAGTTACTTCGGAAAGACTTCCGGCAATGTGGAACTGCCGGCCATTCGCAAGACCGACAACGGGATGGAATTCACCGTCACCGGACTTTCCCCCATCGCTCTTGCCTGGAGCGCGCCCGGCGAAGGCAGAGTGAATGCTTCCGGAGGGGTCGGAGCAGGCTCAGGAGGTACCGCCACCAGGATTCTGGGGGCGCTCACGGGAGATCAGAGCCCGATTCTTCTGTATGCGGGACTGGCAGGCGCGACGGCACTGGTGCTGGTAACAGTGATGATCACGTCAAAAAGAAGGAGAAGAGCAAAAAGAAGATAGAAGATTATAAAGTAATACTTATAAATAAATTCATATTTATTAAATTTACTAATTAAATACCGTGTGCTATGATAGACGGTAGGAATGTACTGCAGGGGAGCTGCAGCAGAACCGTAAACAGTGGATGATTTTGGAGGAGAAAAGAACATGGTAAGACGCGTCTATGTGGAAAAGAAGGAAGCATTTGCCGTAAAGGCAAAGGAACTGCAAGAGGAGATCAAAAGTTATCTTGGGATTCAGACCGTGACCGGAGTTCGGGTGCTGATCCGCTATGATGTGGAGAATATCACGGAAGAGACTTTTGAGCAGGCGTGTAAGACTGTGTTCAGCGAGCCTCCTGTGGACACATTATATAAGGAAAGCTTTGACAGGGCGGAGGGTGCGGCTGTATTCGGCGTGGAGTATCTGCCGGGACAGTTTGACCAGAGAGCGGACTCTGCGGTACAGTGTGTGCAGTTTTTGAATTCCTCCGAGGAGCCGGTGATCCGCACGGCGACGGTGTACGTGATCGAGGGAAGCGTGACGGCGGAGGAGCTTTCCTCCATCAAAGTCTTCTGCATCAATCCGGTGGACTCCCGGGAGACGGATCTGGTGAAGCCGGAGACACTGGTAACTGTATTCAAAGAGCCGGAGGACGTGAAGATCTTCGAGGGATTCCGGGATATGGCGGAGGAGGCGTTCCGGGAACTTTACGATTCCCTGAATCTTGCCATGACTTACAAAGATTTTCTCCATATCCGGAATTATTTCCGGGAGGAAGAGAAGCGCGACCCATCCATGACGGAGATCCGGGTGCTGGATACCTACTGGTCCGACCACTGCCGGCATACCACGTTTTCCACAGAGCTTAAGGAAGTCACCTTTGAGGACGGATATTATCGGATGCCCATCGAGGGCACCTATCAGCAGTATCTGGCGGATCACAGAGAGATCTTCGCGGGCAGGGAGGACAAATTCGTCTGCCTGATGGATTTGGCGCTGATGGCCATGAGAAAGCTGAAAAAAGAAGGAAAATTACAGGACCAGGAAGAGTCCGAGGAGATCAACGCCTGCTCCATCGTGGTGCCGGTGGAGATCGACGGGCAGACCGAAGAGTGGCTGGTGAATTTTAAAAATGAGACTCACAATCATCCCACGGAGATCGAGCCCTTCGGCGGAGCGGCCACCTGCCTGGGCGGCGCCATTCGCGACCCCCTCTCCGGGCGTACCTACGTCTATCAGGCCATGCGGGTGACCGGAGCGGCGGACCCCACCGTGTCCGTGTCCGAGACACTGAAAGGAAAGCTGCCCCAGAAGAAGCTGGTCCGGGGCGCGGCCGGGGGCTACAGTTCCTACGGCAACCAGATCGGTCTTGCCACAGGCTATGTAAAGGAGATCTATCATCCGGACTATGTGGCAAAAAGGATGGAGATCGGCGCGGTCATGGGCGCAGCGCCGAGAAAAGATGTGATCCGGGAGACTTCCGACCCGGGCGATGCGATCATTTTACTGGGCGGACGTACCGGGCGGGACGGCTGCGGCGGAGCGACGGGCTCCTCCAAAGTGCACACGGAGGCTTCCATAGAGACCTGCGGCGCGGAGGTGCAGAAGGGAAATGCGCCCACCGAGCGGAAGATTCAGAGACTGTTCCGCCGTCCGGAAGTGACCCGGCTGATCAAGAAATGCAACGATTTTGGCGCCGGCGGGGTATCCGTTGCCATCGGCGAGCTGGCGGACGGACTGCTGATTAACCTGGATCTGGTGCCGAAGAAATACGCTGGCCTTGACGGAACGGAGATCGCGATCTCCGAGTCCCAGGAGCGTATGGCGGTCGTGGTGGACCCGAAGGACGTGGAGGAATTCATGGGCTATGCGGCGGAGGAGAACTTGGAGTCCGTCTGTGTGGCGGAGGTCACCGAGTCTCCCAGGCTGGTGTTAAAGTGGAGAGGAAAAGAGATCGTCAACCTTTCCCGGGCCTTCCTTGATACCAACGGCGCTCATCAGGAGACGGCGGTGGCCGTGGACATGCCCTCCGAAGAGCAGAAGTATTTTGAGAGAAAAGAAGTGGGAGACGTCCGGGAGGCATGGCTTTCCACTTTGAGAGACTTGAACGTATGTTCGCAGAAGGGTCTGGTGGAGATGTTCGACGGTTCCATCGGGGCCGGCAGCGTCTTCATGCCCTACGGCGGAAAATATCAGCTGACGGAGACCCAGACTATGGTGGCGAAGCTGCCGGTGCTGAAAGGCCATACGGACACGGTCACCATGATGAGCTACGGCTTCGATCCCTATCTGTCCAGCTGGTCACCCTACCACGGCGCAGTCTATGCGGTGCTGGAATCCGTGGCAAAGATCGTGGCCTCCGGCGGAGATTACCGGAAGATCCGCTTTACCTTCCAGGAGTATTTCCGGAGAATGACCGAAGATCCCCGTCGCTGGAGCCAGCCCTTCGCGGCGCTTCTGGGAGCTTACAGCGCACAGCTTGGTTTTGGACTGCCTTCCATCGGAGGAAAGGACAGTATGTCCGGCACTTTCAATGAGATCGACGTGCCGCCGACCCTGGTGTCTTTCGCTGTGGACGTCGCAAGCCATCGGCATATCATCACGCCGGAGCTTAAGAAAGCGGGCAATAAGCTGGTGGTGTTACGCGTGGACCGGGACGCCTACGACCTTCCGGATTATGGACAGGCCATGGACCTCTACGGCAAATTCTTTGAGGATGTGAAGGCGGGCAGAATTATATCTGCTTATGCTCTGGACGCTCACGGCATTGTCGCCGCGGTCAGCAAGATGGCCTTCGGCAACAAACTGGGCGTAAAACTGGAGCACAATCTGGACCCGAGAGACGCTTTCGCTCCCGGTTTCGGCGGTATCGTGGCGGAAGTTCCGGACGGGAAGGTGGGAGAGCTTTCCATCACCTATACCCTGATCGGAGAGGTGACCGGCAGCGGATTTTCCTATGGCAACGTCTCCATCTCCATGGAGGAAGCCCTGGAGGCGTGGACCGGAACCCTGGAAAAAGTATTCCCGACCGTGGCGGTGAAAAATAAAGAGAGACTGGATACGCCGGTGTATCACGGGGACGGGATCTATGTGTGCAGGCACAAGGTGGCGAAGCCTGCCGTGTTCATTCCTGTATTCCCGGGCACCAACTGTGAATACGACAGCGCCAGAGCCTTCGAGCGGGCGGGCGCGGAAGTGGTTACCAAAATATTCCGGAATTTAAGTGAGAGCGATATCCGGGAGTCCGTGGACGCCTTTGCAAAAGCCATCGGGCAGGCGCAGATCATTATGTTCCCGGGAGGCTTCTCCGCAGGCGACGAGCCGGACGGCTCCGCCAAGTTTTTTGCCACGGCCTTCCGGAATGAGAAGATGAAGGAAGCGGTCATGAAGCTTTTAAATGAGAGAGACGGGCTGGCGCTGGGCATCTGCAACGGCTTCCAGGCGCTGGTCAAACTGGGACTCCTGCCTCACGGGGAGATCGTGGGTCAGACCCCGGATTCTCCGACCCTGACCTTCAACACCATCAACCGCCACATCTCCCGGATGGTCTACACCAAAGTCGTGTCGGACAAGTCTCCCTGGCTTGCCGGTGCGAAGCTTGGAGGCACTTATGTGATTCCGGCTTCCCACGGGGAGGGACGCTTTGTGGCTCCAAAAGAGTGGATCGACCGGCTCTTTGCCAACGGGCAGGTGGCCACCCAGTATGTGGACCTTAACGGGAATCCCACCATGGACGAGGAGTGGAACGTCAACGGCTCCTACGCGTCGATTGAGGGCATCCTAAGCCCCGACGGACGGGTCTTCGGCAAGATGGGACACTCCGAGCGGAGAGGGGAGGCCGTCGCGATTAATATCTACGGCGAGCAGGATATGAAGCTCTTCGAGTCGGGCGTGGAGTATTTTCAATAAGTAAGTTTGAATGACCTTGTAATGGGAGTAACATCCCGTTTTAAGGTCATTTTTTTGCATATTTTAGCTAAATATATTGCTAAAAACGTACGATTCAGATATAATAATAGTACAGGAAAAGGAGTGATTTTATGTCAGTTACAGCAACAGAATTGAAAAATAATCTTGGTAAATATCTGGTATTGTCTGCAACAGAGGATATTTTTATCACAAAGAATGGTAAGGTAGTGGCAAAATTAACCAATCCATATCAGAGCAGGGTGGAGACCGCAAAATCCTTATTTGGAATTCTGCCCATAGATGCAGATCTGGATGAAGCAAAAAGGGAGAGGCTTGGAGCAAAATAAATGAAAGCTTTGATTGATATAAATGTGATTGTTGATGCGATGACGTCCAGAGAACCATGGAAAGAGAGCGCGGAAAAGATTTTTCTTATGGCCGCATATCAGGCCATGGATGCGTATATCACAGCAAGTTCTGCTACCGACATCTATTATCTTGTAAGGAAATATCTGCACAGTACAGAACAGGCAAAACAGGTGATGGGAAAATTGTATGCACTTATGGAGATCCTTGCAGTGACAGGGGAAGAATGTGTGGACGCTCTCGCTTCAGCGGTTAGAGACTATGAGGATGCAGTGATTGAGAGGACAGCGGTAAAAGCAGAAATGGATTATATTATTACCAGAAATGTTAAAGATTATCAGGATGGAATGGTAAAAGCAATCCTTCCGGATGACTTTATTGCTTTGATGGAAGATGAAAGATATACAGATTGATAAAAAAATCCCGCATATTTTTCCGGAAGATTCAGAATACTATCTGTATCACAATCTGAAGGAGGACATAAACATGACGAGATTAGACTGTTCCGTGGTCAACTGTACCTACAATAAGGACAACAGCTGCTGCAAGGATAACATCCGGGTAGGAGGCCGGGACGCCAAGATGACGGACCAGACCTGCTGCGAGAGCTTCCGGGAGCGCAGATACGACGGAGCCCGCAACGCGGACGATATCCCCAGCAAGCCCACGGAGGTTGCCTGCGACGCGACCACCTGTACCCACAATCAGTCCTGCAAATGTCATGCGGACCAGATCCAGGTGAGCGGTTCCAACGCCTGCGAGTGCGGTCAGACCGAGTGCATGACATTCCGGTGCGAGTGTAAATAAAGAATCAAAAAATCCGCATGGCCGTGAATCGGCGTGCGGATTTTTTTTGCTAGGTTTTAGTAAAAAAAGCGCCCCCTTTCCTTTTGATTGTACAGTTTCTTCTTATTAAGATGGCGCACTTTGGCCCGGGGCTCGTATTTTTGGCAGTGCTGACAGTAGGTTCGGTGGCACGCGTCGCGGCCCTTTTCGCACTGGCCCAGAGCCAGATAATATTTGCACGGTGTTTCTCTGTATTTCGCCATATTTTTATATATCCTTTCACGATTAGGTTGTTGACTTGTAGTTGTAGACCGGGGTCAGGACCTTCTGAATCTCGACGGTTTCCCCGATCTGGGAGGCGATGGCGCTTAAGTCCCGGTAGGCAAAGGGGGCTTCCTCCAGCGTCTCTTTGCTGATACAGGTACAGTGGATTCCCTTCATCTGCGCTTTGAACTGGGAGAGGGTGTGCTTTTTCGCCACGTCCGTCCTCTTTAAAATCCGTCCGGAGCCGTGGGGAGCGGACCAGTTCCAGTCTATATTGCCTTTGCCGACCGCCAGCAGAACGCCGTCCCGCATATTGGCCGGGATCAGGAGCCGTTCGCCTTTCTTTGCCGACACGGCTCCTTTTCTCAGCAGAAAACCGTCTCCCTCCCGGGAAATGTAATTATGGGGGCAGGAGAAGGCGTCGTAAGGCTTCCATTTCATCGCTTTGCTTAAGATCTCCAGGATCGTGAGACGGTTCTGGTCGGCAAAGTTCTGTACGATGGCCAGATCGTGGAGATAGTCGGACTGAAGCCCGCCGTCCAGCCAGGTCAGAGGGTAGGGCACGGAGAGTCCCCGGGCTTTCAGCTCTTTTTGCCCCAGCCGCAGGTAGTGTTCCGCCACGTCCTTTCCCAGCCGCCGGCTTCCGCTGTGAATGGTCAGGTAGTGGACGCCCTCCTCATCCCGGCCGATTTCGATGAAATGGTTGCCGCCGCCCAGTGTGCCCATGCTGCGCGTAGTTTTGTCAAGATGGATATGTTCCGCACAAAGAAGCTGCTCCAGGGGGAAGCGAAGTCCCTGGCTGTGGGGCGCACACCGGATGGAGGCGCCGCAGGGAATCTGTTCCCGGATGACGGCGTCCAGCCGCTGATATTCGATTTTCTTCCTGCCGAGAAGGGCGCAGGTCATGCCGCATCCGATATCGATGCCCACAAGAGCCGGAAGAACCCGGTCCTTCAAAGTCATGGTGAGCCCGATGGGGCCGGTCTTTCCCGGGTGCACATCAGGCATAATCCGGATGCGGCTTTTGGCCGCGCTTTCCTGATCGCAGATCATCTGCACCTGCGCCAGGGCGTAGTGGTCTATGGAATCTGTGAAGATTTTCGCAGAAGTGTAAATGCCGTATATCTCTTTCATGAAGTTCCTTTCCGTCAGACAGGGGAAAGAGCGCTTTCAGAGCGCAAAAATACCCCTGCAAGGGCGCAGAGGCAGCTCGTAAAAGACGGCATTTTAAAGAAAATCCGAGAGTTTATACTCAGTAACGCTGTGCTTTGCCAATACATGAATGTATAACGAGCAAACGCACTGTTATCTGACATGAAAGAACGGTATGTAATTGCGTTTGCGAGTATACCGATGAAAAAGACGGACAATCTGACCCCTGCGAGTGAAAATAGCTGCATTTGCGTGAAAAAACTGGTTAATGTATGTCATATTGTCCTCCTTTCTTATAACGGGTTTACTGGTATCTGAGATATATAGCTGTCAATATCTCTAAATATATAATATAGAATAGAACATTCGGGAAGTCAAGTGTTTTTTTATTCGTGTTTTTGGAGCAAAAGATATTGTCCGTTATCCGCCAGGACGGGGCAGGCGGAGAGCTCCGGATAATCCTGCAAAAAGGGGATGGACAGGATCAGAAGGCAGTCTTCGTCTGCTTCTAAAAAAGCGCGGGCGCCTCCGTCCCGGCAGTCAAGATCCCCTTCCATCAGGGCCAGCAGGCGCATATTCTGCTCCCAGCCGGTGGTGTTGGCGTAGAGAAAGGGGTCGTAGGCGTCCAGATAGACCGTCGAACCGGTGAGGGCGTCGTCCCTTCCAAACTGCTCCCGGACAAAGGTTTGCAGGTCGTTGGAGCGGGCGCCCCGGACGTTGTCCGCATAATTGTTCCAGGTAAAAGTCAGGGTGAGAGCCCCGGTGAGGAGCAGGCTCAGACACCCGGTCCGGGGATGATCGGACAGTCCGGCGAGAAGGCGGGAGAGGAAGATCGCGGCCAGCAGGCACAGAGGAACGATGCAGGGATAGACGTACCACATCAGCTTAGTGGACACCAGTGAGAATCCAAGCAGGG
Organism: uncultured Lachnospiraceae bacterium; assembly: GCA_910584945.1. Classification (GTDB taxonomy): domain Bacteria; phylum Bacillota; class Clostridia; order Lachnospirales; family Lachnospiraceae; genus Hominiventricola. The sequence continues at coordinate 1,089 of CAJUDY010000005.1, read as the reverse complement.
GGAGAAAAAGCCACAGGAGAATACCGGTCCGGTCTTTTCTGAGCAGAATTTCATCTGAGGACAGGGGGCGGATCAGAAGAACCAGGACGCCCAAAAGGACGATCAGGCTCAAATATCCGTAGATATAATCAAAATTCCAGAAGATGGAGTCCAGATAGAAGGTAAAGGGGAACCCGTGTCCTTCCAGCCCGCCGGAAGCAGTTCTGCCTGCCAGGTCCGCCAGATACATGTTCCGGAAGAAGAGGAGGCCGTCGTACCGACAGCGAAGAACGCCCCATAAAAGCGTCGGCAGCAGGGCGGAGGCGAGAAATCCGGCCCAGACCCGGGGCGACATCTTTTTCAATTCCCCGGTCAGAAGAAGGAACAGTCCTCCCACAGCGGCGATCATCCCGGCGTGAAAGCTTTTGGTCAGGAATGCAAGGGAAAAGCACAGGCCGCAGACATAGAGCCAGCGCTGGTCCTCCCGGACCTTCAGCATGCACAGCATGGCCAGGGTGAAAAGGAGGAGATACAGACTGTCCGCGTCTCCGGCCCGGACCAGATGGGCTTTGAATGGAAAGTAATTCGCCGTCAGAAACGCCATGGTAAGAAGAGAGGCGAGTTTTCCGTAGCGTCTGGCGAACCATCCGGTACAGACCACGGTGAGAAGGTAAGCCAGAGCGGAGAAGAAGCGAAGCCCCAGGGCGTTGTAGCCGAAGCAGGCGAAGCCGACCGCCACGGTCCAAAAAGAGAGGGGCGGCTTGACGTTCCAGTAGTCCGGTTCTCCCAGCCAGGTGTTGACGAGGTAATTGCCGCTTTGCATCATCTCGTAGGCGGAGACACCGTGGCGCGCTTCGTCCCAGGAGTCGATGGAGGCGACGCCCAGGCAGCGGAAGCAGAGAAAGGCGGTCAGCGCCGTGAGCAGGGCGAACCAGATAAGATAATAGTGTTCTATGATATGAAGCAGGAAGCTGTAAAAACGTTTCATGGTCAGTGATACCTCCAAAGGCGAATGAAATCCAGACGCCGACTGTGGGCGAAAAACGGCTATCTTTCTAAACCTCCATGCCCGCACACTTGGCACCACCATAAATGAAACTGTGCAGAAGA
>CAJUDY010000004.1 GCA_910584945.1 uncultured Lachnospiraceae bacterium | reverse complement strand
ATATTTATCATGAGACTGGTATTGCCCGGGGACCGGAGTATGTGGGAAGGGGATAATGATAAAGGCTCAAGGCTTAATTTCCGGCGGAAGGTGAAGGCGCAGAACCTCTCTTTTGCGCTGGCTATTCAGGAATATGTGAAGACGGCGGGAAGAATTCCATCGCCAAAAGCGATTTTCAATGAATTTTGCATCGTAACTGTGAGGGTACTGAACAGTTACGATGAAATATACTTTCTGACATGCAGATTACGGAACGTCAATGGGAATCGAAAACCTGAAAATGGAGGTAATAGATATGATATACAAAAATAAGTATCCCATATGTGAATTTGATACCGGTAAAAATCCAATCATTCATCCAGTGAACTTTTTGGCTAAAAGTCTTCCGGAAAAGTGTGTGATTACTTTTTTCCGAAAGGAGCTTGACCAATTTGTTCAGGAAAACAAACTTCCGGTCATTGGCTATCTGAAATCAGAAGTATTTGATATACCTGTTTATGAATATGTAGATGGTGCGGACAAACTTTGTATTACGATGGCATTTTGCGGCGCGCCGGGCGCGGCGGTAACACTTGAAGAACTGCATGCTATGGGATGCGAAAAGTTTATCATCTGCGGGGCCGCGGGGGCATTGACAAAGGACAGCAAAGTGGGAGAGATCATAATCCCGGTTTCTGCGGTTCGAGATGAGGGGACATCCTATCATTATTTGGAGCCATCCCGCGAAGTTGAATGCCATAAAGAGACGGTTGAGATTGTTGTTTCGTGTTTGAAACAAATGGGCACTCCATTTACAACAGGAAAAACATGGACAAACGACGCCATATACAGGGAAACCCCTGATATGGTTGCATTAAGACGAAATGAGGGATGTATTACGGTGGAAATGGAAGCGGCAGCTTTTTTTGCGGTGTCCCAATATTATCATCTTCCGCTTGCCCAGTTATTATATGCCGGTGATGATGTAAGCGGTGAGGAGTGGGATTCCCGAAACTGGAATATGCAGAAGAATATACGATATAATCTGCTTTCCTCGGCAATTGAAATTGTAAAGAAATTATAACGGAGATCGCTATAAGAGTGATACAGGAGAAAGACATGGCAGAATTAACATCGATGATGAATATCGGTAGAGAGATGGCAAAAAAACTGGATTCCGTGGGGATTGGTTCGGCGGAGGAACTGGTCCGCTCAGGTTCGGAACAGGCTTTCCTGAAATTAAAGGAAAGATATCCGAATGTCTGTCTGGTTCATCTGTATGCGCTGGAAGGCGCGGTCTGCAATGTGGAGTTCAACAGTCTCCCGGAGAGCAGGAAAAAGGAACTGAAAGAGTTCCGTGATTTTTTGAAAAGGTGACGGCTGTCTTTGGAGCTGGCAGTCGACGAGGTAGTGTGTATGAATATTGACGACTATGGAGCATACATTTCGGCAGAAACGAAATTCCAGTGGGACGCATTATGGAATCAATGCGGTGGTGGAAGGGATCGAAATCAGATGCTACAGACTGGAAGTTGTAAAAATCATGAAAGAAAAATCGAAAAAGAAGAAGGACCGAGAAGATCTTGCGGTCATAGACGATTTTGGGTATGAACAGGAAGTCTATATCGATTTGAAAAGACGGTTGGAAACGATGAAATATCAGATGATACCTAAGAATCGATTACTGCAATTCTTCTTCAGATAAACGGATGCAAAAAGGTCTCTAATATTGCCAGGTGGTGTGATGAGACGGGGAACCATCCATAAGATTGGAAAGTATTTGAAGGGGGCAGAGAATGGATCAGGATGTGTTATATTTTTTCGACGGGAAGCCGGAAGCGCTGCTGCTGTATGAGGCTTTTGAGGAAAAAGTTTTTTCAGAGGTGGACGGCGTGAAGGTCAAAGTGCAGAAAACACAGATCGCTTTTTCCAACAGGCATCATTTTGCTTTCGTTTCTTTCCTGCCGGTGCGGAAAGCGAAGGAGCGGCCAAAGGTTTATATTGTGGTGACTTTTGGGTTGGGATACCGTTTGGAGTCCCCGCGTATAGATGCAGCAGTGGAGCCGTACCCCGGACGTTTTACCCACCATGTCCTAATCTCCGAGACCGGGGAGATTGATGAGGAGCTGATGGGATGGGTGAAGGAGGCGGCAGCCTTTTCGGCTGGTAAGCGCTGAATCGGGGGTGTAGTTTATAGCTGAATGGAGGGCAGAGGAAATGAAGATCATTGAGATGAAAGAAAGAACACCACTGCTGGTACAGCAGTTACTGGAGATTTGGGAAAGTTTTGTGCGGGCGACGCATTTATTTTTATCGGACAGTGAGATAGAGAAGATCAAGGGGTATGTTCCACAGGCAATAAGGGAGATACCGCATTTGATTGTTGGAGAGGATGACAGAGGGATTCGCCACATTGATATAGGAGAAAGAAGTTATGGGAAGCACGGAACAGGGATTTGTAAACAAAAATCGACAAAAGAATAAGGGGAGAACGCAGATGCCTGGCACAGATAATCAGCAATGGTTTTATGAAATGGAGTGCTTGAAATGTGGTCATAAATATTATGCCAATGGAAGTGATATCTGGCAAAGGAAATGCCCGAAATGTCAGGGAGGCAGGCCGTAACGTTCCGGTCAAGTATCCGCCTGCGAATATGTGGAGATGAATATCGCACATCCATTTTTGGAGGGAAACGGGAAAAGTATCAGAATCTGGCAGGACTTGATCTTACGCCGGGAACTTCACAAAGTGATTGACTGGAGTCAGGTTGATAAAGAGGATTATCTGCTTGCAATGGAGAGAAGTCCTGTCCGGGATATAGAGATAAAATGTCTGTTAAAGACCGCTTTGACTGATAAAATTAACGATCGGGAAGTGTATATGAAAGGAATCGATTACAGCTATTATTATGAGGGGGATGCGGGATATCGGGCAGAAGAGTTGTAAAGGATTTAGAAAATGCCTATTATACGAGGAGGGATAGATATGGCAGAGCGACCTGTATTTTTTGTCCACCAAGGAAAAGTTGTCAGTGAAATCTATTCGTTTGAATGGTATTCTGGTTTTGCAGTATCACAAAAGCAGAAGTCTATAAAAAGCCTGCATAATGCAATTATAAAAGCAGATGGAGATGCGAAACCACTGGAAATCAGCACGAAGAGTACGGAAACTATTGGCGTTAAATTAAGTGCGTTCAATCTCCGGATAAATAACCATACCCTTGAGAATGTTTTTCAGAGTGCTAAAGTTTTTGAACATGGAGGACCTTATCTTGATTTGCTCGATATGTCACCGAAAGAAGCCAAACGTGATGAGAGATTGCGTAATTCAGGAAGCCTGAAGGCGTTTCGTTACCAAAATGAAGATTTTCCTTTAGTTCCTCAAACAGTATTCTATGATTTCATCTATATTACCGCTGTAAAAAAATCGCTTACTGAAGGTGAAATCAACACCATTTTGCAGTACAATTATTTTACCGATATTGAATTTAACCCTGCAAAAAGTATCAATACCCAGGCAAGGGCCGCCGCAATACTGAAGATGGTCGTAGCCGAATATGGTTATCTGCCTTCTTTTAATAAAGAGAATTTTATTCAATATCACAAAGAACATATTTCTTATGTTTCATCCTCTTTTTCAACTGATTTCTAAAAAATTCGCCGCAGTTGAAAAAACCAGAAAGCCGTGATAAACTGATTTTACGTCAAATGAACCAAAAAATCAGGACGAAAGAGATTTCCACAAAGGAGAACGAATATGTCATCATACGTTATCAGAAAAGCAACGGTAAAGGATCTGGACGCAGTTGAGACTATTTATAACAAAATCCACGAGGCAGAAGAAGAGAAAAAGCAGACCACCGGGTGGATACGGGGCGTATATCCCGCCCGCCAGACTGCAGAGGAAGCGCTGCAAAGGGATGATCTGTACGTATTGGAAGCAGAGGGAAAAATACTGGGCGCGGCGATCATCAATCAGATCCAGCCGGACGTATATGCGAAGGGAGCGTGGACGTATGCTGCGCAGGACAACAAAGTCTGCGTCCTACACACCCTGGTGATCTCTCCGGACACGTCAGGACAGGGCTATGGCCGGGCCTTTGTGAAATTCTATGAAGCATATGCAAAAGAGATCGGCTGCCGGGAACTCCGCATGGATACCAATGAAAAAAATACGGCGGCCCGCGGGTTGTACCGAAAGCTTGGGTACCGGGAAGTCGGTATCTGGCCGACGGTGTTTAACGGGATACCCAATGTGAATCTGGTATTGCTGGAAAAATATTTATCAGAAGCCTGATTTCGGAAATTTGGCACTTGACACGCCGTCCAAAACCGTGTACACTGTAACAGATGCCGCATGGTGAGGTTATAAGTCTGTATTTTTGCAGCACCAAAGCCAGCGAGTAATGTTTTAGGAGGTGCCATATGTACGCGATTATTGCAACAGGTGGTAAACAGTATAAAGTATCCGAGGGCGATGTGATCAAAGTGGAAAAGTTAGGAGCGGAAGCCGGTTCTAACTATGTATTTGATCAGGTTCTGGCAGTCTGCGACGACGCTCTGACCGTGGGTACTCCGGTGGTGGAAGGCGCTACCGTAGAAGCATCTGTGATCGGTGACGGTAAGGCGAAAAAGGTCATCGTTTACAAATACAAAAGAAAAACTGGCTATCACAAGAAAAACGGCCACAGACAGCAGTACACCGCTGTGAAGATTGAGAAGATCAATAAATAAGTTCGGCAGCAATTTCACTACTTATACACGTAATCAGGGAGGTGTAAACCTATGTTAAATATGAACCTTCAGATGTTCGCACATAAGAAAGGCGTCGGTTCTACCAAGAACGGCAGAGATTCCGAGTCCAAGAGACTGGGAGCCAAGAGAGCGGACGGTCAGTTTGTAAAAGCTGGAAATATTCTTTACAGACAGCGCGGCACCAGGATTCATCCGGGTGTAAATGTGGGACGCGGCGGAGACGACACGCTGTTCGCACTGGTAGACGGCGTTGTTCGTTTTGAGAGAAAAGGAAGAGACAAAAAGCAGGTCTCTATCATTCCAGTAGAGGCGAAATAAGGGCATTCTGTATATTATGGGGCTTCAAGTCGGGAGATTTGGAGCCCTTCTTTCTTATTATGTAAATGTAAAGGAGAGTAACACATGTTTGCAGACAGAGCGAAGATCTACATTCGTTCCGGCAAAGGCGGCGATGGTCATGTGAGTTTCCGAAGAGAGCTGTATGTACCCAACGGCGGTCCGGACGGCGGCGACGGCGGAAACGGCGGCGACGTCATCTTTGAAGTGGATGAAGGACTGAATACCCTGACCGATTACCGTCATAAACGCAAATATGCGGCGCAGGACGGTCAGGAAGGCGGGAAGCGGAACTGCCACGGAAAAAGCGGCAGTGATATCATTTTAAAAGTTCCGGAAGGAACCGTGATCAAGGACGCCGAGAGCGGAAAGGTGATCGCGGACATGTCCGCGGGCAACCGGCGGCAGGTGATCTTAAAAGGCGGCAGAGGCGGCATCGGCAATCAGCATTTCGCCACATCCACCATGCAGGTCCCCAAGTATGCGAAGCCAGGGCAGCCGGCCCAGGAGCTGGAAGTTCTGCTGGAGTTGAAAGTGATCGCGGACGTGGGGCTGGTGGGCTTCCCCAATGTGGGCAAATCCACCCTGTTATCCCGGGTGACCAACGCCCAGCCGAAGATCGCCAACTATCATTTTACGACTCTTTCTCCAAATCTTGGGGTAGTGGACCTCGACGGCGACGGGTTTGTCATCGCGGACATCCCGGGGCTGATCGAAGGCGCTTCGGAAGGAGTGGGCCTGGGACTGGATTTTCTGCGCCATATCGAGCGGACCAAGGTGATCATTCATATGGTGGATGCTGCGTCAGTGGAGGGAAGAGATCCCATCGCAGATATCTACGCCATCAACAAGGAGCTTGGCGCCTACAATCCGAAGGTGGCAAAAAGGCCCCAGATCATTGCTGCCAACAAGATTGACGCGATCTGGGACGATAAGTCCGATCCGGTGGAGAAGCTGCGTCAGGAGTTTGAGCCAAAAGGCATGAAAGTATTTCCCATATCCGCAGTCAGCGGCCAGGGCCTGAAAGAACTGATGTACCATGTGAAAAGCATCCTGGATACCATGGATGACCAGCCGGTGGTATTTGAGCAGGAATTCTTCCCGGAGGACCGGTTCATGCAGGAGAACCTGCCTTATACGGTGGAAAAATCCACAGAAGAAGAAAATACCTATGTGGTGGAGGGCCCTCGGATCGAGAAGATGCTGGGATACACCAATCTGGATTCTGAGAAGGGCTTTGCCTTCTTCCAGAGATTTTTAAAGGACACCGGAATTCTGGACGAGCTGGAAAAGGCCGGCATCCAGGAGGGAGATACCGTCCATATGTATGGACTGGTATTCGAATTCTATAAATAGAGAGCAGAGGAATCGAATGACAAGCAAGCAAAGAGCATATTTAAAAGGTCTCGCCATGAATCTGGACCCCATTTTTCAGATTGGGAAGAACAGTCTGACGCCGGAGCTGACGGCGGCTGTCCAGGAGGCGCTGGACGCCAGAGAGTTGATCAAGGTCAGCGTCCTTCAGAACTGTCTGGACGATCCGAAGGAGCTGGCAGGCTATCTGTCGGAACGGACCCATTCTCAGGTGGTGCAGGTGATCGGCAAAAAGATTGTATTATATAAGGAAGGAAAGGATGAGAAGAAGAAGATCGTCCTTCCGAAGTAGAGGGGAAGCACATGGCGGATGCAAAGAGACGGATCGGTATTATGGGAGGAACCTTTGACCCGGTCCACAACGCACATCTGACGCTGGCGGGACAGGCCTACGAGCAGTTTTCGCTGGACGAGATCTGGATGCTTCCCAACGGAAATCCGCCTCATAAGAGAGACACCAGGCAGGCGGACATGGAGTGCCGCATGGAGATGCTGCGGCTGGCCATACGGGATATCCCGTATCTGAAGCTCTGCGATGTAGAGGAATCCGGGCGGGAATATCATTATACGTATGAGACGCTTAAGCGGCTGAACCGCCGGTATCCGGATACGCAGTTTTATTTTATCATGGGCGCGGATTCTCTGTTTGACTTTGACAAATGGAGAGAGCCTGGGATGATCAGCAAAGAATGTATCCTGCTGGCCGCGGTGCGGGACCATTGCTCCAGAGCAAACATCCAGGAAAGGATTCAGGAGCTGGAAGCGCGGTATGGCGCGGTCATCTATCTGCTGAACACTCCGAATATGGACGTCGCCTCCGAGGATATTCGGGAAGCGCTGTCGGAACAAAGAGAGATCTCTAATCTAGTGCCTGCCGCCGTGGAAGAGTATATCCGTCGGAAGAAGCTGTATCAAAAAAGAACGCAAGAGACGGATGAGGAAATCTGATCAGGAGAATAAGTATGGATGCAATTTGTATCAAAGATTTAAAAAAAGATTTGAAAAAAGAGATGGACGACAGCCGGTTCGAGCACACGCTGGGAGTCATGTACACTTGCGGCGCGCTTGCCATGTGTTACGGCTATGATCTGGACAAGGCCATGCTGGCCGGTCTGATGCATGACTGCGCCAAATGCATGCCCAACGCCAAGAAGCTGAAAATGGCGGAAAAACATCATCTGGAGATCACGGACCTGGAGCGGAAGAATCCGTTCATGCTCCACGCCAAGCTAGGGGCCTTTCTCGCCAGGAAAAAATACGACATTGAAGACCCGGAGATTCTGGACGCCATCCGCTGGCATACCACCGGTCGGCCGGAGATGACGCTGCTTGACAAGATCGTCTACATCGCGGACTACATCGAGCCCAGACGGGACAAAGCGCCCAATCTGCCCGAAATTCGACAGTTGGCATTCCAGGATCTCGACCGGACGCTGATCAAGATTCTGGAGGATACCCTCGGATATTTGGGAGATTCCTCAGAACATGTTGACTCCATGACCAAAAAGACGTATGATTACTATACACGTAAGCAATGAGCAGTGTGGAATCGAAGTGCACTGCGGATTACCGCTGTAGCGGAACTTTAAACAGCGAAAGCCCGCCCAGCGCACAGATGCATGAGCGGATGCAAAAGCAGCCGGGAATGCATCTCCGACCCGTGTGCTGGAAGGGCTGTAGCGGAACTTTCATAAAAGGGGGAACGTATGGTTACAAAGAATTCGAAAGAGATGGCGAAGATCGCCGTTGCTGCACTGGAAGAGAAGAAAGCGAAAGACCTGAAACTTCTGGACATCTCCGATGTCTCCGTTCTGGCGGACTACTTCATCATCGCGTCCGGCAGCAACCGCAATCAGGTGCAGGCCATGGCGGATGAAGTGGAAGAGCGGCTGGGCAAAGCAGGTTTTACTCCGAAACAGATAGAAGGTTATCAGACCGCCAACTGGATTCTGATGGATTATCAGGACCTCATCATCCATATTTTTGACGAGGAAAACCGTCTGTTCTATGACCTGGAGCGGATCTGGCGGGACGGCAATCTGGTAGAGAAAGTGGATTTAGAGGAGTAAGATGAAATATGGAGAATCGAATACTTTCTATTGAAAAAACGACGGACAATCGTTTCCTGAATATGTACAATATTCATTACGAGAATAAAGTACGCCGCCATGGTCTGTATTATGTAGCGTCCCGGGGGAAGGATGTGGAGCATCTGAAGATCAACACCCGGAAGAACACCCCGGATGGTGTCATCATCTACAGTATTTACGGAGAAAAACGGGACCGGATGGTGCTGGTCCGCCAGTATCGTTTTTCTATTGATGACTATATCTACGAATTGCCGGCGGGTCTGGTGGATGAAGGCGAGACCTATGCCCAGGCGGGAGCCAGAGAGCTGAAGGAAGAGACCGGGCTGGATTTTGAGCCCCTCGAGGTGGACGAGATGTACCATAAGCCGTTCTTTACTACCATCGGCATGACCGACGAGTCATGTGCCACCGTCTATGGCTATGCCACAGGCACGGTTTCCAAAGAAGGGCTGGAGGAGAATGAGCAGCTGGAAGTGGTGCTTGCGGACCGGGAGGAGATCCGAAGGATTCTGAAAGAAGAAAATGTATCTATGAACTGCGGCTATCTGATGATGCATTTTCTGCATCACACGGACGAAGACCCGTTTTATTTTGTCAGACAGGAGTAGTATCGGATGCTGGCAAATTTTCGGATTGCAGTGGAGGCGGTGCTTCCCATCTTTCTTTTGATGTTTCTGGGGATGGGCGCCCGCCGGCTCCATCTTTTGAATGACCTGGAATTAAAGCATGTGAACAATGCGGTGTTCCAGGTCATGTTTCCATTTATGATGTTTTACAATATTTACACGGCGGATTTTTCCGGCACAGTGATTCCGAAGTATCTTGCGTTCTGCGTGGGAATGCTTTTTATCGTCTATTTTCTGGGAGTCGTATTTGCGCTTATGACGGTAAAGGATGATCCAAGCAGAGGCGCATTGATCCAGGCCTGCTATCGGGGCAACCTGGTGGTGATGGGACTGCCGATCATGGAGAATCTTATGGGAGAGAAATCCCTGGGGCTTACTACGATCATGCTGGCGGTCATTGTGCCGCTCTACAATATCCTGGCGGTGATCACGCTGGAGGTTTTCCGGGGCGGGAAGATGCACCCGATGGCTATGGTAAAAAAGATTCTGACGAATCCGCTGATCCTTGGAGCTGCGGTGGGGATCTTTGCCGTCGCAGTCCGGATCAAAGTTCCGGAGGTCGTCTTAAAGCCCGTCGGACAGATCGCGTCGGCGGCCACACCGGCGTCGCTTCTGATCATGGGGGCTTCCTTTTATTTTCACAGTGTGCATGACCACCTCAGAAATATTGTGTTCGGTGTGGTGGGAAAGCTGGTGGTCAGCCCCGGACTTGCTCTGATATTCGGATATCTGCTGGGATTCCGGGGGGTTCCTCTGGCGCTTCTGATCGTGATCTTCGGCGCGCCCTGTGCGGTGTCCAGTTACACCATGGCCCAGCAGATGGACAGCAACGCCGAACTGGCGGCCGGATGCCTGGTCTTTTCCGCCCTGTTCTCCAGTGTGACAATCTGCGGATGGATCTTTTTGTTCCAGCAGCTGGGGGCGTTTTGACGTAGGAAAAACTCAATTTAGGGAATTGTAATTTGGATGAGAACCCGATAGAATGGTACGAAGTAATCACAATTGCGGAATATGGAAGGAATCGGGCATGAGGCTGAATATTAAAAATTTCTCAAAGATAAAAGATGCAAGTATTCTTGTGGATGGAATTACGGTGATTGCGGGAGAAAATAATACAGGAAAAAGTACCGTCGGCAAAATTCTCTTTTCGTTGTTTAACTCAGTGGCGAATATGGAAGAAAATATTGAGAAGCAAAGAAGGGCGGAAATCCAGGAAAGCTGCCGTATGGCATTGAGAAATTATGACGCTCATGGAGATACTTATCGGATTCGCCAGTTGTCATTTTATCGGAAAACGGCACAAGAAATCGCTGATCACATTTCGCGTATTCAGGAGCGGCAAGGCCAGATCTTGCCGGAGCAGGTCTATACGGTACTGGAAGATACGTTGGAAGTATTATTCGAAAGAAATAGAAAATCAGAGTATCAGGCGTTGCTGCTGGATTTGCTGAAGAATATTATGAATATTCTGGATCTGCCGGAAAAAGCGATTTCTCTGGAGCTTCTTACGCGTTATTTTGACAGTATTTTCAGCGGACAGATTAATTCTTTGATCGAGCAGGATTTGGATGCTTTTTTAGAGTTAAATATCAAGGATAAAAACATTATCCTTTCATTTCAGGATAATAAATGCTTTGACTACCAGTCATCCATTTCACTTATAAATAAAGCGGTATATATTGATAATCCTTTTATCATCGATAGGCTGAATTCTTTCAGCGACTTGAACTCCATTGATTCTCATCTCAGGAACCTGTTGCTGTACCAAAGAGAAGAAAATGCAAACTACGGAGTGATTGAATCGGTTCTTGCAAAGGAAAAGTTAAATGAAATCTTTCAAACCCTACAGAAAGTAGTAGACGGAAAAATTGTTGTAAAAAAAGATGAGGAATTTTATCTGGAAAAAGAAGGTTTTTATCAACCGGTATCTTTCTCGAATCTCTCCACCGGATTAAAGTCATTCGTCATCCTGAAGATGCTTCTTGAAAAAGGACTGCTTCTTGAAAAAGACGTCTTGATTCTGGACGAGCCGGAGGTACATTTACATCCTCAGTGGCAGATCGTATATGCAGAGCTGATTGTTCTGCTACAGAAATATTTTGATCTGTCCATTGTGGTGACAACGCACAGCCCGTATTTTTTGGACGCACTAAATCTGTTTTCTGTGAAACATGGGTTTGGTGAGAAAGTGAATTATTATCTGTCTGCCATGGACCATGATTATGTGAAAATAGAATGTGTGACGGACCATATCGATTCCATCTATGAGCGAATGGCTTCTCCCATACAGATGTTGGATTCTCTTAGATATGAGTTGAATAATGGCTGAGGAAAAAAGATGACAGAAGAAGTAATCAAAAATCTGCCCGGTGTCCTGGGAAGACATTTGTGCACGATGAAGAAAGCGTCCTATGATGAAAGCAACGCGGAATACATGAGTGACAGCTCCCTTAAAGTGATCAATTTCGACAAAATACCGGCAGAATATCTGCATGGAAAAGGATGGGCGAATATGCCGAAAAGAACTTTTTGAAAAGAACTTCGTCGTACCAATGGAAGAGCAGGAGCGGATAGCGAATGCCTGAAGGAAAAGAGACCGTGATCCATACATCTGCAGGTGTCTGATCGCAGTCTCTTTTTATCTTATGTAATGAAATATTGTGGATCAGCAGCAGCCCATACACCGAAGCATACACCGCATCTGCCAGACTTCCCTCTTCTGCGTCCGGATGATCGAATCCAGGATCGGGATCAGTTCCGGGCAGATGCAGTAGCGTAAGGTATTTTCGGACATGGCGATGGCGCCGCAGTGGTGGGGAATCATCTCCCGGATAAAATTCGCATTGACACAGTTGGTTGTGCAGGCATGTTTCATTTCATGGAACATGGTCTGCATGATTTTTTTTGTGCGGGTCTGGTAGCGGCACAGATCATCCTTACAGTTGTGCACAGCTTCGCATTTGCAGAGAATCGCCTGCATATCGGAGATACTTTTCGTCTGTTCGGTGATGATCGCAAGGGCGAGGTTCTGCAAAGGGATGTGGGTGGTGTACCTTAAGAGGTTCCGGGACATCTCGACGGCTCCCTGGTGGTGAGGAATCATCTGTGTGATAAAATTGTGAGAAATACTGTCTGACAGGTCCGCATGGGTCATTTCGTCGATCATATCACACAGAATGCAGTCATAGGCCGCCAGATAATCATTGGTAACATTGCTTAAATTACAGGATTGATTCATAGCGTTTGATTTTCTTGTTCTTTCTACATAGTATATGGCGGACAAATATTTCGTGTTACCTCTCATACAGGTATTGACATTTTGAAATGAAAGTGATATGATTTCGATATCATAAAGGTGGAGGAACAATAAAATGAAAGAAATCGTGTTAAGTAACAAGAAGAATGGGATGTTTGTGCTGCTGATGGTGGTGGCGCTCTACGCGTTCGCAATTCTGGGAAGTGTAATCGGCGGTATCCAGGTGGGGCATGATGGAAGTCCGGTCCTGATGATCGTGAGTATCGTATTTTTGTGCATCGGCTGGTTCCCGCTGTGCGGTCTGCAGGTGCTGAAGCCCCAGGAAGCACTGGTACTCACTTTGTTCGGAAAATATGTCGGAACCTTGAAAGATCATGGATTTTATTTTGTAAATCCGTTCTGCACCAGCGTCAATCCGGCGGCCAAGACAAAACTCAGCCAGAGCGGGGATGTAAGTCATACGTCCGCAGCCAATCCGAATGCGGGAGTTGCCGCAGCCATTGATTTTCAGAATATGGGAAAAAAGATCTCTCTGAAAATCATGACCCTCAGCAACAACCGCCAGAAGATCAACGACTGTCTGGGCAACCCTGTCGAAATTAGCATCGCCGTCACCTGGCGGATCGTGGACACGGCAAAAGCGGTATTCAACGTAGATAATTACAAGGAATTTCTTTCCCTGCAGTGCGACAGCGCCCTTCGGAATATCGTAAGACTCTACCCCTACGATGTGGCGCCGGGGGTGGACACCACCGGGGACGGCGTCGCGGATGAGGGAAGTCTTCGGGGGTCCAGCGAGATCGTAGCGGCCAGAATCCGGGACGAGATCCAGGCCCGGGTTAATGAAGCAGGGATCGAGATTGTGGAGGCACGGATTACCTATCTTGCTTACGCTCCGGAGATCGCAGCCGTCATGCTTCAGCGCCAGCAGGCGTCCGCCATCATTGACGCAAGAAAGATGATCGTGGACGGCGCGGTCGGTATGGTGGAGATGGCGCTGGAACGCTTGAGCGAGAATGAGATGGTGGTCCTGGACGAGGAGCGCAAAGCCGCCATGGTCTCCAACCTTCTGGTGGTCCTCTGCGGCAATCACGACGCCCAGCCCATCGTAAATACGGGAAGTCTGTACTGATATGGCAGATAATCGGAAGAAACAGGTTCCTCTGCGGCTGTCGACGAAGCTGTACGACGCCATCGCGGCATGGGCAGAGGATGATTTCCGCTCCGTGAACGGTCAGATCGAGTATCTGCTGACCGAGTGCGTCCGGCAGCGGAAGAAGAACGGAAAATATGCGCCGGAGGAACTGGATGTGCCGCCCGAACTGGATCTTGAATAATTGGAATATTTTTACCGCGCAGGGAACCAAACGCTTCCCTGCGCGGTCTTATATATGAAACATGTTTCGAGTATCATAAAAAAAGACAGTTGGTGAAGAAGTGAAAACAATGGAGAAAGAAAGGTTCTGTGATAAGATCCGGGCCCAGGAGACTTCCATGTATCGGTATGCCCTTGGAGTCCTTCGGAATCCCGCGGATGCAGAAGACGCGGTGGGAGAGACCGTTCTGAAGGCTTACGCACATCTGGAACAGCTAAGGGACCCCGGGCGTTTTCGGCCCTGGGTGATGTCGATACTGGCCAATGTGACCCGCACTATGCTGGTCGGCCGGAACCGTCTGGAATATCCGGGGGATATGAACCGGTATGAAAAGAGTTCTGCCTCCGGGCAGCGGGAACTCTGGTATCTGGTGATGGAACTGCCGGAGGAATTCCGGGACGCGGTGATCCTGTACTATTATGACGGTTTCCGGACAAGAGAGATCGCAAAGATCCTGGGCGTATCGGAAGGAACCGTCAAATCAAGGCTGAACCGGGCCAGGAAACGATTAAGAGCAGAATGGGAGGGCGTACATTGATGAGAGAACAAAAAAGGATCGACGAGCAGTTCCGTAGAATGGCAGAGCTGGAACCTTGGAGGACACCGGATTCCTGCAAAAACCACATAGAGCAGATCCTGGAAACACTTCCGGATACACCAGTGAAGGAGGAAACGATGGGAAACATGTTAAAGAAGAGAACCTTGATCCTGGCGGCGGCGCTGGCCGCCTTTGTGGGAACGACCGCCATGGCGTCCGGTCTGTTTCGATGGAATGAAAAAGCGGCAGAGAACTTTGGCAATCCTGCGGAGGAAGAACAGGACGCGATGACGATGGAAGGGCTTGCCCGGGAACAGCAGGTCTCTGCCTCGGACGCAGGCATTATCATCACGGCAAAGCAGACCGTTCAGGACAAAAATACGTTATATATTCTGCTGGATATCCAGGCGGAGGAAGCGGTGATCGACGGCAACGGCGGTTTTGATCGTACAGCGGAGGACGGGACTTACGGAGAACCGTGGCTGATCACGGAGCAGGAGGACGCCTTTGGCAATGTATCCATGGGATTTACCCCAGATACCCCCGCTTTTGAAACCCTTTCGGACCACGGTTATTATGAGATCTCTGCGCTGAAGACCATCGGCCGGGAGTGGAGTGAAAAAGAAGTCACGGTTCACTTCACCGAATACAACTATTATACCTACGAGAATGGCGACACGGTTCCTCATACCATCCGGGGAAACTGGACGCTGACGCTTCCGCTGGGTGAAGATACGATGCTGGAGAAAAGGGTCTGCGAACCGGAACAGCCGGTGGACATCTGCGGAGCATCCGTACACGTAAAGCGAGTGGAGATATCCCCTCTTTCCCTTCTGCTGGTCTTTGACATGGACGACCGCGACCGCCTGATGGAGATGCTTTATCCGAATGAAGAGGACGTGTATCTGAAGGAGACCGAAGTCACCGGGTTCCTGGATCAGGACGGAAAGGAGATCCCCATAAGGATGGGCGGCATGAACGGAAGCTATGATTTTGACAACCGGGAAGTCACGATCCAGATCGGCCTTGGAAACTATGTGGAGGCGGAACAGGTGAGCGCCGTACTGCTTGGGGATGAGAAGATTCCAGTGCCTCTTCCGTAAGGACAGAAAAGAAAAAATGACAATCGCTTCGGAACGTGCTACAATAGGGACATGACTTTGGCGCAGACAGCGCACAGAAAGGAAGTTTTGCTCTATGGAAGACAAACAAAAGACCATCCTGTTTGAACAGACGCCGATTCCGAAAGCGGTGGTGATCATGTCCGTGCCGACGATTATTAGTTCGCTGGTCATGGTGATCTACAATCTGGCGGATACGTATTTCGTCGGCATGGTCAATGATCCCGTACAGAACGCAGCGGTGGCCCTGGCGGCTCCGGTGCTTCTTGCTTTTAACGCGGTGAATAATCTGTTCGGGATCGGAAGCTCCAGCATGATGAGCCGGGCGCTGGGAAGAAAAGATTACGACACCGTATACCGAAGTTCCGCCTTCGGCTTTTACTGTTCGCTGATCAGCGGCGGGGCTTTTTCTCTTTTCTTTACCATATTCCGCCAGCCGCTTCTTGCGATCCTCGGTTCGGACGCAGGGACGGCCACGGCCACCGGAGCGTATCTGCATTGGACGGTCACCTGCGGGGCGATTCCCGCCATCTTGAATGTGGTTCTCGCCTATCTGGTCCGGGCGGAAGGCTCCTCCCTTCATGCCAGCATCGGAACCATGAGCGGATGTCTTCTGAACATTGTGCTGGACCCGATCTTTATCCTGCCCTGGGGCCTCCATATGGGAGCGGCGGGAGCGGGGCTTGCCACTTTCCTGTCCAACTGCGCGGCATGTCTGTATTTTTTTATTCTGCTGTATGTAAAGCGCGGAAAGACGTATGTGTGTGTGAAACCGTCCATGTTCCGTCCCGATCAGGCCCTTGTGGCCAGCATCTGCGGGGTGGGAATCCCGGCGTCCATCCAGAACCTTCTGAATGTGACGGGAATGACCGTACTCAACAACTTCACCTCCGTCTACGGCTCCGACGCGGTGGCCGCCATGGGAATTGCCCAGAAGATCAACATGGTCCCCATGTATATCGCAATGGGACTTTCCCAGGGCCTGATGCCATTGATCAGCTACAATTACGCCAGCGGCGATACACGCCGGATGAAAAAAGCAGTCACTTTTTCGGCTGGGATTTCCATCTCGTTTCTGGCGCTGATCACGGCCTGCTATTACGGAGGCTCCAGATTTTTTATCAGTCTGTTTATGAAAAATGAAAGCATCGTCCGTTACGGAAGCCGTTTTCTCCACGGACTGTGCCTGGCGTTGCCTTTCTTATGTATGGACTTTCTGGCTGTGGGCGTCTTTCAGGCATGCGGAATGGGACGCAAATCCCTGGTGTTCGCCATCCTTCGGAAGATTGTGCTGGAAATCCCGGCTTTGTATATTCTGAATGGGTTATTCCCCCTGTACGGACTGGCCTTCGCCCAGTTTGCGGCAGAGGTGGTGCTTGCTCTGGCGGCAACCATCGTGCTCCTTCGGATGTTCCGGCAGCTGGAACGAAACAGAGAAAAAAGAAAGGAAGGTGCCGCTTATGGAGAGACTGCTGCTTCTGGAAGATGATGCGGGGCTGATTGACGGGCTTAAATATACCTTGGAGAGAGAAGGATACGAGCTTCGGGTTGTCCGCACCGTCGCGGAGGCAAAAACCCTGCTTTTCCAGCAGAAGATATTCTTTGACCTGCTTCTTCTGGATGTGGCGCTTCCGGACGGCACCGGGTATGAGATCTGCGAACAAGTACGCGGAGCAAAAAACCAGGCGCCGATTCTCTTTCTGACGGCGGCGGACGAGGAGATGCAGATTATAAGGGGGTTGGACAGCGGAGGGGACGACTATCTGACCAAACCCTTCCGTCTGGGAGAACTTTGTTCCCGTATCCGGGCCCTGCTCCGGCGAAGCAGAATACAAAAGGAGGCAGATGAGGAATCGCTTCTGTCCTCCGGAGAGATTCAGGTCCATCTGTCGGAGAACCGCGCCTGGCGGGGAGAGATGCTGCTTTCCCTGACCGCGACGGAATACCGGCTGCTCTGTCTGTTTCTCCGAAATAAGGGCCGGATCATGACCCGGGAGACCATCCTGAATGCACTGTGGGACGACAACGGGAGCTTCGTGGATGACAATACTCTGTCCGTGCACATCCGAAGACTGCGGGAAAAGGTGGAAGAGGAGCCTTCCCGGCCGAAACATCTCCTGACGGTTCGGGGGTTCGGTTATCAATGGAAGGAGGACCTATGAATTTTCTTTTGGAAAAGCAGAACCGGCAGTATCTTTTGTTTTTACTGGGCGTCTGTACAGGGATGACGGTCCTGCTGCTTTTCTCCGGCTTCCGGGATCTGTCGTATGCCAGAGAGCTGATCTTCGTGAGGGAACAGCAGATGGTTTCTGCGCTGCTTC
Organism: uncultured Lachnospiraceae bacterium; assembly: GCA_910584945.1. Classification (GTDB taxonomy): domain Bacteria; phylum Bacillota; class Clostridia; order Lachnospirales; family Lachnospiraceae; genus Hominiventricola. Next base: position 156,785 of record CAJUDY010000004.1, on the reverse strand, counting down.
AGGAGGACGTCCCGAGGGAGCAAATCGCGGCAGCGTGCGCGGGCACGGAACGGACCTGCGAAGGCGTTTCTTTTCTTTCGCAGATCGGACATCAAAACTCCGTGTCGTTGATCTTTTTTCCTTTGCTGAGAAAAGGACTTTTTCACATTTCTTTAAGAAATCTTTTTGCCGGGATTCTTTTCTGCGGGATGATTTTTTCCGGCGCCGTCTGGTATATGAAAAAACAGAACTGCATTTATGAGGAAGCGTCCGATCTGGTGGAGCAGTTCGCGGAAGGAGACTTCTCCGGCCACTTTTCGGTCGAACAACCAGGGGCTCTCAGCAGACTGTTCGCAAACGTAGATCAGCTGGCCAGAGCGCTGAAAGCCGGTTATGAGACAGAATACGCCTCCAGAACCTTTCTAAAGGATACCATCTCCGATATTTCCCACCAGCTAAAGACGCCCCTTGCGGCGCTCAGTATGTATACGGATATTATTTTGCAGGAGCCGGAGCATCCCGATACCGTTCGAAACTTCGCGGGTAAATCCATGCAGTCCCTCCTTCGGATGGAGGACCTGATTCAGGCGCTCTTGAAGATCGTCCGTCTGGACGCGGGGAACATTGTGTTTGAAAAAGAACCAGTATTGGTCTGTGAGCTGGTCTGGGAGGCGGAAGAGCCCCTTCTGGTCCGGGCGGAGCGGGAGAAGAAACGAATCGTCCTTGAGGGGGACCCGGAAGAACGGCTTCTCTGCGACCCCGGATGGACCAGGGAAGCGCTCGGGAATCTGATGAAAAATGCATTGGATCACACGGAAGAGGGCAGTATCATCCGTATTTGCTGGGGGCGTTCTCCGGTCATGCTCCGGATCTCTGTGGAGGACGACGGCTGCGGCATCCTGCCGGAGGACATCCATCATATTTTCAAGCGCTTCTACCGAAGCCGCCGGTCCTCCGACCGGCAGGGCGCAGGTCTTGGCCTGCCGCTGGCAAAAGCTATCATAGAAGGGCAGGGAGGCACGCTGTCGGTCGCAAGCACACCGGGGGAGGGTGCCGTGTTCTGTCTGTCTTTTCTTACGAAAACGTAAGCTGGAATTCACCGGAATGTAAGCGGAGTCTGGTATGCTGTATAAAACGCATACCAGAAAGGAAGGTGTCACACCATGGAATTGTTACAGGTACAAAATCTCTGCAAGGTATACGGAACCGGTGAGACAGCGGTACAGGCGCTGCGCGATGTTTCTTTTACGATGAAGAAAGGGGAATTCGCGGCGGTTGTGGGAGAGTCCGGCTCCGGAAAGAGTACGCTTTTGAACTGCATCGGCGCGCTGGATACGCCGAGCTCCGGCAGTATCTGTCTGGAGGGAACGAATCTTTTCGGCATGAAGGAGAATCAGCGCACGTTATTCCGCAGAAGGAATATCGGATTCATCTTTCAGTCGTTTCATCTGATCGAGGAGCTTGATGTGGAGCAGAATATGATTTTTCCCCTGCTTTTGGACCATCAGAAGCCGAAGCGGGAGAAGGTGGAGGAGCTTTTGGAGATCCTGGGGCTGAAGGACCGACGGCATCATCTGCCCGGCCAGCTCTCCGGAGGGCAGAAACAGCGGGCGGCCATCGCACGTGCTATGATTACCCGCCCCATGCTGGTACTTGCGGATGAACCAACCGGCAACCTGGATTCCAAAAACAGTCAGGACGTCATGGACCTGCTCTTAAAAGCCTCCCGTCACTATCAGCAGACGGTGCTGATGATCACCCACAATGCGCAGCTTGCCTCGGCCGCCGACCGGGTACTCCGGGTGCGGGACGGCGTTCTTACGGACTTAGGAGGTGCCAAATCATGAGAAGTTATCTTGATCTGATTGCCATCCAGGCCCGTGTCAACAAAAAGCAGAGCCGTATGACAAGGATCTGCATCTTTCTGGCGGTCTTTTTGATTATGGGGCTTTTCGGTATGGCGGATATGCAGATTCGAAGCGAGAAGATGCAGGCGGTTTACAAATATGGAAGCTGGCATGCGGCATTTAAAAATGTGACGGACGAGCAGGCCGCGATCCTGGCCGCAAGGCCGGAAGTTGCGGTCGGCGCCAGGTATGATGTACGCAATTATCGTCTGGACGAGGGCTGGCGGATCGAAGGAACCCAGACGGTGATCTGCGGAATGGATGCGGAATTTCTGGAAATGCAGCCGGAAGCAGGTCTTTTTGAGGGAGTATTTCCCGAAGGGGAGACGGACATTGCCTGCGCCGACAGTATTCAGAGCCGCCTGGGACTTCACACCGGGGATATGATCACCGTCGTTTCCCCGGAGGATGAACCTCTTCACTTTACGGTTACCGGCTTTTTTCACGCCACGTCGATGCTGACGGAGAAGGACGCGTTTGGTGTGTTTGTCAACACGGAGAGCTTTCGCAGATACTTTTCCGAAGGAGAGCAGACAGAGACAGACAGCGTGTTTTATGTACAGTTTGTGCCCTTTTGCAGAATTCAAAGAGCCATCCGGGCGATCTGTGGACAGTTGGGATTGTCAGAAGAGCAGGTGGCGCAAAACGCCTATCTGCTGGGACTTTTGTTCCAGAGTACCGATACGTATCTGATTCGGATTTACCTTGTGGTTTTTGTGCTTGCAGCGCTGGTGGCGACGGCCGGAATCCTGATGATAACCGGAAGTCTGAACAGCAGTGTGGCCCAGCGCACCGAGTTTTTCGGTATGATGCGGTGTCTTGGAGCTACGCCGAAGCAGGTAGCAAAATTTGTCAGAAGAGAGGCACTTTCATGGTGTAAGGAAGCGATTCCGACAGCGGTGCTTGCAGGCACTTTCATGCTCTGGGGGCTGTGCGCGCTGCTCCGCTTTGTAAGTCCTGGATATTTTGGAAGTATGCCGGTCTTTGGAATCAGCTGGATCGGCATCTTCTGCGGCGCCGGGATCGGCATTCTGACGGTTTTGCTTGCCGCCCGGGCGCCGGCAAGGAGGGCTTCTTCGGTCTCTCCTCTGACAGCAGTTTCCGGCAACGCGGGGACCGTGTTCGCGGTAAGGCGGGCGACCCGTACCGGGCGGCTGCCGGTGGAAATCTCTCTTGGAATCCATCATGCGAAAGGGAGCCGCAAGAACTTTTTCTTAATGTCCGGCTCCTTTGCTTTCAGTATCATTTTATTCCTGTCCTTCAGCGTGTTGCGGGACTTTATGGGCCATGCGCTCACTCCGCTGCAGCCGTATTCTCCGGATATCACAATCCTCAGTCCGGACAATACTTGTTCGATCCCGAGGGATCTGGCGTCGCAGTTGGAAGAAGACCCGGAGGTAAAACGGGTCTATGGCAGAAGCTTTGCCTATGAGCTGGAGGCGGAGTGGAACGGACAGACGAAAAGGGTTACTTTAATTTCTTATGAGGATCATCAGCTTGACTGGGCAAAAAAGGAATTGTATTCGGGCACGGTGGAAGAGATCGCAGAAGGAGCGTCGGTTCTGGCCGCTTATCACGGAGAAGATTCTCTGCATACGGGAGATGTGCTGACCTTTCCTACCGAAAGCGGCGGGTTCGAACTTCCGGTATCCGGCGTGCTGACGCGGACTCCCTTTGACGAAGAGCCGGGGATCGAACTGATATTCTGTTCTGAGTCGCTTTTTCAGGAACTGACCGGATTTCAGGGCTATACGGTGATTGATCTGCAGGTAAAGAAGAGCATCTCAGACGAAAAAGTTCTGCACATGCGGGAGCTGGCAGGGGAGAACGTGGTTTTCTCAGATCAGCGACAAAAAAATATGGAAGTATCCGGGGCTTATTCCGCGTTTTTATTATTTCTGTATGGATTTCTGGCGGTGATTCTGATGATTTCCGCTTTTCATATTATCAACAGCATGTCTATGAGCGTGTCTGCGCGGATGGAGCAATATCGGAATCTCTATGCCATTGGCATGAGCCAAAGACAGATCCTTTCTATGATAGCCGCGGAGGCCGGTTCCTATCTGGCGTGCGGGATTTTGACCGGCACTTTGGCAGGACTTTGGTGCAACCACTTTCTATATCAGCATATGGTGGCCTCCAGGTGGGGAGACGCCTGGAGGATACCAGGATTTCCGCTCATAACGGTGCTTACGGCGGTGGTATGCGCTACCTTTATGTCCCTGATCGGACCTGCCAAAAGAATTCGTAAGATCGACGCCGTTTGAAAAATAAAGTTGCAATCCCATATCCAACCCATTATAATAAAAAGATGTTATAAAATATGGAGGATATGTTAAGCTATGAAACGAGAAAAATTTGGTTCCCGCCTGGGCTTCATTCTGGTGTCCGCAGGATGCGCCATCGGTATTGGAAATGTCTGGAAATTTCCTTATATCTGCGGAGCATACGGCGGCGCAGCGTTTATACTGATTTACCTTGCCTTTTTGCTGATTCTTGGGATTCCGGTCCTGGTCTGCGAGTTCGCAATCGGCAGGGGCAGCAGGAAGAGCGTGGCGGGAAGTTTTGAAGAACTGGAGCCGGGAGGGACGCGCTGGCACCGGCTGAAGTACATCGGGATCTTCGGCTGTTATCTGCTGATGATGTTTTACACCATGGTGGGCGGCTGGATGATGTATTACTGTTATCGGAGCCTTCGCGGAGAATTTACCGGTGCTTCCACGGAGCAGATCACGGAGTCCTTCGGAAGAATGCTTCAGAACCTTCCCATCATGACCTTCTGGACCATTGTGATCTGCATCCTTGGCTTTGGAGTCTGCATGCTGGGACTGAAATCCGGTGTGGAGCGGATCACCAAATGGATGATGGCGGCTCTTTTGCTGATTATGCTGGTACTGGCAGGCCATTCGGTGTTCCTTGAGGGCGCGGGGGCCGGCATACGATTCTATCTGGTGCCGGATTTTCAGAAAATGGTGGAGAGCGGGATTGGCAATGTGGTCTTTGCGGCTCTGAGTCAGGCGTTTTTCACCCTGTCTCTCGGAGTCGGCGCCATGCTGATCTTCGGAAGTTATCTGGATCGCTCCCACAGTCTGACCGGGGAAGCGTTCAGCATCACGGCTCTTGATACTTTTGTGGCGCTGATGGCAGGTTTTATCGTGATCCCCGCCTGCTTTGCCTACGGGATTGAACCGGGGGCGGGGCCGAGTCTGGTATTTATCACGCTGCCTAATATTTTTGCCCAGATGCCCTTTGGATTTTTGTGGAGCGCATTGTTTTTCTTGTTCCTGACCTTTGCGGCGCTGTCCACGATCATTGCAGTGTTTGAAAATATCATTGCTTTCGATATGGATCTCTTTGGCTGGTCCAGACAGAAGAGCGTGCTGGTCAGCGCAGGCCTGATCATCGTGCTCAGTATGCCTGCGGTGCTTGGCTACAATGTTCTGTCCGGAATACAGCCTTTAGGAGCAGGCAGTACGATCATGGATCTGGAAGATTTTATTGTGTCCAACAATCTGCTTCCTCTGGGAAGTCTGGGGTATGTGCTGTTCTGTACCAGGAAAAACGGATGGGGCTGGGACGCTTTTCTTGCGGAGGCCAATGCAGGTACCGGCCGTTCTTTCCCCAAAGGTTTGAAGAACTACGTGGCATACGGGATTCCGCTGATTATTGTGGTGATCTATCTAAAAGGATATTATGATATGTTCTGCCAAAAAGGGACGCTGATGCTGGCGGGCTGGATGACGGCGGCAGTCGTTTTCCTGCTGTTCGTATTCTATTGTGCGATGGGGAAAAAGAGATGATGAGCAGTTCCGAATTTTTTTCGATTCTTAAGATACCGGCGACCCGGGAGGAAAACGCGATTCACGGGGCCTACCGCCGACTTTTAGGCGGCGTCAATCCGGAGGATGATCCGGAAGGTTTTAAGCGGCTTCGAAAAGCTTATGAAGAGGCGCTTGTCTATGCAAGAACACCGGAAGAGGAAGCCGTATCCGATGTAGATTGGCTTCAGAATCAGGAGATTGGCGGTTTTCTGCGGGAGCTGGCGGATATTTATGATCATTTTTCCCGAAGAATTGAATCCGCTCAGTGGAAAAAGCTTTTAGGTGATCCTGTTCTTTTGTCTCTGGAAGATGGGGAAACGGCAAAATGGGGCCTCTTTTCTTATCTGGCAGAGCATTTTCGCCTGCCTTATGAGATTTGGCAGCTTCTGGACGCCAAATTTCATATCCGGGAAGACCAGCAGGAGTTCAAGGAGCATCTGCCGGAAGCGTTTGTAGATTATATAGTAAGAAAGCTCACGGCAGAGACGGCATGCAGTACGTTTCCCTATGAAAAGATGGAAGGGCGGCCGGATGGGGATTATGACGGCTTTGCCCGGGAGTTTATGCAGTTTCTCAATGACGAATTTGACCGAAGCCCGGAAGGACAGGAGGAGAAACGAAAGCGTCTGGAAGCTCTGGATCGTTTTGAAATCGCACATCCCTGGTATGATATGGAGTGGGCATTCTACTGGTTTGAGTGCGGCGCTGGGAATCGGGCGGTCGATCTTGTCGAAAAACTGGTGAGCGAAAATAAAAAGGATGAACATATTTGGCTGATGGGCGCCCGGATTCTGTGGGATTGCGGGGAGAAGATCTTCCCCTCCGGACTATGGGCCGCCTATCTTACCTGGGAACAGCAGACGGACAATGGCAGATATCATGCGCTGCTTGGACTGGCAAAGTTCAAGATGGCTGAGGAGGATCTGGAGCAAGCCAGACAGTTTCTGGAGGATGCGCGGAAGATCCGGGATACGGGAGAGGTACAGGAGATTCTGGAGCAGATCTATCCGAGGATGATTGCTTCCTGGCTGGAAAAAGGAGACCGGATGACGGACGAGGAAGCAGAGAGCTTCTGCAGATGCTGCATCCGCTCCAGGGAATTTGAAAAAGCGTACGCTTTTTTTGAAGCTCATCCGGAGTACATAAAGGATACGGCCACGTGGCACAAACACTGGACCGTTCTGAACCTGTACACCGGCCGCAGCAAAGAGGCGCTGGAGGAGATTGTCCGCTGGAGAGCGTGCCTGAAGGAAGAGTCCGGTTCAGAGGAAAAGGATAAGGAGCAGCTCTGGGAAGAAGCATTCATTTATCATATGGAAGCCAGGGCGCTGCAGGCTCTTTACAGCCGGGCGGCAGAGGAGGTGTCGTCGGAGGAACTGAAAGTATTTGCCGACCATATTCTGGCCTGTCAGGACCAGGCCCTGGCTCTGGTGCCGGAAAATCCGGATTTTCTAATGCAGAAAATGTTGTTTTTGCGGGATTTGAAAGAAGACCGTAAGGTGGTGGATCTGTGCGAGGAGATTCTTCGCCTTGATCCGTCCAGTTTCTGGGCCTGTTCCTGCCTGCAGGAGGCCTATGAGAATCTGCGGATGGCCCAGGAGGTGGTGGATACCTTCTACCGGGCAAAGGGGATCTATGCAGGGAATGCGCAGATCTATCTGCGGGCCCTTCTGGTCTTCCTGGACTATCAGCAGTATGAGGACGCTCTGGGAATCCTCCGGCAGGCGGAGGAAGCCGAAGCGATGAACCTGGTACTGCAGGTGAAAAAGATTCAGGTTCTGCGCCGTCTGGTGAAAAAGGAAGACCCGGCATCCTGGCAGGAGGCGGAGGACTATGCGGCATCTGTAATCGAACAATTAGAACAGGATCAGCAGAATCCGAAGCTTCTGGCGGAGGCTTACCGGGAACGGATCTATCTGCAGGGAACGGTCGGCGAACTCACCGGGGAACAAAAAGAAAAGGTGCTTGCGTACGCCGCAAAAGCGCTGGAACTCTGCGAAGACGTTGCTCTTCGGTATTATCTTGGCCGTTTCTACGTGGAGGAATATAAGGATTATGATACGGCGTTTTCTCATCTGAAGATCTGCGAAGAGCAGCAGATGGAATATGAAGGCGTGGACTTTTACCTTGGCAGGTGCTTTGAACATCAAAAAGAACCGGACCGTGCCCTTGCGTATTATCAGAGAGTTATGGAGAAGAATCCGGACTTTCGGGGATGTCTTTGGAGGATCGGCTGGATCTATCGGAATAAATTCAAGAAAACTCAGCGGACGGAATATGCGGACAAAGCGCTCTATTATCTGAATCTGCAGGAAGAGAAATTCGGCGTATTCACGGAGCTTTACCGCTGGCGGTCCTATATCTACCTAAACCTTTGGGAGTATGAAAAGGCTTTGTCCGAGGCGGAGAAGGGGATCGCCCAGGAGGAAGACAGCGGGCTCTGGCTCTTGAAAGGACGTGCGCTTCGAAAGCTTGACCGTCCCGAAGAGGCCATCGAAGCCTTTGAAAAAAGCATCACGGCCAAGGACCGGTTCGGAAGTTCCGACAAGTTCTGCTATGGACGGATCTTCCAGTGTTTCCTTGCCGGGAAAAAGTTCAAGGAAGGAATCGCCTATTTTCAAAAGGTGCTTCTTGGGCAGCCCGAGGAAGAAATCCGGGAGCTGTGTCTGGAATACATGTCGGATTATGCCGCCATGTGCAAAGATCACGAGCAGGCGCTTCGGTGGGTAGAAGAGTGGTACGGCAGTCTGGATTTTTCGGAAAAAGGAACGGACAGCTGGGCGCGGACGGCGGACCGGATCACCAGTATCACGGATCTGTGGCTGGTCTACCGGCCGTCTCTCGATGAAACCTTTTATCAGAAATGCCGCGATGTCAAAGAACTGGCCCGTCAGGCCATGGAAGATGAGAGTAAGGATCGGAAGGACCGAGCGGAAGTATTAAAGAGTGCAGGTGCGGTCTTTTATTATATCGAAGACTTTGAGACGGCCGATTTTTGTCTAACCAAAGCGTATCGGCTTTTGGGAAAGTCCAAAGACGACGATCAGGTCCTTCTGGAACGTCTGATGAAATGCAGCTACTGGATGGGCGATCTGAAAAAGGCCAAGGCATACGGCGAAAAATATCTGGAAAAGCTGAAAGAAGATTATCAGGACTGCCGGGACCTGGGACTGTCCATGGAGGAGCTTCTGACCGGTCCCGGGACGGATTCCAAGCAGCGGCTTTACAATCTGTTCTGCTATGCGTACTATACCGGACAGTATGAGAAGGCGCGCGATTACGCGGAACATATGCTTTCCCGGAGGATGTGCTGGTGGTGTCACGAATCCGGCTGTACAGAAGAGTGGGAGATCCGGGGGCTGCTGGCATATCTGGACGGCAGATATGCCGACGCAAAAGCACACTTTGAAAAGGAGAACCAGACGAACTGGCTCGGAGGCGCCTGTACCGGGCATATGATGCTTCGGAGGCTGGCACGGATGAAAAAAGAAGGTTAGAATACCGACGGAGGGGATCTGTTCTATGAAATCAAGGAACAGGTCCTTTCTTTGTATGCGCTTGTGGCAACCGGATGCCCGATGCAGGCTTGTGTATTGAAAGACATGTGAAAAGTATCTTTATGTATATATTACCGAACAAACCTTCGATTTTGTATTGACAAACAAATGTTCGATCTGTATAATAACAGTCAGAAGGAGAACAAATGTTCACAAAGGAGGAGTGAGTGGTATGTATGCAGAGGGAATGTTGACGAGAGAGGAATTTCGGCAGGCGAGAAGAGAGCAGGTGAAAAAGGAGCTGCGGGACCGGAGGAAGCGGATTCTGATTTATGGCCTGACGCTGATTCTTATGTTCGGCATGGGGGTTGGCTTTGGAACGCTTCTTGCAAAAGCGGAGGAGACGGAAGACGAGCCGGTCTACAAGTATTATACAAGCATAGAGATCCAGAAGGGGGATACGCTGTGGGATCTGGCGGATGCGTATATGGACCATGATTATTATGAGACCCGGGCGGACTATATCAATGAGGTCATGAAGATCAATCATCTGGTGACCGGGCATCTGTTTGCAGGGAAGAAGCTGATCATTCCTTATTATTCCACGGAAGAGAAGTAGTGGTTTGACAGCGGGAACGCCTCTTTTTTAAGATTTTTTAAAGATTCATTTAAGATTCCCATCAATGGATTGTGGGTATGGGAAAAATATGTTAAAGTGTCCATAGGCAAAGGAGGCGTATCATGAAAAATAAACTTTATTATTTGCTGGCAGTTTTGTATGTCCTGATGTTCGGATTCATCCTGTACATCAACGGTATCTTTACAGAGGCGGAGATCTCAGTCAGCAATCTGGTTATCAATATTGGATTTCTGCTGGTCATCGGTGTCCTGTTTCTTCTGTCATTTACAAGCTTCGGACAGCTGAACCGGCTTACAGACGCACTGGTATTCGCTACGGAAGAGATGCAGGAGAAGTACGAAGCCGGCCAGAAGAATCTGTGGAAAGAATACCGCCAGAAAAAGGATTTATTTCCCAACCCGATTCTGAATCGGCAGTTTGGAAAATATCAGAAGAGGATACAGATACATACCAGCTCCAAAGGAGTCATCACAGAAGTGTGCCCGATCGAAGAGTACATTAACGAGGAACTGATCGATCAGGTGGGAAAAACCTATTTTAATTCGGCAGTGTCCGGTACGCTGACAGGTCTTGGGATTCTGGGAACCTTCCTTGGCCTTACCCTGGGGATGAGTTCCTTTTCCGGAAATGACATCTTCACCATATCGGATAACATCGCGCCGCTTTTGGACGGTATGAAAGTGGCGTTCCACACATCCGTCTATGGGATCTTCTTTTCTCTGGTCTTCACCTTCGTGTATCGGAGTCTGATGTCGGATGCCTATGAGAAGCTGTCAGATTTTCTGTCTGCTTTTCATGAGTATGCGGCTCCGACTGCCAGCAATACGGATGAGAATATGAGCGCCATGCTGATTTATCAGGCGAATATGGCGAATTCCCTGAAGAATATGATGGAACTGATGCGGGGCAATGCTGCGGAGCAGGTAAAAGGGGTGGAGCAGATCATTCAGCAGTTCATGGATCGTCTTACGAATACCATGAGTACCGACTTCGAGAGCCTTGGCAATTCGCTGCGTCAGGCCTGCGAGGCACAGGGAACCTACGCAAGGAATTTCCAGCGCCTGGAGGAGAGTACGCGGATTCTGCTGGATGCAAGCCGAAGTATGAGCGATACCATGAACCTGGCGCTGGACCGTCAGCGGGAGATTGAGGCGGCCCTTTCTAGAACCTGCGAAGATCTGAATAATGAATTATATACGTTTCATCAGATGAGGGATTTGTATGAGAAGTAAGAAAAGAGACAGAGCGGCGTTCGCAGTGCCGGGGTATTGGCAGTCTTACTCGGATATGATGGCGGCATTGCTTTTGATCTTCATCCTGATTATCGCCATTACGCTGGCCATCTACAAGCAGAAGAGGACGGACCTGGAGGAAGCGCAGCTTCAGCTGAATTCCACCAGGACCGAGCTGGAGGCTTCCCAGGCGGAGTTAGACGCATCCAGAGCGGACCTGGAAGCGTCGGAAACGGAACTCCGCAATTCTTTAAAAGAATTAGAAGAGGCTTACGCCAAAGCGACCATGACCCAGGAAGAACTGGACGCCGCTTATCTGGAAATCGATGAGGCGCGGGCGGAGCTTAACGCAACCAGAAGTGAATTGCAGGATATCGTGGGAATCCGGACTGACATCATCGGGGAACTGCAGACCCGGTTCAGCAATTCCTCCATGAAAGTGGATGCGCAGACGGGATCCATTACTTTTTCCTCGGATGTGCTGTTCCGCTATAACAGCGCGACTTTGACCCCGGAAAGCAAGGAGACCCTAAAGGAGATCATCCCCATGTATCTGGGCGTGCTTTTACAGGATAACTTCCGGCCTTATATTGCGGAGATTATCATCGAGGGCCATACGGATACGGACGGAGGATATGAGAGCAATATGACCCTGTCCTACAATCGAGCCAACTCTGTGGCAAGATTTTGTATGGATGACGCCAATGGGCTTCCGACGCAGCAGATTGAACAGCTTCGGAATCTGCTGACGGTCAACGGACGCTCTTACAGCAGTCCCATCTATAAAGAAAATTCTTCAGAAGTAAACATGGAAGCTTCCAGACGCGTGGAGATCAAGTTTCGGTTGAAGGAAGACGAAATGATCAATAAGATTACGGAAGTATTGAATCAGCAGTAAAAATACCGCTGTTCCAGAAAACAACAGCTGGAACAGCGGTATTTGTTTTCAGCCCCGGAAACGGTTCAGACAGGCAAAAATCTCCTGTCTGCGGGGTTTTGCCAGTCCGCAGGGAATATAGGAGCTGCAGAAGGGGTCCCATCCCTTTTTCTCAAGAGTATCGAAAAGAATCTGCACCACCTGCCGGACCGTTCGCTTTCCGTCGATCACCTGTTCCAGACCAAAGCGCAGAAGATGGGCCAGCGCACTGGTCTGTTCGGAATCCGCCAGCTGCTCCACATAGCGCAGATCGACGGTTTCTTTGTCCAGAGAGAAGGAATCCCGGCCAAAGGTCTTTACCTTCATATGTTCATGACGGCTGTCGCCGCCGGAGCGGTTTCCGCGGTAATCTCTGCCGCGGCTTTTGCTGCGCTGATAGACCGGAAGTACACGCTGATAATTGGGAACCTGGAATCCGGGCGCCTGGATGCGGGGAGCCGTATGTTCTTTGCAGAGCCCTTTTACATGATCGGTGATATCGATGGGGCGGTAGCAGTCCATCTGCAGAATTTGGTCTGCGATGTAGAAAAAGGCGCCGGAGCTCCCGGCCACCAGAATGGTGGAGATGCCTTCTTGCTCATAAAGATCTCTGGCCCGCTCCAGAAACGGAGTGATCGGTTCTTTTTCCCGGCTAATGACCTGCTGCATGAAATCATCCCGGAGCATGAAGTTCGTGGCGGAAGTGTCCTCATCGATCAAAAACAACCGGGAACCGGCTTCCATATATTCCACCACGCCCGCTGCCTGGGAAGTACTTCCGCTGGCATCCGGTGTGGAAAAAGAGACGGTATCCTTTTTATTGGGCAGATCGTTGATGAAGAGGGAGATGTCAACGCCCCGGATGCAGCGTCCGTCCTCCGCCCGCAGTTTGACTGCCGTGTCATCGGTGATCACATATTCCCGCCCGTCTCCGGCAATATGATTGTATACTCCGGTCTGCAATGCTTCCAGGAGCGTGGATTTTCCGTGATAACCGCCGCCCACGATCAGGGTAATTCCCCGTGGAATAGCCATTCCCGTGATGGTTCCCTTATGGGGAAGGGAAAAGGTACGTTCCATGGAAGCGGGAGAGCGGAAGGGAACGCTGTCTTTCATGGGCAGGTCGGAGACGCCGCTTTTTCTCGGGAGGACGGCTCCGTTGGCGACGAAGGCCGCCAGATCTTCCTCCTTCAAAAGATTCCGGATGGCTTCCTGGTCCTCGGCCAGATAGACCGCCGCCTGGACCCTTTTCCCGTCCAGCTTTCCATAGAAGAAGCTGTTCTCCACACATCTGGGAAGAAAGTCGAACAGGATCTTCTCCAGCTCTCCGGCATTAATGGTTCTGCCAAAAGCCGGAAAGCCCACATGAAAGCGGGCGATGATTTTACTGTCTGTGATCTGGCAGGCCGTCCGCTCCAACACCTCCTGTCCGCAGCGGGTGATGGATAAAAGACCGCTTTTTCCGGAACCCTTCGCCTTAAAATTATAGTCCTCGAACTGGGAGGCGAACTGTCTGGTCAGATAGTCCTGCAGCGCCACCCGGGAACATGTTTTTTCATAATAGGCAGCCGGAAAACCGGCGCCTTTATGAAGGATCTCCACATGCAGACTGGACGGCGACGCAAAAGGGTCGCCCTGAACATGGTCGATGGACAACAGGAATTTAGGAAACTGATAGGCGCCTGCCAGAGACTTGTAGGCAGGATAACTTTTATGGTCAATGGAACGCAAAAGCGTCCGCAGTTCCGTGGATGATTTCATCGTGTACATTCTCCTTTCTGATGGTTCTTACTCAGTATAACAAGATCTCTTTTGATTCGTCAATGATCAAAACGTAAAACAAATCGTAACTGTTCAGCACAGGTCGAAGCACTTGCTGCTGAGACCGTAAGAACATGATTCAGGAGTGCAAAATCCCATCGCCGTAGGCGATCTTAAATGGATTTTGCACCGTAACTGTGAAGGTACTGAACAGTTACAACAAATCTATAAACCACATTGTGGATTATTAACATAAAAATTTTATGTTGATCCAAATAAAAATCTTGCTATTTATAAGAAGAAGTGGTACAATATCCACAAATAGATAACGCGTCGCAAAATGGCAGTTTTACGACGCGTTCTACCAATCACAACACAAGGAGGTCCTTATCAAATGCCTTTATCCTATCATGAACAAATGGATATGATTAACATAAAAAAATTACGTGAACTCCAAAAGGAATTGCCCGCCTTTGCAGGGGATTTTTTTCGGGCGATGGAGATTAAGAAGGCGACGAACACGCGACGGAATTATGCTTATGACCTGAGTACTTTTTTTTATTTTCTAAAGACGGAGAATCCTTACTTCAAAGAAAAAGACATCCGAACGCTGCCGGTCTCCATCCTGGATGATTTGCAGCCGGTAGATATTGAGGAATACCTGTCTTTTCTGACTTATTATGAAAAGGACGGACAGATCTTCCGGAACCATGAAGAAGGCAAAGCCCGAAAGCTGGCGACCTTGAATACATTTTTCGGATATTTCCATAAGAAAGAAATGATCCAGAAAAATGCTCCGTCCGTGGTGGATGTGCCCAAGATCAAGGAAAAGAACATCATCCGCATGGATGCCAACGAGGTGGCGCAGCTCATCGACAATATCGAATCCGGAGCCAGGCTATCCAAGCAGCAAAAAGTCTGGCACAACCGCAATAAGCTTCGGGACCTGGCAATCGTGGTTACTCTGCTTGGAACAGGTGTTCGGGTGACAGAGCTGGTAGGACTGGATATCTCGGATCTGGACTTTGACAACGGAGCCATGCGGGTGATCCGCAAGGGAGGAAGTGAAGATATCGTGTATTTTGGAGAAGAGACCGAGGAGATGCTGCGGAATTATCTGGAGGAGCGCCTGACCATGGAGCCGGAACCGGGCCATGAGAACGCTCTGTTCATCTCACAGAACAACACCCGGATCACCGTGCGTTCCGTGGAGCGCCTGGTCAAAAAGTACGCGTCCACCGCCACTGCCAAGAAGATCACGCCGCACAAGCTGCGCAGTACTTACGGCACTTCCCTTTATCAGGAAACCGGAGACATCTATCTGGTGGCGGATGTGCTGGGGCATAAAAATGTCAATACCACCCGGAAACATTACGCAGCTATGAAAGAGGAAAACAAGCGAAAAGCCGCCAATGTCGTCCAGTTAAGAGAACGATAATAAGGAAGGAGCATGCCCGGTGCATGCTCCTCTTCTACTCTGGTCGTTTGATCTCCTGATAGAGAAATGTATATCCCCGGTCCGTGGACTCGTACAGAGCCAGACCGGCGGCGTCTCCGCCCGAATAATCCCCGTCGGCCCCCTGGCCGCACAGTACATACAGATGCCCGTCCTCTTCGTAGGGCATCTGGGGATAATCATAGGGCTGATAATAATATCCATCCTCCAGATCCGCACTGAGTCCCTGGAATACACAGGGATGATAAGTATGTCCGCCGTCCTCCGTGACGTACAGATCGGCCTCGTCGCCTCCGTTGTGCATCAGAGAGGCAAAACCGTAATCTTCCGTGAGAAAAGTAAACTCAATACCCATCCCCCACTGCTCCCCAAAGGGGTCCCGCTCCTGTACCTGCCAGGAAGCTCCTCCGTCCGTACTTTTCAAAAGAGAATAGGCCCGGCTTCCGAGAGCTGCGTCGATGCATACCATCCGATAACGGATGACGCCGTCTCCGACCAGGCATTCCTGTTCAAAATTTTCGCCATCGTAGTTCTCCATGAAGCTGGCCGCCCACGCTTCCTCAGAAAATTCAGTCTGTTCTTCCGAAGCGGAAGACGTCTGAGGTTTGGCCAGTTCGTGTTTGCTTCGAATCGCTTCTTCCAGGGTTTCCTTCATGTCCGCCCAGGAAAGCGTACTGGTCCAGTCGGCCAGTTCCGGCAGTTCGATATAAAAAGCCTCTTCTCCAAAATGAACATAGATTCTGGCCAGAGGGTCGTCGTAAAAGTCCAGTTCCCGGGCCCAGTTTCTTGGGTCTTCCTTCAGATAAAAGATCCAGTCCGTAAGATCTGCCGCACAGGCCGGGATATCTTCCTCAAAGACGCATTGCACACTTAGCAGAAATCGTTCATCAAAGGCATGTGCGATCCCGTTTACGTCCGTCTCCCCGGACAGTTCCAGCGATGGCGGTGCTCCCAGATCGATCAAAGAAGCAGCGCGTCCTCTAGTCCGCCAGAACACCGAGGCATCGCATTTCATAAGCTGGACCGGGAAATTCCCGGTAAGCCAGTAGTCATTTTCGATCACAAAATAAAAAGGAGCGATTCCGGTGCGGCCGGACTCTGCCGTACAAAGCCAGCGGCCGTCCTCCTGCTCCTCCAGAAGCTTTGCGCCGCTCCCATAACACTCCTTTAGTCTCTCTTCCAGCTTCTCCTTGCTCCAACCCCGAAACGGAGTCCGAAACAAAAGGCCTACGGGTTCGTAAGCCTTCTGTCTGGAAGTGTTGTATACCGTACACATCAGAACCTTTTCTTCCGTCCACTCTTCCTCCTGATATTCTCCGCTAAAAAGGTACAGCCCGGCTCTTGCATAAGAAACACCGAATATAAGGATGATCAGGATTCCGGTCAGCAGCCTGGACAAACAAATACTGTCTGTTCCCGAGTGCAGGCGGTAAAATCCAAAGACGATCAACAGGGGAGCGATCGTCCACAGATAGACGCCTTTGATCATCTGCACCGTACTCCGAAGTTCCAGATGATATCGGTAAAGCGCGTACTCTGCCGTCTGCAGGACCAGGATGGACAGGCAGGGCAGGATCACCCACAGCCACTCTTTTCGAATCTTCCTGCCGGATTTTTCTGTCAATCAGATTCCTCCATTCTTAATGATAGGACCACAGATTCTTAATCTGTCCCTGAAGTTCGTCGTAGGTCCAGTGCTTTTCACTTCTGGCCTTACAGTTGGGGTCATTGACCAGAAATCCCTTCTTGTCATAATCATAGATCATGATAAAATGTCCTGCAGCCGTAAAATCCCCGGCCCTCATGGCACAGATGATCGGATGTCCAGCATCCAGTTCCTGCTTCATCGCTCCCTCATCCAGAGAAAGTTCCAGGCCGGTAACGCCAAAGGCCGCCGCCCCGGCAGTCATCAGATCCCAGGAGGTTCCGGTTCCTTCTATATAATAGTTCTGCTCTTCGGAGTAACGGGCAACCTTGTCCGGGGTGGCCATCTCATTGTCCGTCAGCCCGTAAATCACCATGGACAGACAGGTAGGCCCGCAGCCGGAGATCCCGATGCTGCTGGAACCGTAAGAAGCATAACCCCAGCGCTCATCCCACTGAATAAACAGCGGAAAGTCTTCTTTTTTCTCTTTTTTTGTCAGTTCTCCGCGGACGGTGCCGTTGTGCTCCGGATAGCCTTTGACATATTCCAGCATCTCCGGATTGTTGGCCAATGCGGCCAGATAAGGCTCCGGATAGGCTTCATAGTTATCCAGAATTTCCTTGAATCCTTTGTTCTTTTTAGACAACTCTTCCAGCCGTTCTTTTACTTCCGTCTCTGTCCGCTGCTTTGGCGCTTCGATCTTCCCGGTTCCTTCGGGGAGGATTCCAGTCTTTTTTAATACAAAGAACAGCATCCAGATCATGACTGCCAACATCAGGAGCAGGAAAATCAACCGGCAGATTCTCCGGATCTTCCGGCGAAGTCTGCGCTTTTTTTTCTTTCGCATCTGCTCCCGCCGTCTCATTCTCTCCTGTTTTGTCATTCTCCGCCTCTGTTCCATTTCCCGTCTTTCATCCCTTCGTATCGATATCGATCTTTTGATCTCTATGATAGAGTAACATATTTTTTACTCTTTATGTCTGAAGCAAATCATAAGAATTCTTAAGAAAAACAAAAAAGGCTGCCGGTCATTTTAAGACCGGTAACCCGGATCAGACGAGTCCTTTTTTCAACTGCTCCCTGCAGGAGCGCCACTGAGGATAATACTGGTCCAAAATTCCGTAAAAACGTGCGTTATGTCCGGCCTCTAAAAGATGAGCCAGTTCATGAACCACCACATATTCAATACAGGGCTCCGGGAAGGCACCGAGCCACAGGCTGATGGAGATATTTTTGGTGCGGATGCCGCAGCTCCCCCACTGGGAGCGGGTATCCCGGATGGTGACTTTATTACAGGTTACCCCAAGCCTTTTCTCCCACTTTTGAAACATCTTTGGCAGAACCTCTTTCAGATGTTTCCGATAATAAGCCGCGTACTTCAACCGCTCCTCATTCTGCATATGGGGAGCGGTTGGCGGCTCACTGACTTTCTTCTGATAATTTTCTGCCCAGCGGAGAATTCTCGGCTGCTCCAGAATCTTATTTACTTCATCGTAGGTCATGGAATAAGGGATGGAGATGTGGATTACATCCGGCTCCTCCGGTTTGATCCGAAGATTGGCGTTCTTGACCTTTTTCTTTGTGATCTGAACCCTGAAACCATGCCAGATATTTTCTTTCATCATTTTACGCCCTTCGGACATAGACCTTCTTCTCTTCTTCCTTCTCATGGAAAGAAGAAAGATCCACGGCCGCTTTGTATGCCGCGTAGCCGCTGGAACTCCCAAGAGAAAGGGGAACAGCTTCCGAAGGTTCCGCATTCTCAAGGAGCGGGTTGGGCATCTGGATTCTGGTTGCCTGATGATCCATCATCCCGGCGGCGATCATAAATTTTGCGATCTGATCCTCCGCAATCGCCTCGCTGCTCATCAGTTCCGAAGCGATCCGCTCCTGTTCCCGCAGTTCCATTCCTTTTTCTTCGTTTAAGATTGCTTCCACACGTTCCTCCTCTATAAGCTTTTCTTTCATTTCTTTTTCCAAAGCCTTTTCCTGCAGCCTCTTTTCTTCCATCTTTTTCTTGCGGGCAGCTTCCTCTCTCCGCTTCTTCTCTGCTTTCTTTTTCCGGATCTTCTTATCCTCTCTCGCCCTGGCTTTCTTGTAATCCTCGACCTGCTTTTTGTCGAGATCCCGCTGCCAGGGCTTCCGGGACACGATGGAGGAAGTCTTCTTCTCCGCTTCCTTCATCTGATTCAGACGGATCATCAGATATTCCGCATCTTCTTTGTCCCCATGAGAGGCCAACTCCGCCAGCTTCTGAGTCTTGATCCGTTCCGCGTCGTCCCTGGTCCGGCACTTTTTCAGACGGTCCTCATAGGCAGACTGCTCCTGTTCCAGGGCGATGACCTTTTGATAGAGCATGGGATCATGTTTTCTTAAAAAGTCCTTTTCCGCCGCGGTAAGCCTGGCCCCGGCTTTTAACTTGGCGCGAATCTTTCCAAGCTTCTCCTGAACCGCAGTCTCCTCCTTGCTCTGCATGCCTGCAGACATGGCCTTGACAAAAGATGCGTTCAGATCAAGCTTTTCCGTATAGGATACCTCTCCGGACGTCTTCATCCCCCAGTAACCTTTCAGTTTTGACTGTCTCAGATATTGATACATATTGCTGTACAGTTCCATAAGACCGGCTCACCTCCCCGAAATAGAATGATACTATATATTTCGACGGTTTTAAACCATTCCATAAGCAAACCGGAAAAATCCGGTCCCTGCATGATTAATGGATCTGGCTTAAGATCGACGGGTCCTTGATCTTCTGATCCTCCGCCAGCAGCACGATCTTGGAGAAGATTTCCGCCGTCTTGGGATCTTCATCCACAAAGGGAAGGAAGATCCGTCCTCGCTTCTGACTGTGAACCGGCAGGATCGAGAGCATGGCGCCGCCTTCCTGATGGACCACGCCGCTTCCCAGATGGACGCTGTAGCTGGCCCTTGCTCCTTTGATCAGGGCGTGGCTGTCGGTCAGCGTCACATTTGTCAGGCCGAAGAGAGAGAGGTTGAGTTCCATGATCATCCGGCGCATCTCGATGGTGGAGTGGCTGGTCTCCGGGTCCACGCCTCCCGCATGGGCCACGCTGACCGCCAGGTCCACATCCCGCATGACCTCGCTGTAGATCAGATCCGGCACCTCCTTAATAGTCAGAGGCAGAAAAGTCTTCCGGTTAAAGAATTCCACCCACTCCAGCGTGGGCGCCTCGATATCGCTGGGGGAGAACCAGTCTGCCAGAGCATAGATCCGGGCGACGATATTCTCCTTATAGTAAACCTTCTGCAGTCCCTCCTCATAATCCGCCACCCAGCGGCGTCCCTTCAGACACCCAACGGTTTTCTTAGGCTGGATCTGATTGCCGGCGAACATTCGGGAAGCCGTAAGTCCAAGCTCCTCCGGAAGCTTCACATACAGCTCCCGGAACACCTGCTTGAAGGGCTGGCGGATGCGCCGATCGAACAAGTACTTCTGATAAAGGGGCCAGTTCCCGGACTGATACAGGTCCAGAGGATGGGCGATCCGAAACTCTTCGCCGCCTTCGAAAAGAACGTTTGTTCCATCCGGAGTTTCCAGACAAAGCTGCGCTCCCACTTTCAGAAAACCGACATGCTCTCCCTGTAAAAAGACCAGGGGCGTCAAGATCGCGCGGACTACCGGATTGCCAAGAAGCGCCAGAAGTTCTGAGGCCCGGAACAAAGCGCCGCTCTCCATGGATTCCTCCATCATCTTCCGGGTTCGCATATACTGCTCCTTCAGATTCTTGTGGGCTTCCTTTAACCGCAGTACATGGGGCTGCTTTCCAAGCCTGGAGGGCACGGACTTTAACTCCTTGCCGTCTTTTCGGCATCGAATCTTACTCTTTCCCTCTTCGTCCACGGACAAGCAGAGCTCCACATCCTCCACAGGGGTCCATTCCATCAGGGGCGCCATGGCCTCCACAAGCCGCGCCTCCATGGTCAGCTTGAGCCTTGTCACATCCTCGTAGCCGGCCCGGACGCTTAAGTTCAAAAGGGCGATATCCGCCGCCTTTCCCTCGCTGGCCCTCCGCTGAGCGCCGAACTGGCGGCTTTCCTTGCGGTACTGTTCGATGAACTGATAGCGCTCCAGCATATCCTGCTCCCGGTCCTCGCGGAAGGGAACCAGGCCGTAGCTCATCAGCAGATCTTTGTTTCTTTTTTCGGTGATCTCTAAGGCCAGGACGGAAAGTGCTGCTTTTCCGGAAGCCGCGTCCGCGTACTTTCTGGCCCGGGAATGCTTCTGTCCGTCGGAGATATACTTGGCCGCCTGATAGAGTCTGGTAAAGTTCTTCTCTCCCAGCAGCTCATAGGCCTCCTCGAACCAGGATACGTCAAAGGCGCCGTCCTGCAGCTCCTCCGGCGTCAGGGGGGTGTATCTGGCAATGACCGCCTTCTTCTGATCGTCAAAGCGCTCGTTCATATGGGCCATAAAGTAATAGCAGCCGCTCTTCAAGCCCGCCCACCCCAGATATTCCTGGATGAGATCCACCCACTGGGGCGCGTACATGGCCACCTCCACGAACCGCTCCTCTTTGATGCGGGCGCCTTTGACCGCCGCTCTTAAGTCCGCCCCGGTCTCGGAGGAAGCCGGATAGCAGGCCTTTAAGAGTCCGCTTAATACCTCTCGTCTGGTCATTTTGGGAGCGCCGTAATACCAGCCGTAATAAGAGTTCCGGTCCAGCGGATCTTTGCCCAGGGCCATCAGAATCCGGGCCAGATATTCGACGCCGCAGATGTAGACGACACCCCGCATATCCCAGGAAAATTCCGTCTCCGCCTCGCCTCTGCGAAGCTCCGTATCCACCAGCACCGGCACGATCTTATCATATAACTTCCGGATCAGAGCGCCGACCCAGGTGTCTTCTGCAAACCAGTTTTCCCCGGTCTTATAGATTTCATTCGCCAGAGCGTCTCCGAAGAACAGATTCATAATCCGCCCGTTCAGCGGTTTGACGCCCTCTCCTTTTACTACCTCGCAGAGAACCTGGAGGCAGTCCTCTCTGGAAAAATATTCCATGATCGCCCGGCAGAGATTGTTTTCCGAGATCAGCCCCATATGGTATGCTTTCAGAAACCAGTACGGACAGATGCCGGTGAGGGTCTCTCCCTGGTAGCCGCCGCTTCTGGCCGGGACAAAATCCCTCCGCCTGCGTCCCTCCCGGCACTTTTGCTCGAACTTCCAGGCCAGAGGGAAAACTTTCCGGAACTCTTCGTCGGTCTCCCAGTACTTCAGTCCTTCAAAATACCGGGAAAAAAGCGGCAGTTCGCAGATCGGCCGTTCCTGATCATATAAACGGCCGTTAAAACCGCTTACCTGATAGGTAATTTTCTTCTTTTCCGCATCCACAAAAGGAAGCAGGGCGGACACCACGGAAAGCCCCAGCTCAAACAGCAGCTTTTTATCCAGGAACTGTTTGCGGTAGACCAGCCTTAAATCCCGGACCTGACTTAAGTACTGTACTCCGAGAGGCGCTGGGGTAAGCGGCATGCGTCCAAATACCTGCCGGTAATAGCAGGCGGAAGCGTTCAGGGCGCCGGCGCTGGTCTGCATCAACACGGCCTCTATGATCATCAGGCAGCGATAGTCTTTGATCTCCTCCTGATAAAACTTCAGAAATAAATCCGCCAGCGGATAATATTCTATAGAGTCGTAGCGGCCTCCCATGTTTTTCCCGTAGTCCCAGTCCTTCGTACACCGAAAATCATTGCCCAGCAGATGTTTTTCTCCGTTGGAGGCCACGTATTCATAATCCTTATGCGTAAGGAACAGATGATCCATCTTCTGGATGAGTGCCCGCGCCTCCTTTTCAGAGATGGGCAGACAGGCATGTACAAGCTCCTTATGCCCGGGAGCGGCCAACTCCGGCACTGGAACCAGCAGTTCCTCCGGTTCTTCCGGATCATAGAGTCCATAGCCCTTCTTTTCCGCCGCGTTTTCTCCGGACTCTTTTTTGAGCTCTTTGATCACGATCATCTCTTTGTCTGTAGGCTCTGCGACAAGTTCTGTCATCCCTTTGATCTGCAGGTACAGTCCGGCCCTGTCCGGATTTTTCGAGAGCCGAAGCAGCAGATCCAGTCCAGCACTTCGCTTCTCTTCTTTTTTGTCCGTCAAGAGTCGTCGAAGGCAGTTTTTCATCAGGGCGTCCGGCTGCCGCATAAGGAAGTCGATGAGGGTTCCTCTTAAATTCCCCCGCCTGAACCGGAGCATATCCTCTAAAAGAGCATACTCTTCGTCCCTTAACTCCATCTTCTTGACGATCCGGATGGCCTGCTCGGAGGTGCGGGTGTGGGCGTTGCCCATGTACTCGATGATCATCGCTCTCTGACGGGAATTCGACGGCTCATAGAGCAGAAGGTTCATCAGATTCATCCGGAGATCGCCGTCGGCAATCTCGGCGAGCCGTTCCGACATGTCGGTGATTTTTTCCTCATCCTGCAAAAGCCATGCCAGAAAGGCCATCTGGCATAAGACGTCCGAGGGCTTCAGTTCGATACGGAGCCATGGGAAGACAAAGGGATCGTAGCAGACGCCCTTCTTCGGCAGATGGTTGCAGATTTCACGAAAATGCGTATAGAGGGCCTCTGCTTCCCGGCGGTTCTCATAATAATCCGTGAGCACCGGCGTCTTCGGGGTACGAAGTCCATACAGAAGCCCCGTCTGAAACGCCTCCCGGACCCAGCTGGAGATGCGGGAGGAAAAGGCCGGCACAAAGGCCGCCGCCAGTTCCAGATCATCGCTGTGGGCAAGCACTGCTTTTTTCGCGGTCTGGAGCTTTAACTGTTCATCATAGAGGCACAGGTTGTAGAAGGAGGCGGAAAGCCGCTGGTTCTTCGTCCCGTGGTCCACCAGTTCTCCCATGGCCCGGACGGCGTCGTCCGCCTCGTAAAAGCCCAGGGACCAGAGGGCCGTGTTGATCGCCACTGCGTCGTCGCCGGCCAGCTGTTTTCTGCAGAAATCCGGGTCCCGGAGGCACTCTCCCATCAGGCGCAGAAGCTTCTCATTGACCCGGTCCACGCTGTTCTCATCGTAGATGCCGATCCAGGTGGAGACGGCGCGTTTGACCGAGGAAAAGCGGATGAGATCGTTGTCCTCCACGACCTTTAAAAGCTTCAGAAAAGCGTTCGGCGTTCCGGCGTCCATGCTCTCGCAGACGGCCTGCCGAAGTCCTTCCTGCAGTCTGGCAGCCAGAAGAAGTTTTCCCAGAAGATCCTGCAGTTCCTCGTTGTCGGAACGCAAGATTCCCAGGATCATCTCCCGGTCCAGATAGGCCGTATTGTTCTCGCTTAAGATCAGATTTTTGAACGCCTGGATGACTTTCGGATTACCCCGGTCGATCTCCGCCGCGTAGAGATAGCTGAATCCATGACCAAAGGAATAGGTGTGGTTGACATAGTCCAACTGTTCCTCCGTCAGTCTGCGCAGCATATAGTTTTCCAGCTTTTCTCCGCAGAAGAACAACTGTTCATAGCTTAGAAGCAGAGAGAAGATCTGCTGAAACTGGGGCCGATAGTCCGCGGTCCGCACGCAGCGGCGGCCCATGCCTCTGCTGAAGGGAAACTGATTCAGTTTGTCGATGATATAGAGATAGGACTCCTGATATGCCTTGGGCACAAACACGTTAAGAAGAGGCTGGTGAGAAGACGTAAACTGCCGGATGCCCTTTGGCGAAAACCAGAGCGAAGGCTTCTCCTTCGTCTTCTCCGGATGATTTCCATAGATGTCCTGGACATAGATCCAGTTTCTGCTCAGAAGTTTTTTTGCGATCTCATAGTTCTGCCCGGACAGTCGTCCGACTTTCTCATTCAGTTCTTTGTTTCTGCACTCTGTGATCGCCTGCCTCGTTCGATAATCATAAACCGCCATAATCCGCCGCTCCTTTATCCTGGAAGAAATTCTTTATTACTATTGTAACTTTTTTTGGGAATTATGGCAAGAGCTTGCATATTGAGAGGATTTCTTTTATGATAGAGAAAAGTAACAGTTCAGCCCGTGCCGTTCGCAAAGGCACCTCTGGTGCTTTCCCGCTGCTATCGCAGCTAACTTTGCTCATAATCAGGCGCTCCGCTCATCCGCTGAAAGATGTGCTCATTCATACAAGCATGATTCACACATTTTCCAGCGGATGGCCGAACTGTTACAAAGGAAATGACAGGAGGTTATCAGAACATGGAAAAACTGATTGTGCTGGGCACCGGGAACGCCCAGGCGGTTCACTGCTATAATACCTGCTTTGCCCTGCAGAAGGGAGAAGCATATTTTCTGACGGACGCCGGCGGCGGCAACGGCATCCTGCTGGCGCTGGAAAAGCAGAAGATCCCGCTGGAAAAGATCCATCATATCTTTGTTACCCACGCCCACAATGATCATATCCTGGGCATGGTCTGGATGATTCGGACCATAGCGGCCAGCATGAACAAAGGAGCCTACGAGGGAACGCTTACGATTTACTGTCACCGGGAACTGGTAGACACCATCAAGACCCTCTGCTGCCTGACCATCGGGAAGATATTTACGTCTCATTTTGACGAGCGTATCCGGTTCCAGGTGGTGGAGCACGGGGAGCAAAGAGAGATTCTCGGGGATTCCTTCACCTTCTTTGACATCGGTTCTACGAAGGAAAAGCAGTTCGGCTACCGGATTCAGATGGAAGGCGGTGTGCAACTTGCCTTTCCGGGGGACGAGCCTTATCATGAGGCGCTGCTTCCCTACGTAGAGGGCGCCCAGTGGCTGCTCCACGAAGCTTTTTGTCTCTATGACCAGCGGGAGATCTTCAAGCCCTACGAAAAACATCACAGCACGGTCATGGACGCCTGCCGGCTGGCGGAGGAGCTTCAGATCCCCAATCTGGTGCTGTGGCACACCGAGGATAAGAATCTCCCCCGCCGAAAAGCCGCCTACACCGCGGAGGGACAGCGGTATTATCACGGCAATCTTATGGTACCAGAGGACGGAGAGCACTTTTCCTTCTGATCACTACCAGTCCCAGTCTTCTTCTGTGTTGTACAGACGATCCCACAGGATGCTGGCGTAGGGAGAACGGAGGCTCTCCTGGTCTGAGATCCGGCGGTACCACTCCTGGGCGGACGCTTCACTCAGATAGTCGCTCAGGATGGCAAAAAACGCAACGTTGCGGTCTTCGTAGGCTCTGGACAGATAAGCGTCAAGCAGAGTATCCTTAAGCTGCCCTCTCCACTCCAGTTCCCCTAGAATGATGGAGAAGACGGCGGCGTCCTCCTGCTGAAATGCTTTTTCGATATACTCTTTTTGTCTGTCAGGGGACAATTCACCGATCATGACGGAGAACCGTCCGATGTCGCCGCTTGCATAATATACTTCGGTCAGAGCTTCCACGTCAAATCCCACCTCTTCCACACTGCTAACGACCGGCCTCTTGATCTCGGCGATCCGCTTGCCCTCTTTGGTCCGAAACTCGGAGAACAGCGCCTGCAGGACGGACAGAAAAGCCTCGTCTTCCATCCATTTCTGCCCAGTATCGGAAAACGATACCCACAGCTTCTCTCCGCTCTCCAGACTAATCTCCGTGCCGGCGCAGCGGGCGGCGGCTTCTTCCGTCAGGTCATAACCTACATAGAAGAGGTAAGGAGCACGATAATAAGCGCTCTGATAATAACTGCCCTCAAAAAAGCGTTCTGAAAAAAGATCGTCTGTTTCTCCCTTCTGAATCTTTTCTGCCGTTTCAAGAACCAGATCAGCGTCTTTTTCCGACAGACTTCCCCACTCTACCATCTCCCGGCAGACTTTTTTCGCGTCCTCGAAGACACGGCCCCGGTTCGCCGTCAGGGTCACGGAAGTGGACAGGCCCCGGTGTACAACCATGATCATGGTCCCGTCTACCACTCCCACGAGGGGTGCCTCGTCTTCCGTCAGCCCGTCGCACAGGATATAGAAAACCTGATCCCGCTCGATGACGCTGATCCCGTCCTCCAGAAGAAAATCATTTCCCCCGCTGGTGAAGCGCGCCGTCTTTTCCTCCCGGGGCTTTGCGTATGCGCCCAGGGCGGCTGCTCCTCCCGCCACGGCGACGGCCAGTATGAGGGACAGAGCTTTGATCCACATACTTCTCTTCTGCTCCATCAAAATCGCCTCCAGTCTTCCTTTTAACAATTTTCCGCTCTCATGAAGCGTCACCGCCGGGACGCTGCCCTTCCAGGAGCCGGCCCCTTTCGCCGCCCGCAGTAAAGTGTCACCGTAGGCTCTTTTTTCCTCTTCGGTCAGTTTTCTGATCACCGCCTCGTCGCAGGACAGCTCGCAGGCCCGGTCCGTCTCACGGGCAAGCAGCCAGACCAATGGATTAAACCAGTGCAGGCAGACCGTCAGCTGCACCAACCATTTGTACAGAATGTCCATCCTTCGGCAGTGGGTCAGCTCATGAAGGACCGTGTAGCGAAAATCCTCTTCGGACAGCTCTGCCGTGGGCAGGACGACGACAGGACGAAGGATTCCTACAAGCAGGGGAGACGGCGAGAGCGGGGAGATCGAAAGCTCCACCGGGCCTTTGATCCGGAGTTCTTCCGCGATCTGTCCTAGGGCTTCCAGAAGCACTGGCTCCCCTTCCGTGCTCCCCGTCTGAAGATAACAGACAAAACTTTGATAGAGGGTGAGCTTTCGGATCAGCAGAATCACTGCTCCGGCAAGCCAGAGCGCGCACAGAGCTTCCTGGAACCTGGTTTCTGTCGGGCGATCGGCAACCGGGACCGCCGCCGATCGGAACCCATCGGTATCCAGGGTCTCAGCCTCCGAAACTGTCTCCTGGGATTCGGAAGATTCAGAATCCGGCAACACCAAAGCGGCCACCGTCTCCCGCTGCCCTACGTACTGTTCCGCCGCCGAAAAGGCCTGACCCACCAGGTTGATCTCTCCGGACCAGGGGATCAAAAGCCTTGCCACCACTGCCAGCCAGATATAATACTGCCAGCTTTTGCTCAGTTTTTTCCGAAACAGATGGCAGAACAAAAAAATGCTAACAATCAAAACAGACCCGGAAAGGGACAGGGACAAAACCATCTTCCACAGCTCACTCATGGGGCTCCCCCGCTTTCTCCCAGTAAGCTTTCAGCTCTTCGTAGTCCTCGGCGGTCAGCTGATCCGTCCGGATCAGGGCGGACACCAGACCTTTCACGTCGCCTTCATAGATCTTTTTCACAAAATGTTCTGTCTGGGTGATCTGATATTCCTCCTCTGAGATCAGCGCCGTGTATTGATTCCGACGGCCAATCTTGCTGGTCGTGAGGTACCCTTTGTCGATCAGCCGGGACAAAAGAGTGATCATCGTATTTTTCGTCCACTGCATGCCTTTGTTTGCCAGCGCCTCCGCAATCTCCGCATACAGCGCCGTTCCGCCGTTTCCCCAGATGGCTTTCATAAGCTCCAGTTCATAATCCGATACCTGCTGCATAACCTCCATCCTCCTTTCACAACATAAGCGTACAACGCGTTATCCTGTTTTAAAGATAACACGTTGTACGCTTATTGTCAACCTTTATATTCCGGATACGGCCGCGATCCTGTGGTCTTTGATCTGATAGATCCGGTCGCACCCTTCCAGGGTGCTGGTTCGATGGGCGATCATCAGGAGAGTGCAGGTTCCTCTTAAGTGCTCCACCGCCTCCATCACCGCCCGCTCGGTCTGGGTATCCAGGGCGGAAGTGGCCTCGTCCAGCACCAGAATCTCCGGTTCCTGATAAAGGGCTCGGGCGATGCCGATCCGCTGCCTCTGTCCGCCGGACAGCCGAAGGCCGGCTTCTCCCACCCGGGCGTCAAGTCCCGCCTCCAGGTCCTTGACAAAGTCTTCCAGCTGCGCTTCCCTAATCGCCTTCCACACCCGCTCCTCATCGATCAGGGAATCGGGAATCCCAAAAGCGATATTTCGACGGATGGTGTCGTCCGCCAGATAGATATTCTGAGGAATATAGCCCAGCTTCCGCCCCCAGCTCTCCTTGTAGTCCCGGATATCTCGGTCCCCGTAAAAGATCCCGCCGCCGTCCGGGCAGAGAAGCCCCAGCAGTAGATCCACAAGGGTCGTCTTCCCGGCCCCGGAGCTTCCCACGAACCCCACGGAGCTGCCCACCGGAATCTCCACGTCCACATGGGAGAGCACCTTTTCGCTGCTGCCGGGATATCCAAAGGATACGTCCCGGAAGGAAATCCAATCCGCCGGCGGCAGCGTTTCCTGATTTTTCTTAAGACCGTTCTCTGCCGGACGGTTCCCCGCTCTCAGAATGTCCTCATAGATCCGTCCCACGCAGGGAGCCAGAAAAAGGATGTTGTTGAGCAATCGATTGACCTGATTCACGGAAGGCAGCAGTCGGAAAGCCGCAACCGCGAACACCGAGAGCTGGGGCACCAGCTTCTGAACCTCCACGCCCATGGCAAGCCGCATCAGCACCACACCTAAGACCCCGCACACGCAGATGGTCTCGATCAGATATTTGGGCAGGTACTGGAGCAGCTGGCTTCTTTTCAGACTGAACGCATATCTCCTGCCGTTCTCCTCATAAGCGCGGACAAAATACGCCTCTCTGGCCAGCAGCTTGATCTCCTTGATCCCGCCCATGGCCTGGCTGACGGCCTGAAGCATCCGGCTGTTATAGATCTGATTCTGCTGTCCGTAGCATTTGGTCCGCCTCCGTATTCCCTTAAAGTATAACAGAGAACAGCCGCCCAGAAGCATGACCACCACCAGAGTGATCAGCGGATCTTTCACAAATAAAAAAATCGAGATCATCAGGATGATCAGAAGATCCGAGATCAGCTCCATACCATAGAGAATCAGATCATACAGCTTGTTCACCTCAAAGGTCACGTTTTGCAGGATTTCCGAGGAATTCCTTTCCAGATGAAAGGTGTAGGGCTTTTCCATATAACTTCTCATAAGCCTTCCTGAGAGCTCCAGCCGGTTGTTGAAGATAAAGCGAAGTTCCACGGTCTTCATCAGCAGCAGATATGCGTTCTTTATGATATACACCCCGATCAAAAGCAGTCCAGTAAAAAAAAGAAGCGATCTCCCCGACTCTATATGGAATAGCCCTCCGAGAAGCCGGAGTACTCCGCTGTCCACTCCGTCCGGGTCCATGATCAGCTGTACAAAGGGAAGGACCAGGGACACACCCAGGAATTCCAACAGAGAGCCGACAAACAGAATGACGAACAGAATCAAAAATTTGATTTTCTGTTTTCTGGTAAAGATCACCCGAAGCTTCCGGATCATACGCCTCGCCTCCTTTTATATTGGGCCAGCAGGGTATTGTACATATGGGCCCGGCAGCGGTTGAATAGTTCCAGACCCGCGCAGCACAAAAGTCCAAAGAGAAGAATCAGAAGAAAAACCGCCAGATCCGTCCGTGTGCGGTACAGCATTTCAAAAAAACGAAGACAGCCGTACCCCCAGATCCCGGCGGCGCAGAGATACAGAAAAAGCCGCGGCAGATAAGAGAGGCCATGAAGCAATTCGCTTCCAAGGACCATCCGCTGGGCCAGAATGCTCCCCATGGAAAAAAACAGGATGCCCCAGATCATGCCCGCGTGAAAAGGCAGGACGCCCGGGAAAACCGCATGGGCCAAAAGATACAGGATGGTAAAGGCGGTAAACAGATAGGATGTATAGATGATCATTGGTTTCAGCAGGCGATACAGCCGAATCAGATATTTCATATGCACTCCTCCTCTCACAGACAGCCAAGCTTTTCTTTGATCTGCTTTGCGTACTGACGGGATACGTTCAATCGCTCCCCGTTGGTCATGGTCACCTGCATGGTGCCGCCGAACTCCGGCTTTAAGGACTGAATCTGATTAAAATTGACGATGGACGACTTGGACGCTCGGAAGAAATCGCAGCTCTCCAGACGGTCCTCCAGCTCATACAGCCGAAGAGGCGTCTCATACACCTCCCGGTCCGTATACAGAAAGGTCCGCTTTTCCACCGTATCAATATACAGAATCTGGCTCACATCCAGAATATACGTCTGCTCCTCCCGATAGCCGGTCAGCTTTTTGTCTGTCATCCGCAGCATCTCCAGAATGCGGATGACCGATTCATTGGTCTGTCTGCAGCGGATCGTAATCTCCATCTCCTGCATGGACCGGTCCTCTTCGATCTTGATCTTCACGCCGATTCCCACCCCGCTTTTTTCTGATAGTATAAAAGACTTTGAGCGGACATGCAATCCCCCGGAGCGTAACCTGTCAAAAATCAGGACTAAGCGGTCGTATTTTCCGGACAAAAAGACACAGAGCCTGTTCTCAACCGGATACAGGCTCTGCGCCAAGGACCATATTTAGGATGGAGATACTTCTTCATAGGGGGATCTGCAGCCTACCGTATAGATTGGGATCGTTCGTACCGTTCGGCCAATGCCCCCGCGGTTGATTTCAGCCACGTGCGCTTCCGTGATCAATCTATTTTTTCTGGCTGACCTCCCGAAGGCGGCATAGGGGCAGCGGCTCTTCTCTTCATTTTGGTCAGTTCCTTTACATAATATTTTTATGTAATCTATTTTGTTACAGCATGGGAAACCGCTCCGGCATCCGGATGTCTGCCCGGCTGCGGATACCTGCCGCCCGGACTTTAGCCTCCTCGATCAGCGCTTTCTCATCGAAGGTCAGGATTTTTCGCTCTCTCATGAGCCATCTGCCGTTGCAGACAGTACTCTCCACGTTGGTGGAGTGCATGGAGGTCACCAGATTGGCGATGGGGTCATGCATGGGCTGCATGCCCACAGAATCCGGATTGATGATGATCAGATCCGCCTTCTTTCCCGGCTCCAGGCTGCCGTAGAGCCCTTCATCCTGCAGCGCCTTCGCTCCGTTATAAGTAGCCATCTTAAGAATCTCCTGGGCCTTTACCACGGTGGGGTCCAGGCGCCAGCCTTTGTGAATCAGGGAGGTCACCCACATCTCATCCACCATGTCCATCCGGTTGTTGGTGGGCGCTCCGTCGGTTCCGATGGCCACACAGATCCCCTCTCTAAGCATCCGCGGCACCTTGGCAAAGCCCAGCACCCGCATGGCTGAGGCCGGATTGTGAGAGACTTTCACGCCGCAATCCCGGAACATCTCCACTTCCTCATGGGTCAGCCACACCGTGTGGGCAGCCAGAAGATTCGGTCCCAGGAAACCCAGATCTCTAAGGTGGGTTACGGTCTGGACGCCCAGACGTTCTTTTACGTAGTCCACCTCGGATTTGGCCTCCGCCACATGCATATGAATCCCCACCTGATACTTGTCCGCCAGTTCTTTGGTCTGTAAAAGCAGCTCATCCGTGGCGTTGAAGATGGTCCGGACTCCGAACCAGACCTCCACCCGGCCATCCGCGGTCCGGTGATATCTCTTGATATCTTCTTCCTGACGCGCAAGCTCCTCTTCGGTACTGCGCTGCCAGGCTTCTGGCAGTCCCTCTCCGCAGTCCATAACGGAGTTGGCCAGCTTCGCCCGGATACCGGCCTCTTCAATCGCTCTTGCCATGCCGGATACGTACTGTCCTCCGGGCTCGGCGATGGCCGTCACCCCTGCCTTGATCTGCTCCGCCGCACAGAACAGAGTGGAAATATAAGAATCCTCTTCCGTCATATGGCTCTCATAGGGCCAGATCCGGTCATGGAGCCAGGTCAGCAGATCCACGTCGTCCGCCAGACCTCTGGCCAGCTGCTGGGACGTGTGCACATGGGTGTTGACAAGCCCGGGCATGACGATCTTCCCGGAAAGATCCAGCACTTCCTCACAGGTATCCTCGTCCACCGTCTCTGTTCCCACCTTCACAATCTGGTCGTCCTCAAACAAAAGATTTCCGTCGGTATAGACCTGTCCTGCCCCGTTCATCGTTACGATCATGGCATGTTTCAGTAAAGTTCTCATAGGTTCCGCCTCACTCCCTGCTTATCCTGCAGTTTTTATGGTTACAGCATGCGCTCCGCACGCGGTATCATGTCTGTCGACATTATACCATGAATGGCGGACGGATACAAATAAACTTGACATATAATTTTGATTCTAGTATGCTCATTTCATAATGTATTCATATACAGACATATATGAATTTCTAGCTGTTTATCAAAGAAAAAGGAGATTTTCTCATGCGAAACCATTATTTCATATCTTTCTTATCTTGTATCCTGCTCATCACCCTGCTTGGCGGATGCGGAAAAAAAGATCCTGCAGCAGGCTCGGAAAACAATCCTGCACCGGAAAGCAACGTGTCATCCGACGGGGAAGCAGATACTGCGTCAGCCCCTGTCTCCTTCGAGACTTTGACCCTCGACGGGAATACGCTTTCCGCCGACCTTTTCTCCGAGTCCCGGATCACGATGATCAATGTGTGGGCCACCTACTGCAATCCCTGCTTAAACGAGATGCCCGGGCTTGGGGAACTTGCATCGTCCTATAATCCCGGCGACTTCCAGCTGATCGGAATCATCAGCGACGTCATGGAAGACGCGGACGAAGAGACCCTTACGCACGCGGCAGATCTGGTCGCCGAGACCGGCGCCGACTACCCCCATCTGCTCCTGAATGAATCCTTGTACTACGCGCTTTTGACGGATGTATCCGCCGTTCCCACTACCTTCTTCGTAGATCAGGAGGGACAGATCCTGGATACGGTGATCGGCGCCATGGAAAAATCCGCATGGGAGGAAAAGATCAATGCGTTTCTGGAAGAATAAGCGGCTGCCCCTATGGCTCTGGGGCGTCCTGGCCGGCGGCTTCTGCTTCTTTATGGGTTTTCTTCAGGGACAGTTTTCGGTCGTCTGGCAGAAGGCGGCGATGATCTGCCTGGAATGCATCGGAATCGGGTGAACGGCATGAACAGACTGCGGTTTCAAATACAGATTTTGTACACGATTCTGACCAACGGATATGTCTATGGTTTTCTTTCGGGAAAAATCTATCGAGGAAAACTGAAATACGCCTGTGTGCCGGGGCTGAACTGTTATTCCTGTCCCGGAGCCATCGCCGCCTGCCCCATAGGCGCTCTGCAGGCGCTGCTGAACCAGAATGGATTCCACATTCCTTTTGCGGTGCTGGGCTTTTTCTTTCTCTTCGGAAGCCTTCTGGGACGCGCGGTGTGCGGATGGCTCTGCCCCTTTGGACTGGCGCAGGATCTTCTCCATCGGATACCGTTTTTCCGGAAAAGAAAGCGGCTGCCCTTTCATAGAATACTAAAATATGGAAAATATGTGGTTCTTGTGCTGCTGGTCTGCGTCGGTTCCATGTTTCTGTTCGGCGGCTTCGCCAAAGTCCCGGCATTCTGCAAATACCTGTGCCCTTCCGGTACACTGCTGGGCGCGCTGCCTCTCATTTCTGCCAACGAACTGCTGAGAAGCCAGATCGGCGGACTCTTCTTCTGGAAGTTTGGAATCTTAGTATTCCTGCTGCTGCTTTCCGTCAAGGTTTATCGGCCCTTCTGTCAGTATCTCTGCCCCCTGGGAGCGGTTTACGGCTGGTTCAACCGTTTCAGCCTGGTGCAGATTCGCTGGGAGGAAGAGGCCTGCACCTCCTGCGGCGCCTGTCAGAGGGCCTGCCCGGTGGATCTGTCCGTTCAGGAAATCTCCCGTTCGCCGGAGTGCATCCGCTGCGGAAGATGCGTGGACGCCTGTCCCACAAACTGTCTGCATGCAGCTGTCCGGCATAGAAAAAAGGAGTAAAGCCGCCGGATCGCCAGGACCCTGCGGCTTTCACTCCTTTTTCCTGTTTTTTTGCTATGCGCCAAGTTGATCCAGAACGTTCAAGAATTGTCTGTATTCCTGAAAATAGCGGGAATTTTCCACATCCACATCCGTCGTCTTCTTCGCGTATTCATACCAGTTCCGGTAGGAACCTAAACCGCCGACGTTGAACATCGCTCCCAGACCGCCAAAGACTTCGGAGGCTCCGTCGCATCTGGTCAGTACCCCCTGCGTATTCGTAGGGTTAATGTTTCTGGTGTCCAGAGGAACTGCTCCGCAGTAGATATCTCTGGCTGTACTGATTGACATAATTCCCGCCTCCACCAGTTCGCCGAACAGGGCGACGGTATCCTCTTTGGACATGCCTGCAGAGGGGTATTTTTTCTTCAGGTTCTCGATCTCCTCTTCGGAGAGCTGATCTCTCTTAGAACCTTCCACCCAGGTCTCCGCCTGCTGCTGAAAATAACTGGGATGATACGCCACTTCCGCCCGTGTGACGGCATGGATCGGATATCCATTGATCATTTGTATTGCCATAATAAAAAAACTCCTTTTTGCTTAAATATCAAATGTAACCATGATTCCTCTGTCGTTCGGAATCATCCATGCTCTCTTCGTATTCAAAGTCCGAGCATCGTTTTCTGTTGCTGATGATAAAATAAAAAACGTTCCAGCTGAAGCTGATAAAGCTCCGCGCCCGACGGATTGCCGCTTTGCTGCTGCATGGCAATGTATTCTTTGTAATACTGCACATAATCCATCCCGGAATTCACACCGGCGCTCTTGGACGCCCACAGCGCAATGGGATTCTCTGCGCCGCTGCCACTGGTCTTTGACAGATGAGCGTTCAGGGCAATCATCTCTGCCGGAGTCGCGTGACCGGGATCGACGTCATTCAGATGGACGATCTTCTGGTATTCTTTTCTGTCAGAATCGGTTCCCCAGACCACAACAACCGGATCTTCCGCGGTAGAACTTTCATGGTACTTTGCATTTACTGTACCGCCCGCACCGCCCACGGAAGCCAGTATCCCCGAGCCCCTCTGCAGCTCGCCTTTCTTTCCGTCTGATGTCTCAAAGCGCAGAACCATTGGTTTCTTCTGCCCGGACGGTTCGTTCTTTGCGGCATACGCAGCCAAACGAGTTTCGTCCGGCATCTTTAAGCTGACATTTCCAAGCATTTTCTGCCTCCTTTCTTCTCATTTTTTGTGTTCACCATTTCCCTCCTTTCTACAAATTTTATTTTCTCACTGCTGTATGTATTTGTCAATACAACATTTTATATAGAATACTGAGAGCATCAGGAGTCAAATACTGCGACTGCCCGGCCTGCGCCGCTTCTGAAGCAATATTGGCGAAAAAGGACGAGCTGATCTAAATAACAATCAGCAGCCATACTGCTTGATTCGCTGTATGGCTGCTGATAATCTCCGGCTTACGCCGTCACATCCACATACGCCCCAAGATCTGGGTTCGTGGGAACTGTAGCGGGATCGCCCGGTTCCTCTGTCTTTTTTTCCTCCTCTTCTTTTTGCTGTTTCTTTTTCAGCTGCTCGATCTGACGCTTCACGTTTTCGATCTGCTGTTCCAGCTTCCGCGCCTTTTCCTCGTCCTTATTTTCCACTGCTTTCTTCTTCTCCTGGGTCAGCTTCTGAAGCTTCTGCTCCAGAGCCTTCAGCCGGGAATCACTCCCGCCGCCCACATTGCCGGATAAGTCCACCGCCGGAGCGCCGAAACCAACCGCGTCTACTCCCATACTCTGTTTCCTCCTGTCTGATATTTTCAGTAACCGGCGAAAGAGAATGCCGTCACTTTTCTTTTATATCGCCGTCTTTCTCTGACGAATAAAAGGATTGATGCAAAAAGATTTATTTCTGTTGTGAAGGAAACGCTCTTTTATCACTCTTCTCTTCTGCCCAAAAGCTCCAGCGGTTCTTTTTTCAGATTTCCACGGATCAGAAAAAGCGACAGCAGTACTGCCGCTGCCAGCACGCCGATCCCGGAAGCCGCCGCAACGGCAATATTCACCGAGTCGTCCAGCACTATCTCTTCGGCCTCATTCCCTTCCACGGCCATGACGCCGTTGCTGTACCGGGTGTCGTAATGCCCGCCGGTCTCCATCCCCTGTACCACCTCTCTGGTCAGAAGACTGCCCGCCGCGCTGCCCAGGGTACATCCCACCGTACAGAGCAGCAGAAGCCCTGTCAGCAGAGATACGATGCACTGCTTTTTCCCCATGCCCATAGACCGCTCGACGGCCGTTCGTCTGCACTGCTTTGTGATAAAAAGATTGCAGAAAAAGACCAGCACCAGAAGCGATGTCACAATCCCTGACATCAGCAGGATAACAGAAATCCGGCGAATGCCTTTCAGGCTTTCCTGAAGCTCCGTATAACCTTTGTCATAAAAATGAAGCTCCACGCCCTCCACGCCCTGGGCCTCCCACAGCTCCTGATAAGCTCTGATACTTCCGTTGGGAATACAAAAAGAAGTATTGGCCGCCTTCATGGGGCCATAGGCGGCAATATTATTTTGGGGATCACCGGTAATCGCTGTCGCCGGGATCAGCACTTCATTTCGGCCCAGGGCATACTCGTTCTCTCTGGAGCTTCCGGGAGACCAGTCGTAGATACCGATCACCTCATAGTCGTCCTCCTCAAAGGGTTCATAGGCTTTTCCTTCCGCATTCACCAGACGGTAATCCGGCCAGTACAGATAAGAAGCATCTGAGGAAGTAGAGCCGGAGTAGCTGGCAAGCACCAGAGAGAGGGGCAGTGAGTCCCCCACGGAAAGATCGTTATTTCTGGCAAAAAAACGGGAGACCAGACAGACCTTCCGTCCTTCCTCATAGTCGATATCTGTAAAAGTGTTCCCTTCGATAAGATATGCGTCCCCTCTGTAAAACGGCATCAAAAGATTCAGATCACTGACCGGCGTCACCGGGACGGAATGATAGGTCCGGTCCAAAGCGCCAGCGAACTCCAGCCATCTTTGCCCCTGTTCCGTCTCATAAAATCCTTCCGTCACTTCCTCATAAAACACTTCCGGAAATTTCTCCTCCAGCGGATTGCCAAGAAGGTCGGTCTGATCCGAGCCAATCACACCGGCGGGAACCCATTCATAAGAGTTGTTCTCCCCCATCTGCCACCCATGGGGCAGACCATCCATCAGATACATAACATAGGTTTTGCCCGCCTCCAGAGGCTCCGGCTTTGGATTGTTATGATCACAGAAGTAAAAATCCCCCAGATGGTCGATGGGATAAAAGCTGTACCATACCTTTTTCTGATGCATTTTCACAGGCCCTGCGGGAACTCCATCCTCGTAAGGCTCTCCCTCCATAATCACAATACTGGCAAATCCGGTATTTTCATCTGCCAAACGATAAGACGGATCATAAGAAATATAGTAAGGCCTTCGCTCCGGCCCCGACAAATATTCTGCCTCCGGAAGTGTAATGTCAGACAGGGTCACCGGGACCCCATAAGTCTTCCTGGTCCGAAACCGGTAATCCTGGATCTCCGCATCCCAGGTCTTCTCTCTCGTGACGGATAAAGGAACCTGCTCCGCCGTCCCGATGGTCACAAAAACCTCCTCCAGCCGTCTCATATTTGCCGCTGCCAGTCCGTACAGGCTGCTGCCCAAAGATAAAAGCAGCACCGCAGAGGTCAAGAACAATACAAAAAGGATGCAGACGCGCTTCATCCGCCCCAGCTGCTTCAAACTGTATCGAATCATTACCATACGCTCACCTCAACCCTTTTGCGTGAGAATCTGCATCACGCTGCCCCGGCCCATGGATACAAGCGCTGCCGCGATACCGGGAAGACAGCAGCCCAGAAAGATCGCCGCCACCATCAGAGATTGACGGCCTCCGCCAGCCGTCCCGGACCATCCGCACAGACTGCCGAGCCCGCAGCCGCACAGGGCCAGCAGAAAATATTCCAGAAAAAACACAAAGCAGCTTTTGCCCTTTCCAAGACCCACCGAGCGCAGAAGCGCATACTCCTGCCTTCGATTCTGAACAAACAGATGGGCTGTCAGATATCCAACTCCCGCCGTGATGACGGCGATCAGAGGGAAAAATCCCCGCAGCAGCGTCAGGTTCTCCTCGATCCGCTCTGCCGTTTTGATGAACGTCTCATCCTCCACCACCAGCGCGTTTCCTTCATAATGAAGCTCCGATCCTGCGGACACCGGAAGCAGTTCCAGGCGGTGCATCTCATCCTTAAAGTCGTTAAGCTCCAGCGGATTTTTTACCCGGAAGGAAAAAGAATCCGCCAGAAAGGGAATGCCGGCTTTTTGATAGCTGTTCTCCACCGCCTGGATGGGCAGGATCAGCTCCGGATATACCCCGTCCGTACTGCCCGGCGTATCCACGGTACCAGCGATCTTATACTCGCACTGTTCCAATGGCTCACAGAAGACCTGATGATAGTCTCCGTAGCGATAGTAATAGATCGTGAGAAGAACCATATCCCCGATCTTATAGCCGTTTTTCTCCATCACCGAGCGATCCAGCAGGCACATAGGTTCCTCTGACGAAAGAAAGTCCGGAGAGACTCCCTCGCAAAACGTCAGGTTTTCCGGCTTTAATCCCGCTCCGGACAGACTGTTCACCCCTCTGGTCTGTAAGGTCAGACGGGTCTGCCATTCCTCCTGGGAAAAGAAGCCGAAGCCCGCCAGCAGCTGTACCGTCACTATCGGCTCCGCCACATGGTCGGATTTCAGAAGATCACACACCAGTTCTGCTTCAATTTTCAGACCCTGATCCATACTGCCGTCCAGATTACAGATTTTTGCGGATACTTCAATTGCTTCCGGCAGCTTTTCCAGCGTCCGGCCAAGATCCGCAATATTTCCCAGATAAAAATGCAGAAGCAGCGTGGCAAATGTGCAGATCAGGATACACAGCACGCTCCGAAAGCCGCATCGCTTCAAATTTCTCAGGGTCATTGGAAGAAGACACATCTTACAGCTCCTCCTGTTTAAATTCCGCATCCGCCCTTACTTCGTTCCGTAAAATTCTTCCAAGGCTGCTTTCAGTCAGATGCTGTTTTTTTGATCTGTACATAACAGTTGTCATACTCCCGGGTCATCTCCAGAATCACCCGGTCCACTTCCTCCCGGTTCTCATCCAGGATCTTGATATACATGGAGGCAGTCATCACATCCGGCAATCCGGTGTCCTCCTTGCAGGGATACCAGTGAATCTCCTTTTTCGAAAAATAAATCGTGTCCTGCCCCAGAGTAATCGACTGCTTTTCATAATAATAATGCTCCGGCAGATCCATCTTCATGACATATCGATCTCTTCCTGGAATCGGTTCCAGAAGCACCTTCGCCCCGGGTTCCAGCGAGATCCACTGAATCTCGTCCGCCTCCCTGGCGTAGGCTGTGATCTTCCACTCCGGCGTCTGGCCGGACCCTTTCGGAAAAAAGGAAAGTCCCAGCACCAGCAGACATCCCATGCACGCCGCCGTCACCCCTTTTCGGATGGTTCTTCTCCTCTGATGCCGTTCCTTTACTTTTCTTTCCAGATCCAGAATTCTCCTGTCGGCTTCCTCCGTCAGTGTGATCCGTTCCACCGCCTGTCTTAAGCGCTCTTCCATCCCGATCTCACACTCCTTCCTGTTCCATGATCTCCCGGAACTTTTTTCGTCCCCGCTCCAACCGCTTCTTCACCGCACTCTCCGTAGTATACAGAATCTGCGCAGTCTCCCGGATACTGTACCCCATGACATAGTAAAGAAGCAGCACCGTCCGATAGGTCTGGCTAAGTTTTAACAGACCTTCCATCAAATGCCCCTCTTCCTCGTTCCGGCTGTACGCGGTCAGTTCGGAAAGCTCGATCTGCGGATGCTTTCTGGTAAATAAAAGGCGGGTTTTGCACAGATTCACCGTCACCCGGATCAGCCAGGCTTTCTCATGGGTCTCATCCCGAAAGTCTTTTTTGTGCTCCATATATCGAATCAGCACATCCTGCACCATGTCCTCCGCGTCATGACAGTTGCCCAGCATGACGACGGCGACCCGGTAAAGCATGGGACCGTACCGAAGAAAAATTTTTTCTACATCTTTGTATGCTTGATCGTAAGGCTGCATCGTTCTTCTCTGTTATCGCTCACTTTTTGACCGTAACTGTTCAGTACCCTCATAGTCACTTGTAATCAATAACCCTTCTCTCCTCATATAAAAAACAAATCAGGAACCGGAAAGGTGACAATAAAATCAATTTTTTTCATATAAATCGCCAAAAAGCAGCCGCAGCCGATAAGTGCCTTTTGAGATGGCATTTTCCACGGTTCCGCCGTATCTGCCGACGACGGCTCTGATATTGGTAAGCCCGATCCCGTCTGCCGGCACGTCCCGAAGTTCCCTGCTGCAGCTGTTTTCAATGGTCAAAAGATAAAAGTTTCCTTTACTGCGGCTGCTCATCCGAAGAAAACGATCTTCTTCCGGTACCTCCTGACAGGCCGTGACGGCATTGTCCAGGGCGTTGGACAAAAGCACGCACCAGTCCACGTCCCCGATCCGGCTGAAATCCGGGATCATCAGCTCGCACCGGACGTCGATTCTTTGCTGCTCCGCCATGGAAAGCTTGCTTCCAAGCAGCGCGTCTACCGCCCCGTTGCCGGTGTGTACCTGACTGGACAGTTCTGCCGCCGCCTGGTCTAGATTCGAAAGATAATCGCAGGCCCGGTCCGTCTGCCCGGCCTTCAAAAGTTCGGTCAGCACGGTCAGATGATTCTTGATATCATGGCGGAACGCCCGGGTCTTCCGATCTCTGAGAAGGGCTTCCTGCATATGCCGCTCCTGCTCTGCCGCCTGCTGTTCCAGCATGCGGACTTTTTGTTCCGCCTTTAAGGTCTCAAGAATCTTCTGGCAGGCCGACAGCGTCACCAGCAGGCAGATACAGGCGAAAAGCTGCAGCAGCAGAAGTTCTCCATGGTTGACTTTCCACCGGACCACAACCTCTCCGGTCAGAGCGTCCACCTGAAACTCGTCTCCGTAAAACAAAGTCTGTATGATCCGGACCACCAGGGAAATAAAAAAGACGGGAATGGTCAGATAGATCAGTGTCTGGCGGCTGGTGCTCAGGATGCCCTGCCGGAAATGATGCAGGTTAAAAACAGACAGACCGCATACCAGGAAAAGCCGGAGACACTCCCGTACCGTGTCCGAAGGGAGCACAAAGATTTGATATTTCAATATCACCGGCAGGATCAGCTGATACCCGATCCAGCCGGTAAGCCCATTGCTGACGCTTATGATCGCCAGAATCAGAACCGACATGGTCAGAGATTCCATCCATTTTCGTCTGATCAACATACAGCCGCACAGGGAGAGAAGCAGAATTTCTGCGATCAGTCCCATACTTCCCTGCAGATGATATCGGATCTCCAGGACATATAGAACGGCGGACAGACTCGTATAGAAGATCCCCGGAAACCATCGAAAGGGAACCATACAGTACCGGCAGAA
This sequence comes from uncultured Lachnospiraceae bacterium, assembly GCA_910584945.1. Lineage (GTDB taxonomy): Bacteria > Bacillota > Clostridia > Lachnospirales > Lachnospiraceae > Hominiventricola. The sequence goes on along the minus strand of CAJUDY010000004.1, from coordinate 114,764 downwards.
AAAGAAAAAGGCCGTAAGCGGCAGCACCACATACGACAACAACACCGGGAGAATCATATACCATTGAAAATGCACCGAAAGATATCCGCCAAGCCACTCCATCATGCTTCGCTCCTTCCTATATATTCCATCATTTTTTTCATAAACAGGGCACGGCAGTTCTTGGATACCGGCACCTGTTCCCCGTTGGTCAGGACCGCCTGTCCGTCCCGGTATTCGGACAGATGCTCCGGGTTGACCAGGTAACTTCGATGGCACCGGATCAGCTCCGGGGCGGTCTGCTGTTCCACTTCTTTGATCTTTCCATAGTATTCCAGCACGCCGTCTCTGGTATGCAGATAAATCTTCCGGTTGACCACCTCGCAGTAATAGATCTCCCGAAGCTTGATCTTCCGGCACCAGTTCATGGTCCGGATCGACAGGGAACGCTCCTCCTTCTGATGCAGACGCTTAAGGCTCCGCCCAAGCGCCCGCTCCAGGCGAAGCTCGTCCACCGGTTTGCACAGATAGTCCATGGCCTCCACCTCGAAGGCGTCCAGCATGCACTCGGTCAGTACGGTCACAAAGATCAGCACCCCCTCAAACGCCTTTTCCCGAAGCTGCTTCGCCAGCTCGATTCCGCCAAGATGCGGCATCTGAATATCCAGAAAAATCAGATCATAGTCCATGGGCCCGTGCAAAAACTGCACTGCATTGATATAGCGGGTGACCTGGAAAGCCTCCCCCCACTGCTCCAGCCTGAAAGCGATCATTCGCTCCAGCTGCTCGCACATCACCGGTTCGTCGTCACAGATTGCGATCTTGATCATCAAGCATCCTCCTTTATTCGCAAAACCTCTCCTTGTTACCTATCGCTCCTCTTTATATCTGCAGAAAGCAGACTGTCGCGAAAGGGCGGAAAAATGTTGTGATTATCATATCATTTTGTTTGAAAAAAATCCATGATAAAAACCGTCCGGCGGGTTTATAATAAAGGTAAAAATTGCAGCGACAAGAAAGGAACCCTCCCATGTCCAATCACTTAAAAAACCAAAAATCCCCCTACCTTCTGCAGCATGCGGACAATCCGGTCCACTGGTATCCCTGGTGCGATCAGGCCTTTGAAACCGCCAAAAAGGAAGACAAACCCGTCTTCTTAAGCATCGGCTACTCCACCTGCCACTGGTGCCACGTGATGGCCCATGAGTCCTTCAAGGATGAGGAGGTGGCTCAGATTCTGAACCGCTCATTTGTCTCCATCAAAGTGGACCGGGAGGAGCGCCCGGAGGTGGATGCCGTCTACATGTCTGTCTGTCAGGCCATGACCGGGTCCGGCGGATGGCCCCTGACCATCCTGATGACGGCGGAGCAGCACCCCTTCTACGCCGGCACTTATCTTCCGAAACATTCCCGCTACGGACATCTGGGGCTTATGGAACTGCTGACACAGGTGGAGACCCTCTGGCTGGATCAGAGAGAACAACTATATCAGACAGGCACAAAAGTACAGTCCTGGCTTCAGGCGTCAAAGGACGCGTCCCCTTTAGAGCCTTCCAGAGAACTGGTCCGCCGGGGAGCCGGAGAACTTTTAGGGACTTTTGACTCCCGGTGGGGCGGCTTCGGGCAGGCTCCCAAGTTCCCGACGCCCCACAACCTTCTCTTTCTGATCCGCTACGCAGCCCTGGAACAGGACCAAAAAGCGCTGGCAGCCGCGGAGAAAACACTGGAATGCATGGCGAAGGGCGGTATCTACGACCAGATCGGCGGCGGCTTCTCCCGCTATTCTACCGACGAGCGGTGGCTGGTTCCGCATTTTGAAAAAATGCTCTATGACAACGCCCTGCTGATCTATGTCTACGCGGAAGCCTGGCAGATCACGAGGCAGCCGCTCTTTCTTTCGGTAGTCAAAGAGACCGTCTCCTATGTACTTCGGGAACTGACCGATCCGGAGGGCGGATTTTACTGCGGACAGGACGCGGACAGCGACGGCGTGGAGGGGAAATATTATGTCCTGACGCCAAAGGAAGTCTGCTCCGTCCTTGGAAAAGAAGACGGGGCAGCGTTCTGCCGCAGATATGATATTACCGAAAAAGGAAATTTTGAAGGGAAGAATATCCCCAACCGGATCGGACAAAAGGGGTGGAAGACGGAACAAACGGAAAAATGGTGTGAGCTGTTATATCGCTACCGCCTTTCGCGCACCTCTCTCCACAAAGACGACAAAATTCTGACGGCCTGGAACAGTCTGATGATCGCGGCCCTTGCGAAAGCGGCTTTTGTCTGCGGGGAGCCTGCCTGGCTTCAGGCGGCAAGAAAGGCTCAGCAGTTTCTTGCGTCCCGTCTGACGGATCAGGAAGGGCGGCTGTATGTAAGATATCGGGACGGCGAGGCGGCCCATCCAGGGAATCTGGAGGACTACGCCTACTATGCCTGGGCCCTTTTGGAACTCTATCAGGCTGACTTTCATGCAGACGATCTGGAAATGGCCATCAAAACCGCCCGGCAGATGCTCCGGTGGTTCTCTGACGAAGAGCAGGGCGGATTCTATCTGTATGCCAGCGACGTAAAGAGGCTGATCAGCCGCCCCAAGGAAACCTGGGACGGCGCGCTCCCTTCGGGCAATTCGGTGGCCGGACTGGTGTTCGCCCTCCTGGACGCCCTGACCGGAGAGATCTGCTGGAAAGAAGAAGAGACCCGGATGATCCGGTATCTGGCTGGGACGGCCGACGCGTTTCCCTCCGGACATTCCTTCGGACTTCTTTCCATGTTCCAGAAGCTCTATCCTAACGCCCAGCTTCTCTGCGCCTGCGCGGAACATCGGGTTCCGGAGGAATTAGACAATCTTCTTCGCGAACATGTGTTCCCGGGACTGAACGTACTGCTGCTCACCCCCGAAAACCGACAGCAGCTTGGCCGCCTGGCGCCCTTTACCGCTTCCTATCTCCTGCCGGAACAGGGCGCGGTCTATTATCTGTGCCAGGACAGCGCCTGTCATTCCGGTACCCGAGACCTTTCGTCTATTCTTTCCTATCTGAAGGGGTTCCCGCCACTTTCGTGATTTGCAGGACCACTTCGCTGAAATACCGCGCCTCTACATCCTTAAGCGCGCAGCGGTTCTCCTCCTGAAAAATATCAGAAGTTCCGCCGTCCGTCCTGTTCGGCTGGATGCGATAGAAGTACAGGTTCTTAAGCGTCACTTCCTCGTACTCGTATCCCACCGAGCTCCCGGAAAAGGTAAGCTCTGCGCCGAATCCCTCATCCCGGCGGTAAAAGTTTTCGAAAAATCCTGCGTCCAGAATCCGACCCCGGAACCACCCAAGCTTTAAGAGTCCTCCGGACAAAGACAGCCCGTGAAGCGTGCTGCCCGCAAAGCGAAGGAGCGCCGTTTCCCCCTTTTCCTCTTCCGTGACCCGGAAGACGGGACGCTTCAGCTGTTCCAGGGGCTGAGTGATCTCATAGTCCGATAACTGCTCCTTCCAGGAGAGATTTTTTTCTTCTGAAAGCTCCAACGGGTGTACCAGTCCGATCTGGCCGAACGCCGGGAAGGCATAGGGCTCTTCCTCCGACGTGTTGAAGCTTCCGTCTTCCATGTACCGGAACGTCTCTTTTAACTCCCTTCCTTCGTAGACGCCCCAGATCAGGCCCTCGGCAAAGGACCGCATGACCGGATTTTTTACAAACAGTTCCCGCCACTTCTCCGCCTCCCAGAAGCGGCCGGAGGAAAGGGCCTGCTCCAGGCGGAGCTTCTGGCTTACGAACACTTCTCTTAACTGCTTTTTCATCTGCTTGAAGGCAGCGGAGGACAGAGCCGCTTTTTCGGGATCATCCTGTTTTCCGGGAACAGGCAGATTTTTCAGCGTCTTTCCTTTTTCGTCGCGGATGACAAGCTGCATCCCGGGTTCCAGACGGACGGTGAAGCGACGGGAGCCGTAATCATAGACCTGCTCCATCTGCCCGTCGAAGCCCAGATCGGGCACCAGACGGTCTTCCAGCTCTTCTCTTGGGATGCCAAGTGCCTTAGCGGCGTCGGACAGAGCTTCCTTTGCGGCGTTTCGGATTTGTCGGAACTTGCACTTTCTCGACATCTGGTCCGTCAGAAGCAGCGCTTCCGTACTTCCGCTTAAGACTAGGGCACGCACGGTCTCTGCCGCCATGGCTCCCCGCTGATGTTCCGCCCATTCCTGGATCTGACGATGGAGAACCGGGACCATCCGCGCACCCCCGTGGATGGATACCGCGTAGAGCACCCACCGCTTCTTCGCCTCCGCCCCGGCGGACAGCCAGCCCTCATACAGGGTCTGCATATAGAGCGAAAGCTCCTCCTGATCAAGGGGCGCCGCCAGCCTTTTCGCATCCGGATGGACGCCCAGGAACTCCATATCCGCATAGACGGTCAGGATCGCAAGAAGGTATTCCGGCTGGACGATTCCCTGATCGCGTCGGTGCACCGGCGGCAGGTCCGTACCGGTCACCCACTCCACCTTCTTCTTTCTGCTTCCCCGGTAGATCTCAGAAGCCAGCCGCTCCTCGATCCGCTGTTCGCGGACGGAGGAACCGTTCTTTGTGTCCTCCGCCTCCTGTGCAAGCTCCTCCAGCAGGGTCTGAAGGGAGGAACGAAGCTTCGGATTCTTCTCTTTGTCGAGGGCGGCTTTGACCGCCTCCAGGCTGGAAGGCTCTCCCCATTCATCCAGAAGCAGCAAGGCGAACTCCCGCTCTTTCAGCTTTTTTGATTCGAAAAGCTTTAAGACGTCCGGCAGCCATTCCCGATGCTCCCGGCAGATCTCCAGAAGCTGCGCGCGTACCTTTTTATTGGCTGCGGACACGCAGGACAGGAGCAGATCCTTGTAAGCTCCGGCTCCCCATCGGGACAGCACCTTAAGACACAGGCAGCAGGCGGACGCACTTCCTTTTTGCATCGTCTCCGCCACTCCGTCCTCCCGCTCCTTCGTATACTCGACGAACGCCTCCGCACACTGCTCAAAGTATATGGCTCTTTTCTTTCGGTTGTCCAGGCTGTCTCCCATACCGCCCAGGGCTTCCATCTGATAGCGGATCGACACCTTTTCTTCTTCAAAAATCTCAAGCACCACTTCCAGCTGTCGCATATCCAGCAGAAATCCTTCTCCACCCGACCAGGTTTCCTCCGTCTCAAAAATCGGATGATGGGCGAAAAATGCGGTCATCTTCCGAAGCGCTTCCAGAACGACGCCTCTGCGGTACAGGGACGGCTCCTGCGTCTTTAAAGCGGTCAGCTTCTGGTAGTTCTCTTTCTCATTGTAAAAATCATTGCCCCACTCCGGTAGGTATTCTTCAAGGTCCTCCACCGGACAGATTCCGAGAAGATATTCCTTCGCCTTCGCTTTTCCCGGGTACACTCTGGACGTCAGCTCTGATACGAGCTTCTCCCGGTAGATTTCCTGTCCGGAAGCATGGAGCTCTTCGTACAGATCCGGATTGGCCCGCTCTACGGTCTCCATCAGCTTCTGATACAGACCGGACTCCGCCTTTTTCGCCGCCTCCCGGATTCCGTCGGGGGATCTGACGGCCATACGCTCCGCCGCCTTTTCATATCCGTGCTCCAGACACCACAGAATATAAACTTCATCCAGAACCGGCAGCATCTCCTCGATCTCTTCCATGCGGGCGTCAAACCAGTCTTCCTCCACGATTTCCATACAGGTTTGCAAGGTCTGGCTTCTCCCTGCGTATCGAAAATCACATGCGACCAACAGCCGAAGCACGATCTCAAAGCGAAGGGAGTGACGCAGAGCAAGAAAGGCGCAGCCGGACAAAAAGGCAGTATTCAGTTCTGCTCTGCGCTGGCTTAGGATGGACAGAATGCGGCGAGGGAAAGGCGTATCCTTCTGAGCCGTCCGGACGTATTCCTGGAGCGAGTTCAGCTCCCGCCGCTCAAAAGCGGCCAGGTTCGAAAGTCCGTCGACCAGTCTGCCTTCCAGCTTCTTCGTGATCTCTGGCGCCGTCCCCGGACTTTGGTGATGAAGGTACATGGCTGCCAGAAGCATCCAGGGAAAGTCCAAGCTTCCGCTTCCGGAGGCGGAATAACAATACTTCATGGCCTCCCTGAAAATCTCCGGATGCTCCGCTCCCGACGCGCACAGGCTCTTTGCCGCCTCCGGCTGCCTCCTGGACAGAAGGGCGAAGCACATGCCGGCCCGAAGCGCCGTCTTCTGTCCCTCGGATTCTTCCCCGCTCAGATAAGAAAGAGAGGATTCCAGATCGGAGAACTCTGCGAAGGATTCCTCTGTTTCGATCAGATTCCACGCGGACGCGCCGCCCACGGCCACGATCAGCCGGATATAACGCCCCAGCTCTTCGGTCCGCTTTTTCTTCTTAAGCCATCCCGGATAATATTCTCTTCCCATCCAGGACATGGACCGGGGCAGATCCAGGCACTGATGCTCCGCCTGTGAAAGGAGGGATGCATCCTCCGGAGCATCCATATTCAGATAGCGGTCTGCCAGGCAGCGGTTTTCCCTGGACATTCCGACCGCTTTTAAAAAATTCTGCCGGATGAGGTCTTCTTTTGGATCTTGGTGGATCATAGTGTTCCTTCCTTTCTCCTCTTATTCTTTGGACGCCGACGCGGAGGCTCGGGTCAGCTGCAGGACGATCTCGCTGAAATACCGGGAGGACAACTCTCCCAGAAAAAGTTTCTCTGCTTTTCCTCCCGGCCCCGGCTTCTTTCCCGGCTCATAGAACACCGCCTCGTAGATCTCCACTTCCATATTTTCATAGGCGATCCCGCAGCCGGAGAAGGTAAGCTCCACAAATGCCTCCGGATCTTCCCGGTAAAAGGTGCGGTACGCCCCTCCGTCTCCCACCGGTCCTTTGTTCCACCCAAAGGAGGTCAGCTTCCCGGCAAGGGACAGTCCGTTGAGCTTCCATCCCTGAAAACGCGCCATTTCCGTCTCGGCCGCCTCTTCCAGCCCGCATTCGTAGACCGGGCGGGACAGCTGCTCGAAGGGCTGGGTGATCTCATAATCCAGAAGCTGCTCCTTCCACGCTTCCCGCTCTTCCTCAGACAGTTCCACCGGGTGTACAAGACCGATCTGCTTTTTCTCCGGAAGCGTATAAGGCTCTTCTTCCACGGTATTGAAGGAGCCGTCCTCCATATACCGGAATGTCTGCTCGAGCGTGCCGCTTTCATAGACGCCCCAGATCAACCCTATGGCAAAAGAGTGCATAACCGGATTCTTGACAAACAGACTGGTCCAGCCCTCCGGACTCCAGAATCTTCCGACGGCCAGCGCCTGTTCCAGACGCAGCTTCTGCCCCGCGGTCACGGTCTTTAACTGCTTTTTCATCTGCTGAAATGCAAGACGTGCCGCCGCTGCCTTCTCCTGGTCATCCTGCTTTCCGGGAGACGGCAGATTTTTCATACGTTTTCCCGCTTCCCCGCAGACCTCCAACTCCAGAGCTGGCGTCAGACGGACGGTAAACTGCCGGGGACCATAGTCGAAGCGTCGTTCCATCCGCTCATCAAAGCCAAGGTCCGGCACGATCCGGTCTTCCAGCTCTTCCCGGCTGATCCCCAGAGTCCTGGCGGCATAGGTGAGCGCCTCCGCCGCTGCCTTTTGTATCTGGCGGTAGCGGAACTTTCTGGAAATCTGATCCACCAGAAGAAGGGCGGAAGAACTTCCGTTCTGTGCCAGGGCGTGCACGGCTTCCACGGCCATGGCTCCCCTTGACCTGCCAGGCAGTTCCTGGATCTGCTGATACAGAAGAGGAACGATCGCTTCCCCGCCATGGTTGGACGCGGCGTACAGCACCCATTTTTTCTTCGCCTCCGCTCCGTCCGCCATCCATCTATGGAACAGTTCCACCATGCATGCGGAAAGCTCCGCTTTATGAAGCGGTTCGGTCAGCTTTTTCGCAGGCTCTGGGGTTCCGGACACATAGCAGGACAGAATCGCCTGCAGATATTCTTCGGATATCTCTTTGCCGTCTTCCGTATGTACTGGAGGAAATGGCTCTGCAAACGCCCACAGGACCTTCTGACGACGATTGCCCTTTAGAAGTTCTGCCGCAAACCGATCCAGATCAGCCTCCTGTTCCCGGGCATTCAGAAGCTTTTTTAAATATTCCGCAAAGGTCCCGCTTTTTTCCTTTTCCAGCAGTTGCTTCAGTTCGGTCTGGTAGGCGTCCACGCCCCACTCCTTCAGCACCTCCACGGCCATCTGGCGGGCCTTCTGCTTTTTGGCCCCAAGCATGGACTTAATTTCCTCCTCCCACGCTCTGTGGCTGCAGTAGAGGTCAAGGAGCACCTGCCTTACCTGTTTGGAACTGTCCGAGGCGCAGGCCAACAGAGAGTCTTTGTATTCTTCCGAGTGTAAATCCATGGTCCGGATACAGCAGATCCGCGTGACTGCGGAGGCTTTTTCCGCCGCTTTCCGATAGTCCTCTCCCCACGATCCGATTCTCGCATCCAGCGCCTTGACGCACTCTGCCACAAAGGCTTCCTGCCGCTCCGGCTCATAGAGGCTTTTGTGGATACAGGAGAGCATGTCCAGCTGCCAGAACACCGGCGTCTGCTCCTGGTTCAGCAGGTCGAACAGGAAATCCAGTTCTTTTACGAACAGAACCCTGGCCCGGTTCCGTTCTCCGTCCGGGATGAACATGTAGTTGGTAAACCAGGTGCCGCGAGCCAGAAGTCCTTCCATGACCACGGCTCTTTGGTACATCTTTTTCAGTTCCGGGATCTGGCGCAGGCGTTCCAGACGGGTCATTTTATTGCCGTAATAACCGCTGCTGTCCTTTCTCCACCCTTTGACAAAGGGAAGAATCTCTTCTATGGAAATCTCCTCCAGAAAATACCTTCTGGCCGTCTCCTTTTCCGACTCAAAGTTGGTCGTAAGCTCCTCCGCCGCCTTCTGCCGATAGCGCTCCAGACAGAACATCTCTTTTGCCAGCGCCGGATTCAGCCGCTGCACCCGTTCCAGAAACTGCTCGTAGTACCACAGCTCCAGACCTTCGGCGGCTTCTTTTACCGCATTCGGATGTTCTTTTACCATAAGCTGCCAGACGCACTCCTCCCGGGTCTGAAAGCTCCAGTTGATCCACAGGGCGGGAGGAAGCGAAAGCCTGTGCAAAAGAAAATCGATGTGACCAAAGAACCAGTCCCGGTCCGCCATATAGCGGCAGACCGGAAGAAGACGGTTCCTTCCCGTCTCCATATCCACAGCCGCCATCAGCCGGAGAAAATTTTTGAAAAAAATTCCATGATCAAGCGCCAGATATGCGCAGCCGCTAAGCAGCGCAAACAAATATTCTGAGCACTGCTTCCCCCTTAAGAGCATCCGAAGATCCGTCCCCACGGGCTCGTCTCCGCTGGAATTGCAGACAAAATCCTGAAGTCTCAAGAGCTCCGGGTCTGAAAATACCTTCCCGCCAAAGAGCTCCGGCAGCCGCCGAAGAAGCCGCTGCAAAAGGTCGGAGGCCGTCTGCTCTGCATCCGCACCTTTGAGGCTCACGCAGTACAGATACGTACCGGCCAGCAGTATTTTCGAAGCATCGTCCTGGCCCCGGCAGAGCTCCATGGCTCCAAGAAGCACTTCCGGGGCCTTGTTCCCCATACTGTACAGGGCGCTTAGGCATCCCTGCTGCAGGGTATCGGTCTCGTGGGCATAGAGCTCCGCCCGGAAGGCGGCGGTCTGTTCTTTGGTAAGCTGCCCGGAAAGCCAGGACAGATCTCTGCGGCTCACCAGTACGTGACAGGCGGAAGATCCTCCCACCGCCGCCGCAAAGCGCACATAACGGGCCAGAAGTCCTTCTGCTCCCGCCCATTCCCGTAACTCCTTGCACCAGGTCAGACACGCCTCCCGGGCCAGACCGGAAAGTTTTGAAAAGTCCTGATGTTCCGCCTTAAGAAGAAGCGCCGGGTCTGCTTCTTCCGGTTCCAGATACTGTTCGGCAAGCGCCTGATTCGCTTCTGTCAGATTCAGAGCGCAAAGGGCGCCGGTGATGATCCGGGACAGTCCGTCTTCTTTCAGATTCATAGGTAGCCTCCTGCTAAACGATGAGTTTTCTTGTCTCGCTGAATATATCGACAGTATAACATTCTGTAGTCAGTTTAACAACTGTCCTCAGATATCTCTTCAAAATTTTAAGATTCAAATAAGCTCATCTGCCGCGGCCCGTTCAGGGGCTCTCCTTTCAGTGAGACCGCCTTTCGTCTTGTCACCTTGTCCCGGGGGCCGACCGGTTCGCTGCACAGCAGGGGCGACCGGGGATCATAGAGATTGAGGTGATACCGAACAGCCGCCGGATTGAGATTCGCATAGCAGTACTTGCATCCGTTCCTGCAGGTATCGTAGGCCCCGATCTCCACGCTCTCGATACACCCGCAGGCCGGCCTCTGTCCCTTATCTTTTCCGGCTTTGATCCGGTACCCGGTGAGCCGCTCGATCAACTCCTGGTCCACACAGCGATTGGGAACGATCCCGCAGGCCTTCAGATCTATTTCTTCTGAGCAGGCCGCCATCACCATTCCGTTTGCACGGGCCATCCCGGCGATCTGCTCCGCAAAGAGCTGCAGCTCTTCCGAACGGAGATCTCTGTAGCCAGCAGCCTCCATACTCCGCTTATTTTTCGCGTAGAGATCAAGAAAGCTGATCACGCACTTCTCCGTACAGCCGCACAGCAGCCTGGAATATTTCTCAAAGATTTTCAAATGAGCATCAATGGAATACTTCGGGGAAAAGAGAATCGGGTCGTATCTCCAGATCACCCGCTCCTTTCCAAGACGCGATGCCAGCTCCCGGAACAAAGGAATCATCACTTTTTCCTTGTCCGGGAGATTTGGCTCCATATCCCTTCCATATCCGGTCAGCGTAAACTGAAAATAATAAGTATAATCCCGCAGTTCCTCCAGCCGGTCCAGCATGGGCCCTGGATTTTTCGTCCAGAATACGATGCAGTCCACCACCCGGGGCGAAAGCTCGATTCTGCTGATCTGATGGGGATTCATGGGATTCCGGACGTCCAGATATCCTTCCTTGATTCTATGAAAAAACCATTCCGAATAAAAGGCCGGAATGTCCGTGCGGCGGCTGGCGCTTAAGATCATGGGATTACCTCCTGCGGCATAAGAAATACCGCTGTATCTGCTGAAATTTGTTGAAAACCATGGAAAACTGTGATAGAATTAGTTTAGTGCTGCCAATGATGGCAGGCGGTCAGCCCTCTACGGAGGGACTGAAATCTCCGATTACATAGATGTCAAATTGTGACGTTTTTTTGGAAAGGAGGGCTGAGCCATGGATATTTTAGGACTAATTGCAGTGCTGAGCTTCGGCTTAACCTGCTTTGGAGTCGGATATACCTTTGGCAAAGATATAAATAAGACGCAAAAATAGCCGCCCATCCTCACCCAGGTAAGCAGCTATTTTGCTTTACTTTGATGGGGCTAACCGTCAAACGGCAGCTCTCACTGACAGGTATCTGTTGGCGCAGATACCTGTATTTGACTTAAAAGATAACACAGATGATCAGATTTTTCAAGTAGCTTTCGCAGATTTCCGACGTTCGAAATTACAGATCATAGCCTGACAACCGCCTGATCACAAATACGTTTCCATCTAATTCCTGGACTGTCTAAAAATTTCTTCCTCCGGGTGCTTCCTGGAAAGCCTGCTGTGCCTTCAGTTCTGCGTTGGCCCCTTCCACGTTCATCTTCGAGAGCACAAAAGTGATCAGGAGGCTGATGAACAGCGGAATCCAAAGATACATCAGGTAGAGCATCTGCATACAGGATTCCGGCTGCACGGCCAGACTGCCGTCGAATCCGCTGGCGGCCAGCATCAGGCCCGCAACCGCGGTTCCCAGTCCTCCGCCCAGTTTGACGCCGAGGGACGTACAGGAGTACATGGTTCCGTCCACCCGTTTATGCTTCGTCAGATAGGTATACTCCGAACAGGAAGCGATGACCGCGTTCATATCTCCCTGCCAGGGGCCCTGACCAAGAGCCGCCACGCCGGTGAAGAGAAGCATCAGCGGAATGCTTCCAAGATATCCTGCCGCCACCACCATGGCCCGGCCGAAGGTGCCCAGCATATAACCCCTTAAGTTCAACTTGTACATGCCCTTCCATCTGGCCACCAGCGTAGGCGTAAAGACCAGCGCCGCGATCAGAGGGATATTGATGGCCCAGGAAAATACCCCGTACAGGTTTTCATTCTTCAGCACATAGGTCATATAATAGATGCCCATGTTCAGCATGGTGGTGTACACCTGCTGGAGGATGTACACGCCGCAGATCATCAGATAGTACTTATTGGAGATCACCAGTCTGGCCGCTGTCGCAAGGCCGTACTTCTCTTCCGCTGCCTGGACGTTCTCACCGGAATCTTCATTTAATTCCTCCTCTGAAAGTTCTTTCACAGACAGAGCAGAGACCGTATTTACCAGAAGGCCGATCAGCGCGTAGAGGATGGCTACGGTACGCCAGCCCACTGCTCCGCCGCCGCAGGCGGCAACCGCCCGTAAGGTGACCGACTGGATCAAAAGGCTGGTGCCGAAAGCAAAGATAAAGCGATAAGACCCCATCTGCACCCGCTCCTTGCTGTTCCTAGTCACCAGAGCGGTCAGAGCGGAATAGGCAATGTTATTCGCCGTGTAGAATACTGCGTTTAACAGCGTGTAAGCGATAAAGAACCAGGCATACTGCGACGTCTTTCCCAGATCCACCGGGATGGCGAAGATGGCGGCCAGCGTAACTGCGCAGCCGATATACGCGTAGAGCATCCAGGGCCTTGCCTTTCCAAGCCTTGTCTTTGTCTTGTCAATCATCGCCCCGAAGAAAATATCCGTGACACCGTCAAAGACTTTCGACGCGGCGATCAGCGTGCCCACAATACCGGGATTCAATCCCACCGTGTTGGTCAGATAGATCATTACAAAGGAGGACAGGAATGCATATACCACATTTCCAGCGATATCTCCGGAACCATATCCCACTTTGTTGTACCATTTTAAATACGTTTTTTCCTGCATAAAATATGCTCCTTTCTTTATACACATTCTGCAGGTGAAAGGCGCCCGTTTCCGGATTGATGCATGCTGGGACGCCCTCCCCCGCAGATGGTTATTCGGTTAGTGGTTGATAAATGGCACAAGCTTTATATGAAAGGTAAATGTCTCCTCGTCAAATCGATATTGTTTTAAAACCAGCGGCCCGCAGCTGTTGGAGCCGATTCCGTTCTGGGCGTAGTCCAGGCAGAGCACCGTGCTGCCGCAGGGCATGAGCTCATAATTATGTGCTTTTCGTTCCAGCTCCTCCTGGGGATAGACGGACGCCTGGAACGAGAAAGGACGCCTGGACGCGGCGGTAAGACCGAAGTCCTCATTTGTCAGCTCCACATAGTCGCAGCCCAGATGGCTTCCGTTCTCCTGAGGCCGGATATAATCTTCCATCAGTCCCTGGACGGAGGAATCATACTGACCGTACAGAGCCGCCCGGCATTTATCCCGATAGCTCTCATAGGGTCCCAAACCGCAGTAACGGACCTGATCCAGTTTCCGATTCAGGAACAGCCGAATTCCGAATCTTGGAAGCTCCGGGAACTCCATATCCCGATGTACCTGGAACGTCACGTCGATCCCGCCCCGGGCGTCCAAGGTCCAGACCGCCTCCGCTCTCAATATGGGCTGTATGGTGTCCGCGGCCAGCGAGAGACGGCTTTTCAGCTTCACACGCTGATCGGTCTGAAGAATCTGTGTCTCATACGCCCGGGCGTAAGATTTGTCATACTGCGCTCTCTTCCACTCGTTCTTTATATACATGTCGTTGTCCGTGGGCGCGCGCCAGATATTCAACTCCATGGGCCGGTCGAGATATTCTCTTCCCCCATACTGGATGCTGGAAAATAATCCGCTTCTCTTCTCATATACATACGTAAAGTCCGCCCCTTTGATTCGAACGCTCCGGTCATCTTCCTCCACACGCAGATCTCCTTTACGTTCCTCCCCGGGACGCAGAAGCTTCAAGGCTTCTTGGTTCCGGTTATCACCCGTCTCAAGAAGAATCTCCTCATATCCCAACAGTTGCTCTGCCGGAACAAGAGCCTCCGCTTCTCTTCGATGATAGAAGAGCTTCAGATACGCTTTTCCCCGTTCCGGAACCCGGATGGAAAGCAGGGTACTGCCGGTCTCCCCCGGTCTCACGGAAAAGTCCGGAAGAATTCCCGTATCCCGACAGATACCGTCGCAGCTTACCTCGTAGTAAATCCGGATGTAATCTTTCAGATCGGTAAAATCCATATAGTTTCGAAGGGTAAGTCTTCCGGTCTCCTGATCAAAAGACACCACCCGTACCGGACGATAGACGTTCCGGTATTCCAGAAGTCCGGTATGGGGCGTCCGATCCGGATATACCAGGCCGTCCATACAGAAGTTGCCGTCGTGAATCTCTTCTCCGTGATCTCCGCCGTAATGATAGATTTTCCTGCCTTCCGGCGTGGAGCCATGGGCGACGGCATGGTCGCACCATTCCCAGACAAAACCCCCGCACATAACCGCTTCCTTCTGAAACAATTCAAAATAATCCTCCAGATCTCCGGGGCCGTTGCCCATGGAATGGCAGTACTCACAGAGAATACAGGGCTTCTTTGGATCGTTTTCCAGATACTCCTTTAGTTCTTCAAAGGAAGGATACATCCGGCTGTACAGATCGAGGCAGGAAAAGTCGTACTGCACGCCGCTTTTTTTGTATCTGGCGCTTTCATAGTGAGTCAGGCGGGAAGGATCGTATTCTTTGGTAAATCGGAGCGCTTTTTCGAAATTGCAGCCGTAGGCGCTCTCGTTCCCCATGGACCAGATGACGATACAGGGACGGTTCTTATCCCGCTCCACCATCCGCTCCACCCGGTCCAGGATGGATGCCTCCCACATGGGATCATCGGCGATATACTGGTTCCACTGGTCGAACTTATTGGCGTCGCTGTTGTCCCGGTGATAGATTTCCACCGGCCCATGGCTTTCCAGGTCCGCTTCGTCGACCATCAGAAATCCGTACTTATCGCACAGCTCGCAGAAAACCGGGGAATTGGGATAGTGGCTGGCCCGGATGGCGTTGATGTTGTGCCGTTTCATCAGGGTTAGATCTTTCATCATCTGTTCCAAATTTACCGCAGGGCCTGTGACCGGGTCGGAATCATGACGGTTGACGCCCCGGAAGACGATCTTCTTCCCATTCAGCCGGACCGCTTTTTCCTGAATGTCTATGGTGCGCAGTCCCACATGGTCCGTGATGACCTCGGACCCGGTATCCAGCACCAGCGTATAGAGATACGGCGATTCCGTGTTCCAGAGAACAGGATCTGGAATCTCCAGATGCAGACAGTTGCCCTGACACATGGCCTGGTCCGCCAGTTGATTGTCTTTGTCATAGAGGGACGCCGTCACTGGAACCGGCTCCTGAAAGTAAGCGATCTCCACCGACACTTCCGCCGTCTTTTCCCTGATCTTCGTCTTCACAAAGTAATCCCGGACTGCCTTTTCGGGGCGCTTCAGCAGATAGACATCCCGGAAGATGCCGCTCATCCGGAATTTGTCCTGATCCTCCAGATAGCTTCCGTCGCACCACTTGAGCACCAGCACGGCCAGCCGGTTCCCGCCCTCCTCCAGCAAATCGCTCACGTCGAACTCACTGGTGCAGTGGGATACCTGACTATAGCCCGCATAGGTCCCGTTCAGCCACACATAGAAGCAGGAATCCACGCCTTCAAAATTCAGATAGACTTTGGGCGCCGTCGGATCTTTGTGAAAGTCGAATTCATGCACATAGGCGCCGCAGGGGTTGTCCTGGGGCACATAGGGCGGATCAAAGGGGAACGGATAGCGGATGTTCGAATACTGATGGCGGTCATAGCCCGCCGTCTGCCATACCCCCGGCACTGGAATCCGGTCGTAGGAAGAGACGTCATAATCCTTCTCGTAAAAGAGATCCTCCAAATCATAGATACTCTCATAATACCGGAAATTCCACTCGCCGTTCAAAAGCTTCAGCCGGTCGGAATCTTCCCGGCGCTCCACAAGGGTATCCATCCGCACGGACGCCGGGACATAGTACGCCCTGGCCGGCATGGTGTTCTCGTGAAGCATGCTTACGTCTTCGTAGTGTCGCGGAACAATCATACTAATAAACCTCCTGTTTTCTATTTTTCACGTCACTGTTGATTGGTAATTTTATTATAGAGAACAGATTGGGATTCGTCCATAGACAGCATTAGACAAAACATGCACAAAATGATACAATGATACCAGGGTCAAAAGGTCAAAAAGTCCAATACAAGTGAGCTTGCAGGAGGATTTTTGACCTTGGGACCCGCAAAACACCGAAAAGTAGCCATTTTTCACAGAAAAATGAGCGGATTTGAGGTGTTTTAGGGCGCTAAACGTCCAGTGGATGTTTGCTCAGCGCCGACCGTAGTGGAACGGAGACGCGGGAGCATGAAATGCGAAGCAATCCGTGGTATCACAGGGTCAGAAGAGAAAGGAGGGATATTTCATGTATATCAATTCCGCATACCTGAACCGTTCTGTGGTGGACTTTAAGGATAAGAGCAGACCGCTGATTGTGGGAAGCTGCGGAACCTATCACCTGTACACCCGCCCGAAGCTGCCCACCCACCGGCCCAGGGGCAGATGGGATTTTCAGCTTTTGTATGTCGCCTCCGGAAAAGCGCACTTTTATTTTGACAAAAGCGAACAGGACACGGTCGTGACCGCCGGACAGATGGTGCTCTACCGGCCCAAGGAACCCCAGCGATATATCTACTACGGAGCTGATCAGACGGAAGTCTACTGGGTGCATTTTACAGGGAACAATGTGACCAATATTCTCCGGCACTACGGCATTACCAACGATATGCGTGTCATTTCCACCGGAACCTCTCTGGAGTATACAAGGATTTTCAAACAGATGATTCAGGAACTGCAGATCTGTCAGACTTGCTACCCGGAGCTTCTGACACTGCTGCTTCTGGAGCTTTTGATTCAGATCCGTCGGCAGCTGTTAAAAGATCATCGGCGCAAAGACGCCTATCTGGATGCCGAGATGGAACAGGTCCTGCAGTATTTCAATGATCATTATAATACCGAGATCAACATCGAAGCTTACGCCGCGTCGAGGGGAATGAGCGTCAGCTGGTTTATCCGCAATTTCAAGCAATATGCTCATACCACCCCCATGCAGTACCTCGTGGAACGGCGTATGGCCAACGCCCAGGTCCTCCTTGAGACGACCAACTACAACGTCACGGAGATCGGCGCCATCGTCGGTTACGACAATCCACTGTATTTCAGCCGGATTTTCAAAAAACAGAAGGGGGTATCCCCCACCGAATACCGAAGCCAGGGACAGGCGGAGAGACCTGTTTAAATCTCTCCGCCTGTCTTCTAAGACGCCTTTGTCTCTTTGGGAAGCGCAAGCCCCATAAGCTGCTCCAGGATGTTCCCGCCGCCGCTCACGGAAATGGAACCCACTTTGTCGCAGATTCGCTCCAGGTACTCCAGTTCTTTCAGCCGATAGAGGATCTGGTTCTCTTCCATCAACTTCGCGGTGTTCAGAAGACTTCTGGTGGAAGCGACTTCTTCCCGGCGCATGATGACGTTGGCCTGGGCCTTTTTCTCCGCCACCAGGACGGTGTTCATGATGTCCCGAATCTCTCCCGGCAAGATGATGTCTTTGATGCCCACATCCAGGATCTCCACACAGTACTCGGTCTCCAGCGCTTTCATCTGCTCATACAGCCATTTTCCGATGGCCTCCTTCTGGGCGAGCAGCTCATCCAGCCGGTACTGCCCCACATACTCTCTGGCCAGCAGCTGAATCTTCGTGTAGAGAAGCTTTCCGGCGCCCTCCATTTTCTGCACCAGGGATACCGGGTCCGTGATTCGATAGCTGCACAGAATGTTCAGACGGACGCCCACCTTGTCGGAGCTTAAGATCTCCTGACCGGAGATGTCCAGCTGCTGAATCTTCAGATTGAAGATCTTGCAGGACACTTCGTGGGCGTAGATCCAGTAGTAGTAGACGCCACAGTCAAGCTGCTCGGCATAACGGCTGTCGATATACAAAAGTCCGGTCTCTCCGTCGCCGACGACGATCTTTTTGTACATCCGGGCGGGAATCAGATGCCGGTACATCCCCGGCACCTGGTCTTCCGTGATCTGTGTGCCGGTCACATCGATCAGCCGGATCTCGTTGGTCTCATAAACGTTCCAGTAGAGCGCCTCTCCTTCCAGCAGGAACTGACGGTACACGCCGTCCACCAGATGCATGCCGATGCAGTTGTCCGGAATCTGCACCCGCACCACCCGGGAGGCAAAGTCCGGATGCTTCATCAGAAGCTCCGCCGGAAACTTTCCGGTATCCACCTTCCCGATCATGGACACGATCTTTAACTCATATCCCATCCAGGAATAAAAATTGTATTTCCCGGCGAACAGTAGTTTTTTCAGTACGCCGTTTTTCAACAGATATCCGCATTCCTGCTCTTTGATTATGTATTTCATAGTTACTCCCCTTTCTAAAAAGATACTCGTTTGTGTAAAGAAGTGTACCTGCTCTTCCACCGAAAAAACGGGGAGATTCTCTTGAGGAGGTGCGTCGCGGCGGAGGACCTTTTGCCCGCGGGCAAAAGGCTGTCCGAAGGACGCCGTCTCCGGTATCCGAAGATCCGCTGCCTTTTTCCGGTCAAAGCAAACGCTTTCGGAAAAGCAGGAAACGTGCTTCTTTTGGGTTTTGGAGCTGCATGGACCTGCAGCAAGGTTATGATCGCTTTACCACTTAGCAAACTGTTCCCTAAAAACAGTGGAGGATTCGAACCTCCGAATCATCATGAAAAACCTCTCTGTCAGTCCGGTATACCTTCCGGCCAGAGGCGGCGGCACCGCCCAGACCCGGTTTCCCGGTAATCTGCGGTTGTTGGAACCTGACATGGTCTTATCTTAATCCCTTTTAGGAAAAGAATCATTTAAAAAAAGGTGCGAACTTCCGGTTTTTACCAGAAAGTTTCGCACCTTTTCTTTTTATGAAAAGCGGGTTGCCCGCCAGAACAAGACGCCGGAGATCAATGCGGTCACCGCTTCCGCTGCGGGGAATCCATACCATACCCCTCTTGCTCCCAATACTCTACTCAGAAGAAACGCTGCCGGAAGCATCACCAGAAGATACCGGCACATAGAAATCAGAAGGGACGGCGTCCCCATACCCAGCCCTTCCAGCGCTCCGCTGGTGGTTACCGACACGGAGGACACTATAAAGCCGAGACTGATGATCCGAAGGGCGGCCGCCCCGGCGGATACCGTATCCGGGTGGTTGGTAAAAAGCCCCATCAACGGTTCCGGCATCAGAAGACACAATACCGTTCCCAGCGCCATAATCCCGATAATCAGATACAGGGAAGTCCGGTAGATGCTCTTCACCCGGTCGTACAGCTTCGCCCCATAATTGTACCCGATCAGAGGCCGGATTCCCTGAACAATCCCGTTAGCCGTCAGATACAGAAAGGTCTGCAGCTTATAATAGACGCCCAGCACCAGCACATACGCCTGAGAAAATCCGGACAGAATGACGTTCAGACAGGAAATCATCAGGGACGGCAGGGACAGGGTCATTGAGGCGGAAACCCCGACCGAGTACAGGCGTCTTAAGGTCTCCGGGTCCGGCTTCAAATACTGCAGACGAATCTTCACCGGTATAGGCCGGAAGAAATAATAACACAGATAAATCACCAGCGTCAGCACCTGTCCAAGCCCGGTAGCGATGGCTGCGCCCTCAATCCCCAGTGCCGGAAAAGGTCCCCACCCAAAGATCAGAATCGGGTCCAGGATAATATTGGCAATACAGCCGCACAGCATACTGACCATGGAGACGGTCATCTTTCCCACCGCCTGAAATACTTTTTCCAGAGAAAGATCCAGGGAGATGATCATGGCAAAAGCAAACACAATTCTGGAATATCGTACCCCCAGGTCGACGATAGCAGAATTTTCGGTAAACAGTCCAAGAAACAACGGAATCAGAAGAATGCAGAGGATCATCAGAATCAGTCCATGAAGCGCATTGAAAAACGTCCCCTGGGTCGCCGCCCGATGCGCCTTCTCTTCTTCGCCGGCGCCGAGAAAATAGGCGATTGCCGCATTGATACCGATGCCAAAACCGATAGTCGCCGCGTTGATCAGATTCTGCAGCGGAAATACCAGGGAAAGAGCGGTCATAGCGTCCTCGCTGATCTTGGCCACAAAATAACTGTCGATGATATTATACAGCGCGTTGACCATCATGGACAGTACCATGGGCAGCGACATAGCGAGCACCAGATGGAGAATTCCTTTTTCTTTCATAAATGTCTGTTCCATTACCATTCCTCCTTTTCTGCACAAAAAAACCACACAGTTACCGGAATCGTAACTATGTGGCGAAAAGTGGACAACGTCCAGAAAAATCCACGCCCCTGAAGGGGTTTTATAATGTAAGTGTAGCACAATCACTTTGGTCTGTCAAACATGTCATCGGATTGCAGCCGAGCTGATCAGCTTTTTGCCTTGCCAAGATAAGCGGCTTTGACTTCTTCGTTCTCCGCCAGCTCTTTTCCGGTTCCACTTAAAGTGATCTGTCCGGTCTCCATGACGTAGCCCAGATCCGCTGCCTTTAAGGCCATGTTCGCGTTTTGCTCTACCAGAAGAATCGTCACGCCCTGCTTGTTGATCTCCTTAATGATATCGAAGACGCCCTGGACGATAATGGGCGCCAGTCCAAGAGACGGTTCATCCATCATGATCAGCTCCGGCTTGGACATCAGCGCCCGTCCGATGGCCAGCATCTGCTGTTCTCCTCCGGACAGGGTTCCGGCCAGCTGCCAGGAGCGCTCCTTCAGACGGGGGAACAGATCATGCACCCAGTTCAAATCCTCATCCAGCGAATCCTTGCGCATATAGGCGCCGATTTTCAGGTTCTCCAGCACCGTCAGATCAGAGAAAACTCTCCGGCCCTCCGGCACCAGAGTGATCCCCTTGGAGACAATCTGGTCCGTGGGCAGTCCTGCAAGTTCCGTTCCTTCGAACTGAATGCTTCCGCCTTCCGGACGCACCAGTCCGACGATGGAACGTAAGGTAGAGCTTTTTCCTGCGCCGTTGGCGCCGATCAAAGTCACCACTTCCCCTTTCGGCACATGGAAACTGATCTCTTTGACGGCTTTGATTCCTCCATAGGATACATTCAGATCCTTAACTTCCAGAATATTATTCATCCTGCGCACCTCCCAGATAAGCTTCGATGACCCGCGGATTGCTGCGGATCTCCTCCGGTACCCCTTCCGCGATGGGTTTTCCGAAGTCCAGCACATAGATCCGGTCGGAAATCTCCATCACCAGATCCATATGATGTTCGATCATGAAAATCGTCAGTCCGAACTCATCCCGGATTCTTCCAATGAACTGCGTAAGCTCCAACGTTTCCTGAGGATTCATACCTGCCGCCGGCTCATCCAGAAGCAGAAGTTCCGGCTTGGTGGCCAGTGCCCGGGCAATCTCCAGATGCCGCTGCTTTCCATAAGGAAGGGAGGTAGCCAACTCGTTCCGCACGTCCTCCAGATCCATAATCTTCAAAAGCTTCTCCGACTCTTCCCGCATCTGCTGTTCTTCCTTTGCGTTCAGGCGGAAAGTTGCCGTAAAAATATTGCTGGTGCGAAGCATATGCTTGGCAATCAGAATATTCTCGAATACCGTCTGGCTCTTGAACAGGCGGATATTTTGAAAAGTTCTGGCAATGCCCAGGCGGGTGATCCGGTCCGGCGTAGGGGAGAGCACATGCTGCCCCGTATATTGATCCGCGTTTTCTCCCCGATAAAGCTTCTTCATCTTGCCCTGAGGGAAGTTCTGGATGATCATCTTATCTTTATAATAGATCGCGCCGTTGGTGGGCGCGTACACGCCGGTAATCACATTGAAGGCCGTGGTCTTGCCGGCGCCGTTGGGACCGATCAGGGAGACGATCTCCCCTTTGTTGACTTCCAGATTCATATTGTCCACGGCGATGACGCCGCCGAACTGCATGGTCACATTCTCCACTCGTAGTACATGTTCTTTACTCACGGGAGCCACCTCCCTCTGCCGCTTTTTTTCTGCCGAATTTGTTTTTGAAAAAATTGGCGATGCCCTCTACAGAGAACTCTCTGGTCCCCATAATTCCCTGCCGGTAGAACAGCACCATCACCATGATCACGATGGCAAATACCACTTTACGGAAACCAGGACGCAGAAGCGGCACATGGAAACCGCCGATGTACAGGTTCTCATTATCCAGAAAACGGAGCCACCACTCGGAACAGGCGATGAACAGGAAGGAGCTGATGCAGCTTCCCGTGACGGAACCGATCCCGCCGATGACCACGATCAGAAGAATCTCATATGTCATGGCCGACTTGAACATAGACGCCTGAATCGTCGTCTGATACATGGCAAGCAGTCCTCCGGATACTCCCGCAAAGAAGGAACTGATGACAAAAGCCAGACGTTTGTGATGGGCCAGATTGATGCCCATGGCCTCCGCCGCGATCTCGTCATCCCGGATGGCCTTGAACGCTCTCCCATAGGTAGAATTGATCAGCATCACGATCAGCGCGATGCAGATGCCGGATACCACGAAGGGATAGAGCACCGATTTGAAAGAAGGAAAACTTCTTAAAAGATTGGAGCCATTGGTGATCGGACCAAGCTTATCCCACTGGAAGACCGCACGGATGATCTCCGCGAAGCCAAGGGTGGCAATGGCCAGATAATCGCTTTTCAGACGAAGCACCGGAAGGCCGATCAGGAAAGCGAAGGCCGCCGCCAGAAGACCGCCGGCGATCAGTGCTACCGGAACCGGTACCGTGAACTGGATGATGCCGCCGTCAAAATACTGATAGACGCTTCCTCTCGATTCCACCGGAATGGTCAGAATCGCGTAAGCATAGGCGCCAAGCAGCATGAATCCCGCCTGGCCTAAGGAGAACAGACCGGTAAAGCCATTCAGAAGATTCATGGACACAGCCACCAGCGCATAGATTGCGCCCTTTTTCAATACGGTAAAGAACATGGAACCGGAGGGCAGAATCTGCTCCAGGACAAAGAGCGTCGCCAGAAGCGCCGCGATCAGGCCGACGTTCCATGTCATCTTTGCTTTTTTACTCATGAAACAACGCCTCCTTTACACTTTATCCGTCGCTTTTTCGCCGAAGAGTCCCGTAGGCTTGGCGATCAGTATGACAATCAGAAGGGCGAAGGTGAACGCGTCTGAGAAAGTTGTCCAGCCCAGTCCTTTGATAATATTTTCACAGATACCGATGATGAATGCGCCGATCACCGCGCCGGGGATCGAGCCGATCCCTCCGAATACAGCGGCGACAAAAGCTTTGAGTCCCGGCATGGCGCCCGCCGTCGGAGTCACTCCGGTGTAGTTGGTGAAGAACAGAAGACTTCCCACTGCCGCCAGAAACGTACCGATAATAAATGTCATGCTGATGACGGAATTAATCTTGATTCCCATGAGCTGAGACGTCTCAAAATCTCTGGACGCCGCGCGCATGGCCATACCGATCTTCGTCTTCTTGATCAGAAGCACCAGCGCCACCACCAGAATGATGGTCAGAACCGGGGTGATCAGAGTCACTCGCTTAGTCGTCGCGCCGAGCACCGTCACCGTGTCGCTGATCCAGGGGACCGTCGGATACTGCTGAGAGAGGCCTCCGGTGACATACAGGGCCATATTCTGCAGCAGATAAGAGACGCCGATGGCGGAGATCATAATCGACATACGGGGCGCGCTGCGAAGAGGCTTATATGCCACACGCTCCACCAGAAAGCCTAAAAGGACCGTCACCACAATCATTAAAGGAATTGCTATGTAAATCGGCATAGCCGTGACCGCGTAGACCATCACCAGTCCGGCTACCATAAATATATCACCGTGGGCAAAGTTGATCAGCCTTAAGATTCCATACACCATGGTATATCCGATGGCAATCAGCGCATACTGCCCTCCCACGGAAACCCCTGCCATCAAGTAGGGAAGATTTCTCGTAATCCATTCCATAAAAAACCTCCGATAGTCATGAAAAAACGTATATGGCGGGAGTCATAAGAGCTCCCGCCATCAAAATATCATTCCTAAACTGCTCTTAGTTTACTCCCTGCTCTGCAACGAAATCCCATGCACCGCTCTCGGTGTTAGCACATTTTACATAAGCAGTGTCACGGAGCGCGTCTCCGTTCACCTCATCAAACGCGATATTTCCGGATACACCTGTGTAGGTGACCTTCCAGAGCGCTTCATTGACTGCCGCCGGATCCGTGCTGCCGGCTGCTTTCAGAGCTTCCAGCGCGACATAGTACGCGTCATATCCCATGGCAGATACTGCAGAGATGGTATCGTCTCCGCCGTTATTTGCCTTTGCAGTGGAATCGCCATTGATGTACTCTTTGAAGCCGTTATCAAAGTCTGCGTTGCCGCCTTCCTGATAGAAGGTGGTGACATAGATCTGTACGTCTTTGCCCTTTGCCGCATTCAGGATAACGTTGGAATCCCAGGTATCGCCCGCCATCATGGGGATAGTCATGCCCTGAGCCGCCGCCTGCTCGATGATCAGCGCCGCCGCCTCGGTGGATACCGGAGCGAAGAACACTTCCGCGCCTTCATTCTTTGCGGAGGTGATGTAAGAAGTAAAGTCGCTGTTGCCTTCCTGGAACACATCCTCTTTGACCTCTCCGCCGAGACCGGTGAAGGCTTCCTTGAAGTAATGGCCAAGACCGGTGGAGTAATCGTCGCCCTGCTTGGTCAGAATATATGCTTTCTTCGCGGAGAAGTTCTCATTTGCGAAGTTTGCCAGTACGGTGCCCTGGAACGGGTCCAGGAAACAGATACGGAAGTAATGGGTATTGCCTTCCGTCACCTGAGGATTGGTACAGGTAACGCCGATGGCCGGAATCCCTGCCTCCTTGAATACGTCAGAACCTGCGATGGATACGCCGGAACCATAAGAGCCAAGTACCACGGATACGTTTGCACCTACCAGAGAAGACGCTGCGGACGGTCCCTTATCGTTGGAGGACTCGTTGTCCACGATCTCCAGCTGTACGCTGTACTCTTCGCCGCCGATCTCCACCGTGGGAGTGGTCTGGTTTGCATACTGCATACCGAGCACTTCCTGCTTGCCGCCTGCGCCGTTGTCACCGGATGCCGGCTCATAGACACCGATCTTCACTACTTTTGCGCCGTCTGCCGCCGGAGCTTCCGCCTCGGCGCCTGTGCTCTCGCTGCCTGCGCTGCTGCTGTCCGCGTTGCTGTCACTGCCGCTTCCGCCGCCGCAGCCGGTCAGCATGGTTCCAGCCATTGCCGCAACAAGAGCCATTGCTAATACACGTTTTTTCATTTCTGTCTTTCCTCCTGTATGTACGCCTGTCGAAGACATTTGTACGCTTTTTTAATACGGGCATTAGTATAGCATGTTTAGATGAATATTTCAAGAAAAAATCTTTGGAATTCGTGGAAAACAGACAAAATAAATCAGTTACGGAAGAAGATCTCTCCCGTCTGTTCATCCATCCGCTCCACGATGGCCAGAGATTCCACCTGATACCCCTTCTCCCGAAGCGTCTTCCCGCCGATCTGCCAGCCTTTTTCGATGGCGATTCCGATCCCTTCCACGGTGGCCCCGGCGCTCTCGATCAGTTCGATCAGTCCGTTCACTGCACACCCGTTGGCAAGAAAATCATCCAGAATCAAAATGTGGTCTTCCGGTCTCAGATATTTTTTTGAGACCATCACATCATACACCCGCTTGTGGGTAAAGGATTCAATCCGGGTGCTGTAGACATCTCCGTCGATGTTGATGCTCTGGGCTTTTTTGGCAAATACCACCGGCGCCTGAAAATATTGAGCCGCGACACACGCAATGCCGATGCCCGACGCTTCAATGGTCAGAATCTTGTTGATGGGCCGGTCTTTGAACAGCCTTTTGAATTCCTTTCCCATCTCGTTAAAAAGCGCAATATCCATCTGATGGTTCAGAAAATTATCCACTTTCAGGACGCTGCCTTTTTTTACAATCCCGTCGCTTTGTATCCGCTTTTCTAAAAGTTCCATAAGCTGTCCCCGCTCTCTTTTGTGTATTTATTCGTAACTGTGAAGGTACTGAACAGTTACATTTATTCGTAAAACCCAAGTTCCAAAAGCTGCTCGGAAAGGTTCTCCTCCGTCACCGCCTGTACAATCTGTTCCGCCGTCACGTTGTAAAAGCTGCCTCCGGTAATGCTTAGATAGGCAAATCCGGCGAATAAGATCAGACTGATGGTAAATTTCAGTTTAAACAGCGCGAGGGAACCGGAAGGCTCCTCCTCTTCCTGTGCCGTAAATCCCCGGACTCTTCCTCCATAGTTTTCCTTTAATAATTGCTCCCGATAGGCGCCCATAGCCTGCTCCTTCTTGTGATCTTGTCTCCTTACTGGCATTCTATGAATTTTTTTTCAAATCATACCTGTTATCGGTTGGCCAGTTCCCTGGTGATGTCCTCCCAGGTCACTCCACGTTCCGCCATAAGCACCATAGCGTGATAGAGAAAGTCGGACAACTCATACTTGATCTCCTCCGGGTCCGAATTCTTGGCGGCGATGACCAGTTCCGTCGCTTCCTCGCCCACCTTTTTCAGAATCTTGTCAATCCCTTTGTCAAAGAGATAGTTGGTATAAGAGCCTTCCTTCGGATGAAGCTTCCGATCCAGAATCGTCTGATAGACATTTTCAAAGACCTTCAAAGGGTTGGCGTCATGATATTCTTTTCTTACCATTTCCCGGTAGAAGCAGGTTCGGTTGCCTGTGTGGCAGGCGGTGCCTACCTGGCTTACCCTGGCCAGAATGGTATCATTGTCACAGTCAATCATCAGCGCCTTTACATATTGAAAATGACCGCTGGTCATTCCTTTTGTCCAGAGCTCGTTTCTGCTGCGGCTCCAATACGTCATCTTTCCGGTCTGAAGCGTGGCGTCGAAAGCCTCTTCGTTCATGTATGCCAGCATCAATACTTCCGAAGTCTTATAGTCCTGGACGACAACCGGGATCAGCCCGTCTCTGCCCGGCTTTAAATCACTCCAGGCAAAGCTGCTCTCCAGAAGATTCATCCGAAGGCCTCTGGCCGCCGCTTTTCCTTTCAGGTCCATAAAATCCGCCGTCGCCGTGGAAAAATACGCGGCGGCGATGCCGGTTACCCATTTGTTGGACAGTACGTCGATCACCGCATCGTCCGACGACGCCGCGCTCAGGCTGACGACCGGCAGCGTCCCCTGATAAGGACATCGTCCGTCCGAATCAGCCCACAAAAGGAGGCTCCCCCACTCTTCCAGAGTGCGGGAAAGCTGGGACTCGTCAGACAGACTGAAAGCGATCTTCTCACTTCCGAAGCGTTTCGACACCTCTTCCGCCATTTCCACATTGCTCTCCCTGCCGAAATTCAGGATGGCTTTGTCGCATCCGGCATAGAGAATCTTCTTCACATCCTCCGTTCTCCGGATGTGTCCGCCCGCGTACACCGGAATCTCCGCTGCGCGGCAGATTTCTTTCAGCAGAAGAATATGGGCCTCATGCTCCTCGTCTCTCTCCGACAGGTCAAAGATCAGAATGCCGTCCGCACCGTTGTCGCTGTAATATTTTGCCAGCTTTACAGCCTCCTGTCCGCCAGACATGCTGTTTTTCAGAGGCATCACCGGAAACAAATATTTTCTTTTCATTCTTATAAACTGCCTTTCGTTGATAATACGTCTGTGATCCGTTCGTCAAAGGATATGGCCATGTCCAGCGCCTTGGCGAAGGCTTTGAACATTCCCTCGCAGATATGATGGTTGTTGCCGCCGGACAGCACCTGGAAATGAAGGTTCATCTGTGCGCTGTAGGAGACGGCATAGAAGAATTCCTGCACCATCTCCGTATCCAGATCACCGAGCTTTGAAACGGTAAACCGAGCGTCCGACCGGTAATAGGGACGGCCGGACAGGTCCACCGCGCACAGAATCAGCACCTCGTCCATGGGCAGGATGCAGCTTCCGTAACGGCGGATTCCCTTTTTATCGCCCACGGCTTCCCGGACGGCGGTTCCGAATACGATCCCTGTATCCTCCACCGTATGGTGGCAGTCCACTTCCAGATCGCCGTCCACCTTCACGTCCAGATCGAAGAATCCATGTCTTGCAAAGCCGTCCAGCATATGATCGAAAAATCCGATCCCCGTATCCAGACTGGCCCTGCCGCTTCCGTCCAGATTCAGAGAAAGAAAAATCTTTGTCTCCTTTGTGTTGCGTTCGATGGTTGCTGTTCTACTCATACTTCGTCCTCTTATTAAAGTTCCGCATCTCCCTTTCCAGCGCCGGGGTCTAGATGAATTCTCAGCCGCTTCCGCGTCTGCTCATCCATCTGGGCGCTGTCCAGTCCGATGCTGTTTTTAGTCTTTAAAGCGCACCCGAATGGAGTTGGCGTGCGCCGTCAGCTGCTCCTGTTCCGCAAAGTATTCGATGTCCTCATGGACCTGTTCCAGCGCTTCTCTGGAATAGTAGACGATACTGGATTTTTTTACAAAATCATCCACGGAGACCGGGGAGAAGAACCGGGCGGTTCCGTTGGTGGGCAGGATATGGTTCGGTCCTGCGAAATAATCCCCAAGAGGCTCGCTGCTGTGTTCGCCAAGGAAGATCGCCCCCGCGTTTTTCACCTTCATCATATCCTCAAAAGGATTCTTCGTCACAATCTCCAGATGCTCCGAGGCGATCAGATTCACGGTCTCAAGGGCCGCCTCCCTGGTATCAGCTACCAGAAGATAGCCGTAGTTGTCAAGAGACTTCTGGATGATCTCCTTCCGGGACAGATTCTTTACAAAAGCGTCCGCTTCCTCCGACACTCTCTGTGCCAGCTCCCGGCTGGTGGTCACCAGGATGGCGCTGGCCATCTCGTCGTGTTCCGCCTGGGAAAGAAGATCTGCCGCTATAAACCTGGGATTCGCCGTCTCGTCCGCCAGCACCAGGATCTCACTGGGACCGGCGATGGAGTCGATGCTTACATATCCGGACACCGCCTTCTTGGCAAGGGCCACAAAAATGTTACCGGGGCCTGTGATCTTGTCCACTTTGGGCACGCTCTCTGTTCCAAAAGCCATGGCCGCCACCGCCTGAGCGCCGCCCATCTTATAGATTTCATCCGCTCCGGCTTCCTTCGCCGCTACCAGCACCGCCGGATTCACCTTTCCCTGCCGGTTACAGGGCGTTGCCATAATGATCTTCTCCACCCCGGCAATCCGCGCCGGCACGATGTTCATCAGCACCGAAGAAGGATAGACCGCCTTCCCGCCCGGCACATAGACTCCCGCAGCCTGAAGGGGCGTCACCTTCTGCCCCAGCATCGTCCCCTCCGGCGTGGTGTCGAACCAGCTGTACCGCTTCTGCTTCTCATGGTAAGTCCGGATGTTGCCAAGCGCCTTCCGGATCGTCTGAAGAAGACGCTGATCGATGCGCGCATACGCCTCCTTCACTTCCTCCTCCGTCACCCGGAGACTGGAAGCATCGATGCTTTCACAGTCAAACCGGTTCGTATACTCCAATAACGCCCGGTCTCCCTCCGTCCGCACCTGTTCCACGATCTCCGTCACCGTCTCATTGTAACTCTCATAATTATTCGGACTCCGCCGAAGCAGCCGGTCCAGAATATCCCTCCTGGATTCCTCATCCAGACTGACGATTCGCATAGTTATTTAACCTCCTACTGATTGTACCTTTTCAGTTTATATAATTTCAGTTGTTACGGAGCGGCGTGGCTGTATCATATCACCGTCTTCAATTCACTGATGATCTTCCCAATCCTCTCATTCTCCATCTTCATGCTCACCTGGTTCACCACCATGCGGGCGGACAGGGGGCACACTTCCTCCAGTACCTTCAGTCCGTTCTCCTTCAAGGTCGATCCGGTCTCCACGATATCCACGATCACCTCCGAGAGACCCACGATGGGCGCAAGCTCGATGGAGCCGTTCAGCTTGATGATCTCCACCGTCTGATGCTTCTGATTATAAAAATAATCTTTGGCGATATGGGGATACTTGGTCGCCACCCGGATCAGCTCCTGATGCTTCAAAAGCTCCCTGGCGGAATCCGGCCCGCAGACGCACATCCGGCATTTTCCGTAGCCAAGATCCAGCACTTCGTACATCCTCCTGCCTTCCTCCAGAATCGTATCTTTCCCTACAATCCCCACGTCGGCGGCGCCGTACTCCACATAAGTCGGCACATCCGGCGCTTTGGCCAGGAAAAAGCGAAGCTTCAATTCTTCATTGACAAAGATCAGCTTTCTGGTAGCCGGGTCTTCCATCTCTTTGCAGGTGATCCCGATCTGTCCGAAAAGTTCCATGCTCTTTTTCGCAAGCCGCCCTTTTGCCAGGGCAAAGGTCAGGTATCTCATAAGGCGTCCTCCTCTCCTGCATAGATGATGGTCTCGATCTCATTCTTCCCGGCGTAGGCTTTGTAGTCCCGTCCGATCCGGTCCGGCATCAACTCCACCGCCATGCCCTGACCGCGAAGCTCCATGGCTTTCCAAATGGCCGCTTTTGCCTGGGAAGCCCGGTATACAATCATGACTTTTGACGCCTTCGTATCCACCGCCACCTTCTGTCTTAAGAGGGCGTTCATCAGCCGGTCCACCACGAACGCAAACCCGGTGGCCGGCGCCGGTTTGCCGAAGTGGTCCATGAGGGTGTCGTATCTTCCTCCCTTGGCCACCGCCTCTCCGGTCCCGTAGGTGTAGGCCTGAAAGATGATGCCCGTGTAATACTTATATTTGCTGACGACCCCCAGATCGAAGGTAATATACTTTTCATATCCGTAACACGCAAGCAGGTCATAGATCCTGCGCAGACGCTCCAGGGCGCGCTTGGCGTCCTCCGTCACCGCACAGGCGTCCGCCCGTTCCAGAATGTCCACGGACCCGAACAGATCCGGAATCGCCGCAAAGGCTTCCTTTAATCCTGCCGCAATGGGCAGCGGTTCCAAAAGCTCCCGGACGCCGTAGATATTTTTGTTGGAAATCAGTTCCCTCAGCTCCAGTTCCATCTCCTCGTTCAGTCTGGACTCTCTGAGAAGACTCTTAAAGAAATCCACATGTCCCACACTCACCTGGAATTCCGTCAGTCCAGTTTTCAGAAGAGACTCTGCTACCAGGGCGATCATCTCCGCGTCCGCCTCCACACTGCCGTCTCCTATAAGCTCCGCCCCCAGCTGGGTGTTCTCCTTTAACCGCCCCTGAAAGTCTGAGTGGTTGATGAAGGTGTTGGCCACATAGCACAGGCGGACCGGCATATCCTCCTCGGCAAAATACTTTGCCACCGCCCGGGCGATGGACGGCGTGATATCCGGACGGAGCACCAGGGTGTTGCCCTCCCGATCAAAAAATTTATACAGCTCTCTGGACGCCACGGTCCCCACTTCCTTGCTGAATACATCGAAAAATTCAAAGGTCGGCGTCTGGATGTCCTCGTAGCCATAACTGTGAAGAACCCCGTGCAATACTTCCTGCACATAATTCTTCCGACGACACTCTCCATTATAGATATCCCGCACTCCTTCCGGAGTATGTAAAATCTGTTGATACATGATCTGTTCCCTTCACTTTATTATGGTAAATCGCTACCCTGTTAAAGGCAATATGTGTATTATACCACCTCATCCAGGAATGTCAACCTCCGATTCCAGATCCCTTGACAGCGGCTCCAGATAAGGTACCAGAAATCCATTGGAAGCGTCAAAAAAGTACGACGGATCAAGCTCCTCCATCCGGAAACTTTTGCGTCCGCCGTCCCTTGCCCGGTTCCAGAATCCAAGAAGCTGACGGACATGCAGATAGTAGAATTTCTGCTCGGATGTATAATGGATAATCAGGAAGGCTTTGCCCCCCTGGCGCTCAAAATCCTGCATAAAAGCCACCTGATGTTCATGGACGTTGTGCAGGGGAAAGGTCTTCACATTACACTCTTTGGCGTCAAAGCAGATCGGAATTCCCTGGACGGCTCCGATATAGTCCACCGTGCTCTTCTGGTCAAAGTAGGCCAGCGTAATATGCCGGTGCTCCTTGTCGATCTTGATGGGCGTGATGGGCGTGGGCACCTTCTGAATCAGCGCCAGCCCTTTCTCCCGGTATTTTTCATTGGTCCGGTTGATCATATCCTCCAGGGTGGAACCCCGAAGGCCTCTGGTATTCCAGGTAGACATCCGTCACATCT
This sequence comes from uncultured Lachnospiraceae bacterium, assembly GCA_910584945.1. Classification (GTDB taxonomy): domain Bacteria; phylum Bacillota; class Clostridia; order Lachnospirales; family Lachnospiraceae; genus Hominiventricola. Next base: position 82,480 of record CAJUDY010000004.1, on the reverse strand, counting down.
CCTGCCTTTCTTCTTTTTCATCTTGAATGATGCGATTCATCAGCGGCGGAAGCGCTGCCTCAAAGCACCGGCAGGAAACCGCTTCAAAGGGGGCTTCCAGCTCCGGAAATACCAGCCGCCCCGCGTGCAGAAGCTGGCTGCAAAGTCCGTATCTCTTTTTATAAGCTTCATTGATCCGCCGATTCCCATACTTATAATCTCCGATGATGGGATGTCCCTGGGAAGCCAGATGAGCGCGGATCTGATGAGACCGCCCGGTGATCAGGAGCACCTCCAGGAGGGTGCTGTCGGAAAAGACATGAAGCGGTCGGTATTCGGTCTCAATCTCATCCGCCCCCACGCTTTTCTCTGTCTGAATCTGTACTTTGTTGCCGGTCGGGTCTTTTTTCAAAAATCCTTTGATTTTCTGCGGTTCTGTCACACGTCCGGTTACAAGACACTGGTAGTATTTGTGCAAGGTGCGGTCCCTTAAAAGCTCCGACATCTTCCGAAGCCCCGCGACGGATTTGCCGCAGATGACGATTCCGCTGGTATTGCGGTCCAGACGGTTACAGACCGAGGGCCGAAAGCGGTAATTCACCGGAACGGTATTTTCCGGAACTTCACGGTGCGCTCCCTGCCGCTCCAGATAGCCCAGCAGATATTCGTTCAGCGATACGTCCGAAGCGTTTGCTTTCTGAGTCAGCATTCCCGCCGGTTTATTGATCAGCAGAATATGATCGTCCTCATAGAGGATTTTAAGATCGGTCACCGGGTAGGCGGAGCGCTTTTGCCCCGGCTGTCCTGCGAACTTTTCATAAGTTTCATCCGAGAAAAAGATACGGATCTCGTCATCCGTTCGTACTTTTTCGCTGCCGTCCGCCTTTTTGCCGTTCAATGTGATATTTTTTTTGCGAAGCATCTTGTACAGAAAACTTTTGGGCGCCTCCTTCAGATATCTGGACAACAGCTTGTCCAGTCTCTGGCCCGTCTCGGCCTCCTGCACCACAATCTGTCTCATGGATACACTCCTCTATAAGGTAAAAGCCTTCATCACGTCCGCCACCATCTCCTCCCGCGTAACGTCCGGGCGGCGGTCGTTTCCACGGATGAACACCGGTTCCGGGTCCGTATCCGCAAGTTTCTTAAGCTGACGGATAAAAATCTCCGGGTCCTTTACGATCCGGACCTGCTGCTGATAGGAACCGCTTTTAAGCATCTTCTGAATATGCGCGGCGGCCTCCTCGGGATTGAGCTTCGGATCGCTGGAATACCCCAGCGCCTCCTTGCCGCATACCGCGATAACGTCCACATAGTAATTCTTCTCATAGGAAGTAAATACATTCTCGTAGACTACCGGAAGCCTTCCCTTCGCCGCCTCCGTCTGCTCCCAGAACGCCTGATTGATAGAAGAATATCTGCTTGCCAGAATGGCCCGCACCACCTGATTGCAGCCGGGAAGGCAGCCCACGACGGCCACCACCGTCATGACGTTCTCCCTGGTCTTACACACCAGCCATGCCGCGAGAAAGATCACGACGGGCACGGACAGCATCAGCGCCGCCCGTTTCCAAACATAGATTTTGTTCCGGTTCAGATATCCAAAAGTCCCTTTTTCCAGCTTTTTTTGCACAACAACTCTCCTGAATTAAAGTTCCGCATCTGCCTTCCCAGTGCCGCCTACCGTTTTTTGGGGTGCAGATTCCGGATGGTTTTTTTCTTTTTGTGGTCGGTCCTCTTTGGCTTCCCGGAGGAAAGCGCCTGCTCCCTGCTCTCCGGACGCAGCAGGCACTTTGGGCCGTACCCGATCAGATCTTCTCTCTTGGCCAGTCGGAGCGCTTCTCTGACCAGCTCCTGGTTCTTTGGATTCCGGTATTGAATCAGGGCCCGCTGCATCTCCTTTTCGTGAAGGCTTTTCGGCACATAGACCGGCTTTTTGGTCCTGGGGTCCAGCCCGGTGTAATACATACAGGTGGACAGGGTGGAGGGAGTCGGATAAAAATCCTGCACCTGCTCGGGCATATAGCCCAGATCCCGGCAATACTCCGCCAGCTTCACCGCCTCTTTCATGGTGCTTCCCGGATGGGAAGACATCAGATAGGGAACCAGATACTGCTTCAAATGAAGCTTTTCATTCATCTTTTTGTACTGTCTTACAAACTCCTCATACACGGCGTGTTCCGGTTTGCCGAGACAGGCAAGCACCGGATCGCTTACATGTTCCGGAGCCACTTTGAGCTGCCCGCTTACATGATAACGGCACAGTTCTTCCAGAAAACGGCCGCTCTTGTCCGCCAGCACATAGTCAAAACGAATGCCGGAACGAATGAACACTTTCTTGACGCCCGGCAGTTCCCGAAGCTTCCGAAGGAGCGCCAGATAATCCTTGTGGTCTGCCTTCAGGTTCTTGCAGGGCTTGGGAAACAGGCACTGGCGGTCGGGACAGGCGCCTTTGGTCCGCTGCTTTTCGCAGGCAGGTCCCCGGAAGTTCGCGGTCGGGCCGCCCACATCGTGAATATAGCCTTTGAAATCCGGCTCCTTTATCATCTGCCTGGCTTCTTCAAGAAGAGACGCATGACTTCTGGTCTGGACAATTCGTCCCTGGTGAAAGGTCAGAGCACAGAAGGAACATCCCCCGAAGCATCCCCGGCAGCTGACCAGGCTGAATTTCACTTCCGAAAGCGCCGGAACTCCCCCCGCCGAATCGTACATCGGATGCCAGGTCCTCTGATAAGGAAGCCCGTAGATCTCGTCCATCTCCTCTTGGGAAAGGGGCTTGGAAGCCGGGTTCTGCACCACATAGCACCCCTTCGAATAGGCTTCCACCAGCCGTTTTCCGGAAAAAGGGTCCGTGTTGCAGTACTGTAGATAAAAGCTCCTGGCATAAGCTTTTCGGTCGTTTAACAGTTCCTCATAGGACGGCAGCAGCAGATAATCCGAAAGTACGGACAGCGACTTTACCTTGCAGACAGTTCCCGGAAGATAGGTAAGCTCCTGTACTGGTATCCCTGCATCCAAAGCTTCCGCGATGGCCACGATGGACCGCTCTCCCATCCCGTAAGAAATAAGATCCGCTCCGCTCTCCAGCAGAATGGAACGCCTGAGGGCGTCCGACCAATAGTCGTAGTGGGCCAGCCTGCGTAAGGAGGCCTCGATGCCGCCTATGATGATCGGCGTCTTTTTGTAAGTCTGCCGAATCAGATTGCAGTAGACGATGGTAGCCCGGTCGGGTCTTTTGCCCATCACCCCGCCCGGGGTGTACTGGTCTGCACGCCGGTGCTTCTTCGCCGCCGTATAATGATTGACCATGGAGTCCATATTGCCGGCGGACACAAGAAAGCCAAGCCGCGGTTCTCCAAGCACCGTGACGCTGTCCCTGTCGCGGTAGTCCGGCTGGGACACGATCCCCACCGTATAGCCGTGAGCGGTCAGCACCCGGCTGATGATGGCCGGGCCAAAAGACGGATGATCCACATAGGCGTCCCCGATCACATAGATAAAGTCCGGCTGCTGGATGTGAAGTTCATTGAGATCTTCCCGGCATACCGGAAGGAAACCTCTTAACACCGCTGATTCCGGAGTCTTCTGTCTCTTATCCATTCTGCCGTTCCTTTCCTTTTTGTTCCGTATCTTTCCTTTCGGCTGGTTCAATGCTGTTTTTTCTTTGATCGTCAACGTTTTTCAGGGCTCTAAGTTCTTCCTTCGTCAGAGGGCGGCAGGCCCCGGAAGGAAGTGCTTCGTCCAGCACAAGGGTTCCCATGCGCAGGCGCTTCAGATACTGCACCTGACAGCCCACCGCCTGGAACATCCTTTTGATCTGATGATACTTCCCCTCCCGGATCGTGATCTCCACTTCGCTGATCTCCCCCCTTCGCAGAATCAGAAGCTCTGCGGGAAGGGTTTTGCGCTTCTCACCGATGTCCAGCCCTTCCAGGAAGCTTTTTACATGCGCCTCGGTTACCTGTCCCAAGATTCTGGCATAATAAGTCTTGTCCACATGCTTTCCGGGAGATAACAACTCATGGGCCAGCGCCCCGTCGTTGGTCAAGAGCAGAAGTCCTTCGGTATCCTTGTCCAGCCGCCCCACAGGAAAAAGGTCCTTTCTATATGTTTCCGGCGCCAGATCAAGAACTGTCCGTTCTCTCGAATCTTCCGTTGCGGACACCACCCCCGCCGGTTTGTGAAGCATCAAATAGGTATACGGCGCGTAGACGGCTTCCTTTCCGCCACAGACCACCTGATCTCTTTCCTCGTCCACTTTTTGCTCCGGACGCCTGGCCGTATCGCCGTTCACCTTTACCAGACCTTTTTTTAAAAGTTCCTTGACCTGACTCCTGGTGCCAAAGCCCGTCGCGCACAGGAACTTGTCCAACCGCATCATGCGTTCATCCTCCAACCGGAAAAATATTTATTGCGCAGGGTTCCCCGGATCAGCTTTCCCCATCCAAGAGGATAGCCGTCCACGCAGATCAGCTGCCAGCCGGTCGACCGGGCGCACATTCCCTCCTCGATCTCCAGACTCTCCCCTCGAAGATAACGATAAACCCGCTCATCCTCAGAGGAAAGATCAATGACGGAAGCATATTCCTCCCTTTTCAGCACCATGGCGAAGGCCTGGCTCGGCTCAAACCGTTTTTTTAGGAGTTCTCCCATATACAATCCGGAACGCAGAAACCGAAGTCCCGGACAGCGTCCGATTCCGTCCGGCATCCAGAATACCTTCATATCCCGGATCTGAATCCCCGCCGGGTCAAAGGGCAGCGCGATGTCCTGCAAAAATTCTGCCAGCTCCGGAGGCAGTTTCGCACTCTTTTTTTTCCGCTCTGGTTCCTTTTTCTCAGGTGCCCCGTCCTTTTCAAGAAGGGCAAGAAAATGTCCCTCCCCGTCGATCTTATGGGGAAAGAGCCGGATACACCGCTCCAGGGGGTAAGCGCTCTTTACAAGCTCTGGTTTTCCCGGACAAAAGCCCTCATACATGGGCAGCTCCAGCAGATGGAATTCTGGATGCCTCTTCAGAAAATCATCCACGCTGCCCTCATTCTCCAGCTCCGAGAACGTACAGGTAGAGTAAAGCATCTTCCCTCCCGGCTTTAAGAGGCTGGCAGCCTGACCTAAAATCTCCCGCTGCATCCGGGCAAATACCTCCGGCCCCTGCTTCTCCCAGGCCGGGATCATTTGGGCCTGCTTGCGGAACATCCCCTCCCCGGAGCAGGGAGCGTCAATCAATATTTTATCAAAAAACTCGTGAAAATAAACGTCCAGCTTGTCTCCCATCTCGCTGGTAATCAAAATATTGGGCATTCCGAACACTTCCAGATTCTTAAGAAGCGCCTTAGTCCTGGAAGCGCTGGCATCGTTGGCCACCAGAAGTCCTGTATGATTCAGCTTAGCCGCCAGTTCCGTCGCCTTCCCCCCGGGCGCCGCGCACAGATCCAGCACCCGATCCTCTTCCTCCACCGGCAGCATCCCGGCAGGCGTCATGGCGCTGGGCTCCTGGATATAATAAAGCCCCGCGTAATAATAAGGATGCCTCGTAGGCGCATCCTCCTCCGTATAATAATACCCATTCCCGACCCAGGGAACCCTACGAAGACTCCGAAACGGACAAATCCGCTCAAACTCCTCCACCGAAATCTTGGAAGTATTCACCCGAAGTCCCATAAACCGCGGCTTCCGATAACTCTCCAAATACGCCGGAAGCTCCTCTCCCAAAATCCTACCCATATTCTCCACAAACGCCGCCGGCAGTTCCATCTTACAATCTCCCCACTTCTCATTCTATCTTGTATTGTTCCACACAACCAGGGATTCGCGGGAGGATTCCCCCGGCAGTCCCTTTCAGGCTATGGAGACGAGACTCAAACGGTTTGGAGGCCCACACGCCGACAAACAGTTCGCCTTAAGAGGCTCGTCGGAATGTCCAGCCGTCCGGGACTTCCGGGGGAATCCTCCCGCGAACCCCGTCGCTGTATCCCTAAAGCTTGATTATAACACAAAACCGCCTCAATAAGAATAACATAATTTCCTATTTTCCAGATATTTCAGCATCCAGTACGGATTCACCGCCAACTCCTGATCCGCCCCCAGCGGAACATACACCCCCAGATGAAGATGCACCGGGAACTGTCCCGTCGTCCCTTCAGGCCCATAGCCCGTATCTCCCATGAACCCAAGGACCTCTCCCGCTTCCACCGCGTCTCCCGCCTTCCACTCCCTCGCATAAGACGCAAGATGCGCATAATAAAAGTAATTTCCCAAAGAAGAGCGCACGCCCACCCGCCAGCCCCCCTTTTCCAGCCATCCGATCTGTTCAATCACACCGTCGGTGATGCTGACCACCGGATAATACCCGGACTCATCGAGGGACGCCATCACATCCGTTCCCTCATGCCCCCGTTTCCCTCCATAATTCCGCTCCGCCATCCAGGAATTCTCAAACACCACCTGGGCCTTGTCATTGGTATCCGACTCCGGCACCGGGAACCAGACCAGCTCCTCCCAGACCGTCTCCAACGCATCCCGGTACACCTCGAACTCTCCCCGGGTATTCTGTTCCGGAAGAAGCCTCGCCGCCAGAAGATCGTCAAGCCAGATCATCTCCCCCTGCACGATACAGTTCAGCAAGAGGATCACCGTCAGATAACATGCCATTTTCCGAATTTGATTCATATTTTACCGCTTGCCCCATAAAATGTAGGGAATTAGTTCATTATATGGTGACGGTTTGAAAAAGATACTTATCATTCTCGGAGCGTCTTCTCTGATCCTCCTTTTATTTACCCACCCTGGAACGGCGGCCTCCGGCTGTTCGCTCGGCCTTCGTCTCTGGTACACGGCGGTCCTGCCTTCCCTGCTGCCCTTTTTGATCTTTTCCAATCTCATGGTCGCCACCGGACTGTTCCGCTGTCTGACCCCGGTCTGCGCTCCCCTTCTCAAAGGACTTTTTGGCATCTCGGATGACAGCTGCTACAGCGTTCTTCTTGGCTTTTTGTGCGGGTTCCCTATGGGGGCCAAGGTCGTCGCCGATCTGGTCCGGGAAGGTCATATCTCCCCGGAAGAAGGTTCTTACCTTCTGGGATTCTGCAATAATGTAAGCCCTGCTTTTTTCCTGAACTATATCTGCCTTACCAAGCTTGGGTATGCTTCCGTCCCCTGGCTGTTGGTGCTGTTGTTCTACGCCCTTCCTCTGATTTATGGAATGATCACAAGACCTTTCTATCATTTTCACATCCAATCAGCAGAAAAAAAACAGGCCTCCCTGCACCGGCTGGATTTTCCGATGCTGGACGCCTGTATGATGGACGCATTTTCCACCATCACCCGTCTGGGGGGATATATCATTCTCTTCACCATTCTGGTGCAGTTCTTAATGCTTCTGCCCCTGCCGCCTTTTCCGCTGGCTTTCTTAAGTATCCTGATGGAGATCAGCTGCGGCATCGATCAGATTGCCGCTCTTACCGCCGTCTCTCCTCTGTCCCGTACGGCTCTGGTATGTACCGGGGCGGCTCTGGGTGGCCTCTGCATCTGCGCCCAGACCCAAAGCGTCCTTTCCGGGACGCCCCTTCAGGTCGGAACCTGGCTAAAAGGCCGGATCACGATTGCGGTTCTTGTGTTTCTTCTGGTGCAGCTGGCGGCTGCGGCGCCAGCTCTGCGCGGTTGCTGGTAAGCTCGTCGTAGAAATCCTGAAAATTGTTCATCATCGCCTGATAGCGGGTGTTGGAGGTCTCTACCATCCGCTGCACCATCCCCTGCAGCGCAGCCAGCTGTTCGTCAGTATATTGGATCGCCCCAAGCCGGATCTCATTGGCGTCCCGGGTAGCATTGTTCAATATCTCCTGGGCCTGCTGGGTCGCCGTGTCGATGACCTGATTGGCCTGTTCATAAGCCTGCTGCATGATCTCATGCTCATTGACCATCTCCTGATTCTGAATATTCGCCTGAGCGACGATGGCCTGGGCTTTTTTCTGGGCGTCCGCCAGAATCGCATCCTTATTGGCCAGCACCTTCTGATAACGCTTGATTTCTTCCGGCGTCTTCATCCGAAGTTCTCTTAAAAGCTCCTCCAGCTTCCCCCGGTCCACGATCAGCTTGTCCCCGGAACCAAGAAGCGGCCCCTTGCAAGTGTCAATATAGTCTTCAATCTCCTCAATGATCTGCTCAATACGACTGTTGCTCATCTTTCCCTGCTCCTCCTGCATGTTCTGTCTTGTCACTTTTTTCTATATCATCATACGCTTTTGTGCTTTCATCCATAAACATTTGTAATTCATGGTAATTATAACTGAACATGGACATTTACGCAAGAAATAATTAGTAGGTAGAAATAATGGCGGAAGTAGCATCTGTCATTCTACCTCACCCTCTCCGGTGAGCCTTTTCTTCAGTTCAATCACATGGAGCTCCAGTGCATCCGTAAATTCATACCCGTATACTTCCCGTATCTCAACCGTTTTTTCTGTTTTACTCATCTTAATTATGGAACATCTGCAGAACCTGCAACGACCATGAAAGAATATCAGAGACAGAATTATACGATGCTTCTGACGCCTTTCTCTTCACTGATGCGGGCAGAGTAATATGCTTTCATCGCCTGGATGAGATACCCCGTATCCATCATGCCGGCGGTCTCGTAAGAGGAGTGCATAGCAAGCTGCGCCAGACCGATGTCCACGGAATGCACCGAGACTTTGGAAGCGGAGATATTTCCCAGAGTGCTTCCTCCCGCCTGGTCCGACCGGTTGGCAAAGAACTGCACCGGAACTTCCGCGCGCTCGCACAGCTCCCGGAACAGGGCGATGCTCACCGCATCACTGGTGTACTTCTGCCCCGCATGGGATTTGATCACGATTCCCTCGTTCATATAGACGCAGTTTCGGGCGTCGGTCTTCTCCGGATGATTGGGGTGCACCGCGTGAGCATTGTCCGCGCTGACCAGAAAGCTTTCCGCCAGCGCCTGATAAAAGGATTCCCGGGTCCCTCCCAGTCCCGCGTGAATTCGGCTGAGCGTATCGTACAAAAAAGTGGAATCCGCCCCCTGTTTCGTCCTGGAGCCCACCTCTTCGTTGTCAAAGCAGGCGTAGACATTGACCGAATCTTTCGGGCTGCCCTGTAAAAATCCCTGCAGCACCCCATAAGCGCACTGGAGATCGTCCAGATGCTGGGCGGAGATGAATTCCCCTTTGGCGCCCCACACCGACGGCTCCTGTCGGCTGTACAGGTACAGATCGCTTCCATAGACGGCGTCCTCTGTGACTCCCGCCGCCCGGGCGATGAGCTTTTTAAAATCGCCCTTCGCACTCCCGTCCCCGAACAGAGGCAGCAAGTCGATCTGCGGATTGTAGGGAAATCCCTCGTTGGCTTTCCGGTTCATGTGGATGGCCACGCTGGGAATCAGTATGAGATCCCGGTCCACCTTCACCAGCTTTGTGACAAAATGCCCGTCCTCTTTGACGATGAGTCTGCCCGCCACGGACAGGGGCCGGTCGAACCAGGTGGCGCAGAGCATCCCGCCGTAGCCTTCTGTGTTCAGCTGAATATACTTTTTCTGTACTTCCAGTTCGGGGTTCTCCTTGACCTTAAAAGTGGGAAAATCACTGTGGGACGCCCCGATCTGAAAGTTCCAGCGCCCTTTCACCGCGCCCACGTGAAACGCGATCACACTGGAATCATTCCGGATTACATAATACCGTCCGTTGGGACGAAGCTCCCAGGTTCCGCTTTCCCAAAGTCTTACGTATCCGTGAGCCTCCAGTTCCTCCCCCATCCTTTTCACCGCATGAAAAGCCGTGGGGCTGTCTTTTAGAAAATCGGCCAGCTCTCTGGCTGCTGTATGCTGTTCCATCATAAACTCTCCTAAATAAAATATTTCATCCGCCGCTCTGGGGCACAATCTCCACCATCACCAACTCCGGGCGGTTGAACACTCTTGGCAGCAGGTTCCTGCACAGTCCCCGGCTGACGATCATCACCGTATCGCCCAGCTCGTAACGCCCTCCCGCATACCTGGGAAACAGTCCCTGGTTGGGCGCCAGAAGTCCGTTCAGAATGCCCGGAATCCGGACCTGTCCGCCGTGGGCGTGGCCTGCCGTGACCAGATCGAATCCCGACTCCTCCTCCCCCGGCGTGTGGGTATAGTAGGAAACAAGCTCCGGCCGATGGGTCAGAAGCACGGAAAAATGCACGCCGTCCAGGTTCCTCTGGCATCTGGCAAGCTGGTTCTCCCATCCGGCCATGGCCTCCGGATCATACCGGTGACGTTGTCCGTAGCCGTCCGGATCGTCCACGCCGCTGATCAGGATCTGCTGCTCTCCCACACGAAAAAGCACACTCTCCCCCTCCAGAACCGTCACTCCATAAGAGGCGATCATCTCCTTGATCTTGCCTTCCTCACCGGACCAGTATTCGTGATTGCCGCTGACATAAAAGCAGGGATATTTTTTCCCAATGGCCGAGAGCAGTCTCTTCGTTCCCTCGTGGGACACTTTGTCGTCCGCGATATCTCCCACCAGAAGAACCGCATCCGGAGAGCAGTCCTGAAGCTCCCGGACCAGCTCTTCCTGGTCTTTCCCGTAAAAAGTGCTGTGCAGGTCCGCAAGAACGGCCAGACGCACGGCTTCGGTCACTTTCTCCGAAGTCACCTCGTAATGAACCACCAGAAGCTCCTGGCTGCACGCGATCATAAGAAATACGGCGCACAATACAATCCAGACTGCCAGAATCATCCCCCTCTTTCTTTTCTTTTTCTCCATCCAACCCTCCTGCCGTTATACGGAATCGTTACGCAAAAACAGACAATGCTTTTACACACTGCCTGTTGTTGGTTGCTGTTCACTCCTCATCGGCAGCCAGCACTTTCTCCTGCACTTTCGCCACCACCGGCCCGGGCACGAACTCACTGATATCCCCGTGGAAGAACGCCACCTCTTTGACGATGGTGGAGCTAAGATAGGAATAGTCCAGACTGGTCGCCAGAAACATCGTATCCACCTGGGGATTCAGCTTGTGGTTGGTCTGGGCCATCTGCAGCTCGTATTCAAAATCAGAGATGGCTCTCAGTCCTCTCACCACGATGTTCGCCTCCATCTGTCTGGCAAAATCCACCAGAAGCCCGGAAAAGGACAACACCTTGACGTTGGAAAGCCCTTCCGTAACCTCCAAAAGCATGCTGACACGCTCATCGATAGAGAAAAGCGGCGTCTTTCCTCCGTTGTTCAGTACGCCAACGATCAGTTCGTCGACGGTCTGGGACGCCCTTTTGATAATGTCCAGGTGCCCCAGGGTCACCGGGTCGAAGCTCCCCGGATAGATTGCTCGAATCATTTTTTTGCTCTCTCTTTCTTTTGCAGAAACACATGCTGGCTGGTCTTGTATCTCTTGTATTTGTATGCGTGGTAACCCAGATCCGCAAGCCAGGAAAAATCAGTCTTCAGGGACGCTTCCACCACGATCACCGTGTAAGCATCCGCCAGCGTACTGTCCGCCAGGCAGGCAAGCACCTTCTGTTCCAATTCCTGGTCATAGGGCGGGTCCATGAAGATCACATCGAAGGGCTTCTGCCCCTCCATCCGGCGCAGGGCTGTCAAGACGTCACACTTTTGCACCTCCGCCCGGTCGGCCATTTTGGTGAACATCAGATTGTCCTGGATGCACCGGGCCGCCTCCCGGCTCTGCTCCACCAGCACCGCATAAGCCGCTCCCCGGCTCAGGGCCTCGATGGCGATGGCTCCGCTTCCGCTGAACAGGTCCAGGAAGCGGCAGTCCGGGATATCCGCCTGAAGAATATTGAACAAAGTCTCCTTGGTCTTATCCGTGGTGGGCCTCACGTCCAGCCCTTTCACTGTCTTCAACGGCATACTCCGTGCCGTTCCCGCGATCACTCTCATCGTATCTGTCCGTTTCCGTAGATAATATATTTGCTGGAGGTCAGCGCGTCTAAGCCCATGGGCCCTCTGGCGTGAAGCTTCTGAGTGCTGATCCCGATCTCCGCGCCGAAGCCGAACTCAAACCCGTCGGTAAAACGGGTGGAAGCGTTCACATAGACCGCCGCCGCGTCGATCTCATTCAAGAATCTCTGGGCATTCTGATAGTCGGAAGTGACGATGGCTTCCGAGTGTCCCGTATTGTACCGGTTGATATGGGCGATGGCCTCGTCGAGGTCAGACACGGTCTTCACAGAGAGAATATAGTCCAGATATTCCGTCCCCCAGTCTTCTTCCGTGGCCGCCGTGAGGCCCTCCGCCGCCTTCCTGGCCCGCTCGTCTCCCCGCATCTCGACCTTACACTCCGCAAGCCGTTCTTTCAGCCTTGGAAGGAACGCATCCACGATCTTCTCATGAATCACCACGGACTCGCAGGCGTTGCATACGCCGATGCGCTGGGTTTTCGCATTAAAAATAATGTCGACGGCCATGTCGAAGTCCGCGCTTTCATCCACATAGATATGGCAGTTCCCGGTGCCGGTCTCGATCACCGGAATCCGGCTGTTCTCCACCACCGTGCGGATCAGTCCCGCGCCGCCCCTGGGAATCAGTACGTCCACGTACTGATTCATCTTCATAAAGTCCTGAACCGTCTCCCGTCTTGTATCCTCGATCAGCTGAATGGCGTCCGCGGGAATCTGAAGCTGTAAAAGAGCCGTGCGGATGGCCTTCACAATGGCCCGGTTCGAATAAAAAGCGTCGCTTCCGCCCCGGAGGATGACCACATTGCCCGCTTTAAAACACAGCGCAAAGGCGTCCGCCGTCACATTGGGCCTGGATTCATAGATGATGCCGATGACTCCGAGAGGCACCTTCTTCTGACCGATCATGAGCCCGTTGGGGCGCTGCTTCATGGAGCGGACTTCTCCCACCGGGTCCGGCAGGGAGGCCACCTGGGTAAGGCCTTCCGCCATCCCCTCGATCCGGCTTTCATCCAGCATCAGCCGATCCACAAGCCCCGGATTCATGCCGTTCTCTTTCGCCTTTTTCACGTCCTTTGCATTCTCGCTTAAAATGTAACCGCTCATGTTCCGGAGCATCCAGGCCGTGCGCAGAAGCGCTTCGTTCTTTTTCGCCGCACCCAGGATTCGAAGAACCGGTTCCGCCTCCTTTGCGCATTTTCCGATCTCTTCCAGCGTCCTTTGCTCCTTTGCCTCAGGCAAAAGCACCCGGTCCTCCGTCAGAATCATCTCCGGCAGGATATCGTGGTCCTCAAAGGGAACCTCCTCAAATACCTGAAATTCAAATGCCAGCGCAATATGTAAAAGTCCCGGATGCTTTTCCAGATAACGGTCATAATAGCCGCCCCCATAACCTACCCGATGGCAGCGTACGTCAAATGCCACCCCCGGCATCAGCAGAAGTCCTTCTTCTGTCTCACAGACCAGACAGGTAGTCTTTGGCTCCATGATGCCAAAGCTTCCAGGCTCCAGATCGTCCAGGCTTTCCACTATATAATAATGCATGATTCCGTCCCCGTCCACCCGGGGCGCCGCCACCTTTTTCCCGTCTTCCCAGGCCTGCTGCATCAGAAGTCTGGTCTCCACTTCCTGCTTAGCGTCCACATAGGCCAGAAAGACCTCCGCTTTCTGATAAGCCTCAAGCGCTGTCAGGCGCTCCTTGATCCGAAGGCTCGCTTCGTGCAGACTTTTAAGATCTGCCGCTGCCCTGCGCCGTTTTACCTCTGTTCTAATTTCCGCTTTTCTGTTTTTTTCCATATTTTTCCCCCAGGTTTACGATGGTTCCGTCCGGTTCCTCGATATCAATGTTATCCAGCTGGCTTTTCAGATTCCTGCGCACATTGGCCAGGAATTCCTGCCGGAGCAGCTGCTGTTCTTTTCTCTCCGCCTCCGTCAGCCCTTCCGCCTTGGACTTGCGGGCCAGTTCGTTGATTCTTGCAATCTTTGTCTCGTTCATAAACAAATCCCCTTATGTCAGCTCGTCGGTGCGTCCAGATAATCAATCAGATAGAAGTCCTCTGTCCGGTTGGCGCGGAACATGGTCCCGATCCGTTCTCCGCTCATGATCCGATGGATAATGCCCATATCCGATCCGTTGGCGATGATCATATCGGCCCCCGCGGAGGTGGCAAGTCTTGCCGCTCCGAGCTTGGTGGACATGCCTCCGGTGCCCACATCGCTGGAAGAGCCCTTCGCCATCTGGCTGAACCGTTCGTCGACCCGATCTACATACTCGATAAATTTGGCGTCCGGATTTCGATTGGGATCGTCCGTAAACAATCCGTCGATGTCGGACAGAAGGATCAGAAGATCTGCTTCGATCAGCGCCGTCACGATGGCGGACAAGGTGTCATTGTCGCCGAATTGAATCTCATAAGTAGACACGGTATCATTCTCATTGACGATGGGGATCGCGCCCATGGCCAGGAGCGTCTCAAAGGTATTCCTTGCATTCTCCCGGTTTCCTTCATTCACCAGCGTATTCTTGGTCATAAGGATCTGGGAAGCGATCTGATTGTACTCCATAAAAAGCTTCTGGTAGATCATCATCAGCCTTGCCTGCCCGATGGAGGCGCAGGCCTGCTTGACTTCCAGTTTCGACGGGCGCTCCCTCATGCCGATGGCTTTGCGGCCTACCGCAATTGCCCCGGAACTGACCAGAACCACTTCTTTTCCCTGATTGCTAAGATCCGTCAGTTCCCTCACCAGTTTTTCCATCTTGATAAAATCCAAAAGGCCCGTCTCCGGATGCGTCAGCGAAGAAGTTCCAACCTTAATGACGATGCGCTTTTTTTCTTTCAATCTCTTTCTCAGTGTCATTTGTTCTCACCAGTCTTATGCAGTCTGTGCGGGCCGTATGATCTGCCCAACAAGTATAATTTACAATATCCTGGCTTTAAACACAATGGCTAACTTGTATAATTTTCAAGAAAATTGTAAAGTTCTTCTTCATTTTTTAAATATTTTCCGTCATGGATCTCTTCCTGCAGCCCTACGGGAAGAATATCCATGATCACATCCGTGTATTCATAGATCTCGTTTTCTGGCAGCTGATAGACGGCCACATAGCCGTTATAGTTCCGAAGCAAATACTCATATTCCACGGCGTCGGCTGTCTCCTCCGGTACCTCCTCCGGGAAGGGGAAGGGATCTTCCTCTTCCTGAGATACCTGATTCGGGCTGGTTTCAGCCGGCATCATCTCCACCAGCTCCGTCCCGTGCTGTTCTTCCGGCGGAACTGCCGTATCTCTTCTGATATACCAGAATGTCACCGCGATCACTACCATAAGCGCCAGGACCGTGAGCGCGATTCCCCATGTTCTTCTGGACATAATAAAACCTCCTTTTTCCAGATCTCATACATACAGGGAGACTAGAAACTCTCCTGTTCTGTATTATGAACTGGAAAAAAGAGGGTTATACGTGAAAATCCTACATCAGCCGGATTTTTTTTGCAAGGTTCACCAGCATCCGGCCTTTGGGGAAGCGTAAAAGTTCTTCTTCCGTAAGCCCTTTCAGAAGAAGCAGGGCGATCCCGTACACCAGAACAGCGCACACACATGCGGTCAGGGTTGCGGCTGTATTGTTCTTGACTGCGGTCATTAGGCCAAAGTGAACGCCATAAGCCGCCGCGCCCATAATCGCGGAGGAAGCCAGCGGGATCAGGAACGTCCGGATCACTTCCTGCCGGTACTTCATATATCTGGCAATGGAGCGGGAGTTCAGCACGCACATCAAAAAAGCGAAGAAAATATTTGCCCACACCACCGCGTAAATATTCAGACCCGGCACCAGAATCAGGAATACCAGAAGTCCGACGTGCAGGACCAGCGAGATCGCCGCGTGAATCACCGGAAGCCGCATCTTGTCCATGCCCTGGAGGATGCCGTTGGTGAGCGTGGACATCCCGTACAGGACTACGGACGCCGTTCCGATCTGAAGGAGCATTGCTGAGGTATGGATATGATCTTTTGCTCCGAACAAAAGTCGGAGGATCGGTTCTGCGAGCACCGAAAGTCCCACCGCGCAGGGAATACACACCACCATGACGAAACGGATGGCATTCTCCGTCTTCCTGCGCATCTCTCTCCGGTCCTTGTTGACCCTTGCTCTGGTCAGCTCCGGAATGGCGGAGGAAGCCATGGCGGAGGCCACAGCGATCGGAACATTGGTTAAAACTTTATATTCTCCGCTGAAAATTCCCCAAAGCTCATCGATCTTCATACTCTCATATTTTTTGTACGCCATCAGATGCTTGAAGATTCCCTGATCAATAATTCCGCTCAGATTATAGACCGCCGTACTTAAAATCACTGGAAGAATCGTGACAAGCAGGAGGCGGTAGATCTCAGAGGAGGATTCCACTCTGCCGCCCCGGTCCATACTTCTGCGCCGCTTCATCACCCTGTTGTAGGCAAACATGATAAAGATAAGGAACAAAAGTCCCGTCAGTGCGCCCGCCCCCGTGCCCAGGGTGCTTCCCGCCGCGCCGAACGCATAAGAAGAGGTCTTTGTAGAGTACAGCGCATCCAGCTTCGCTCCATAGTCGAACAAAAACCACGCGGCGCCGATACTCACCGCCGCATTGATGATCTGTTCCACGATCTGGGAAACCGCCGTGGGAACCATGGAACCAAGTCCCTGAAAATACCCGCGCATACAGCCCATCAGCGCCACCACCAGAATCGTAGGAGCCAGCACCTGCAGAGCAAGCCTGCTCTCCGGAGTACTGACCAGTACATCGCTGAAAAATCCGGCGCCAAAATAGATGAGGAGGGAACCGATGCCGCCGGACACCAGAGCAAAGATCAGCGTACACCGAAAGATCTTGATGGCGCTTCGCACCTGCCCTTTGGCCATCCGGGCGCTCACCAGCTTGGATACGGCCAGCGGCAGACTGAAGGAAGAGATCAGAAGCACCATGGAATAGACTTCGTATGCCGCCGAATAGTAACTGTTGCCCACCGGTCCTAAGATTCTTGTGACCGGGATACGGTATGCCAGACCGATTACGCGCACAAGGATGGACGCCGCCGCCAGGATGCCGCCCTCAATAATATAGGAACCTTTTTTACTCCTCTTTGTACCCATAGATTCTCTCATCCTCTTTATCTTTCCATACCTAAATGCCGCAGTACGGCGGACTGTCTTGCCTCCATATCCGCAGCCTCTTCTTCTGTCATATGATCGTAGCCCAAAAGATGCAGCATACTATGCGCCACCAGGAACGCGAATTCCCGCTTGACCCCGTGGCCGTAACTCTCCGCCTGCTCTTTTACCTTGTCCAAAGAGATGATGATGTCTCCTAAAAACAACTCTCCTGTATCCGGATTAAAAGCATCTGCTTCCTCCTCCGCCTGGGGAAAATCCGCCGGCGCTTCATAGTCTGTCTGGGGAAAGGACAAAACGTCCGTGGGCCGGTCGATACCCCGGTACTGGAGATTCAGTCCGTGGATTTCCTCGTTGGAAGTCAGCAGAAGACTTACTTCCGCCTCATAAGGACAGCCCTCTTCTTCCAATACCTGCTCTGCCACCGCAAGGGCCGTCTCTTCGTAATCAATTCCGAGTTCCAGATCGTATTCCTTTTCTACGTTTAGCGTCATGGCTTTCCTTTCTTCCGGAGGTCTTTTTCTCATATTCCTCATATGCGGTCACGATTCTCTGCACCAGGGGATGGCGGACCACATCCTTGCTGGTCAGTCGGCAGAAGGAGATCTCTTCTACCTGTTTCAGTACTTTTTCTGCTACTTCCAGTCCGGACTTCACATCCGGAGACAGATCCTTCTGAGTCTCATCGCCGGTCACTACCACTTTGGAACCGAAACCGATCCTGGTTAAGAACATCTTCATCTGCGCCTGGGTCGTATTCTGAGCTTCGTCCAGGATGATGAACGCGTTGTCCAGCGTCCGCCCGCGCATGTAAGCCAGAGGCGCCACCTCGATCAGCCCTTTTTCCATATTCTTCTGAAAACTGTCCGCGCCCATGATCTGGTACAGAGCGTCGTATAAGGGGCGAAGGTAGGGGTCTACCTTGCTCTGCAGATCCCCCGGCAGGAAACCCAGCTTCTCTCCCGCCTCGATAGCCGGACGGGTGAGAATAATCCGCTCCACCTCCCCGGACTTAAAGGCCGTGATCGCCATGGCCATGGCAAGATACGTCTTGCCGGTTCCCGCCGGGCCGATACCGAACACGATCATATGATCCCGGATAGCGTCCACATACTGCTTCTGCCCGAGGGTCTTGGGCTTGATGGACTTTCCGCTGATGGTATGGCAGATCAGATCCCCGTCAATGGCAAGAAGGGCTCCGCTTTGCTTTTCCATGGCCAGAGCCAGGGCGTAGTTCACATTCTGCTCCGTGATCTGGCTGCCCCTTTGGGAAAGCTCCAGAAGCTCCAGGAGCACTTCCTTTGCCCGGGACACCTGTGCTTCGCTGCCCAGAAGTTTTAAGCCGCCGTCCCTTTCGATGGCCGACACTCCGGTGGTCTTCTCGATTTTCTTCAGATATGCGTCAAATTGTCCGAATACATTCTGCTCATGTTCGGACGGGATTTCAAGAATATGTTCTTCTAATATCACCTATGTCTCTTCCCCTTCCTCGGCAGGCAGTTCCTCCTGCCTGGGTTCTTGCATCTCGGGAGCGCATTCCTGTACGGCAGATTCCTCTACCACATAATCGCCTTTGGCCCTGCACACGCCCCCACTGATATCTATTTTAACATTATTTTCAATAATTTGAAGTCCCTTTATTCTTAATTTTTCAAAAAACAGCGCCCATTCCTCTTTTGCACGTGCGACCGCCTCTTCCCGGGTGTAGACTGCTTCCGTTGGAAGATACTCCTGCTCCACATTTTTTCCCAGTGTGACCGGCAGATAAAAGTTCTCCGTGATCTTTAAAGGGAGTTCGCTGGCGATGACGTCGGACTGCTCATATTGGTCCATATGAAAGAACCGGAGGTCGAACCGTTTTCTTCCAAGCGTCAGATAAAATGACGTCCTGGTCCGGTCGGTATATTCTTTTTTTGTATATTTCATGTCAAAGGACGCTTCGTAGTGCTCTGTCCGCTGAATCCGGATGTCCGCGTCTCCATGAACATAGTATGTGTTGGCCGTCTCTCCGGCGTCGTCAAGAATCTCCACCCGGCTTTCTACCAGAAGATCCCCCTTCTTTACTTCCATTCCTTCCGAGACGATCGGTGTTCCGCTTCTTACGATCATGGAGACAATCCTGCCGTCGCCGGCCGCCCGAAGATCCGCCGGCTCCTCGTCCGGGATCGCATCCGGAACCGCATCTTCATTCTCCTGCACGTGGATGATCAGACGCGTTCCTTTTACTTCCGCGGACGTCCAGGTGATCTCCGGAAAATGTTCTCTTAAGGCGGCTTCGATTTCTTCTCCGTGAATCTCCCTTTTGGCCATGCCATGTACGATCTGGATACTTTCCAGATAACCGAGGATCACTTCGTCGCTTAAGCTGTAATTGCCTTCCACATGGATGTTCCATATAAAGAGAGACAGGCTGTACAGAAGCACCGCCCCCAGAAGCGCCCCTCCCGCGAACAGCTTCCGGTTCTGATAACGGTAGAGCATAAAAGGAAGGCCGTGTCTTTCCAGAATCACGACCTTCGTCTTCGTCTTATGCACCAGGGGCCGGAGTCTGCGGAATCCGCTGATGCTGATGCACATTTCATATTCCGTCCCAACAGAGCGGAGTCCCCACAATATGATATGATGATGGCTGCACAGGTTCAGGAAACGCTCCGGGGAGTATCCGGACAGGCGTATCACCACATAGCCTTTTAAAAATTTCAAAAGATTCGTCAACAATAACGGATTTCTCCAATCTCGCCCGATATTTTCATTTCGTCTTCCGTATAATAATCGATATGCAGCCCTTCTCCGCACAGCGTCATCTGGCAGGTCTTGGTCTGCAGACGGATTCTTTTCTCGGTGTACTCGATAATTCCCCGATAATTCTCCACATATGCCTCGCTTCTTCCGGTCACGGTCAGGACGGCCGCGCCCATGACCAGATCTTTGGGAAGCTTCAGCTTTTCCGCCATCTGTTCTCTCAGTTTCATGATATACCAGCCTGTGTATTTACTATAAATATATGTAAGGCCTCTGGTTTTATTCCACAGGCCTTACCATGCACTACCGATATAATATTAAGCTGAACCAGGTCACCACATTGCCTTCATTCATAAAACTGATCCCATACTGCTCCGCCAGCTTTGTCACCAGAATGCCGTAGCTCTCGATGCAGGGAAACATCCGGTCCGGATGACGGCAGGGCGCGTCCGGATAGGCGCACGTATCACAGACGGCGCAGGACTCCGTGGAAAGCACCAGCACTTCTTTTTTCTGCTCCAAGAAAAGATCCCGGATCTGTCTTGTGATCTCCTCATGCTCCATCCGGGTGGCAAGGGTCTCCGTAAAGTCCAGAAGATCCGTCACCTCCGCCACGGTGGTAAAGAGAAAACCGCCCTCGCAGGCCAGACAGCGGCGCTTACACTCCTCCACGGTCCCCACTGCCGGAGGACAGGACCACGAAGTCCCGTACTGGGGACATTCCGTCCGGCAGATATAGCGTACTTCCTCCAGAAAAGGGATATCCTCCGGACGGACAAACGCGTATTCACAGACCGGGTATTGGGCAATCTGCGATTCTAATCTTTCTCGATCCATACGCATTTCCCCTACGTCAGGCTCGCCATAAAGAGCTCGTAAAAGTCGTCTTCTCCAGACAGCTTTGGCGAATTCTCCCCGCCCCCGTTGGTGCTTCGACGCATGTTTCCATAGAATTCTTCTCCCGCCTGGATCAGGTCCATCACATAGATGGGATATCCATACTCCTGGCATTTGCGGCAGAAAGCATCCATCGGGTTCTTCTCCTCACGGGTTTTTAACAGTGCCTCTTTGATCTTCTGATCCTTGCGCGCTTTGTTCTGAAGCTCGTCCAAAAGTTCTGCCGTACTCATAACCTACCGCCTCCTAATTCAAAGTTCTGCATCTTTCCGATGCTGGTTTCAGTATAAACCAAAAGGCGGAAAATGTATAGGAAAAGTTCTTTAAAGCGGAATATTTCCGTGCTTTTTGGGAACCGGCGCCACCTGTTTGTTCTGAAGCATCTTTAAGGCTGCCGTTAAGCGCTTTCTTGTCTCGTCCGGCCGTATCACCTCCGTGACGAAGCCTCTGGACGCCGCCACATAAGGATTCATGAACTTTTCTTTATATTCCTTGATCAGGTGTTCTCTGGTTTCTTCTTTGTTTTCAGATTCGCTGATGGCGCGCTTAAAGGCGATGTTCACCGCGCCGTCGGCTCCCATCACGGCGATCTCCGCTCCCGGCCACGCATAGACGATGTCGGCGCCCATATTCTTGCTGTTCATGGCGATATAGGCTCCGCCGTAGGCCTTCCGCATGATGACCGAGATCTTCGGCACCGTGGCCTCCGAGAACGCGTACAGCATCTTGGCTCCGTGGCGGATGATCCCCTTATGCTCCTGTGCGGTGCCCGGCATAAAAGCAGGCACATCTACCAGAACGATTAAGGGGACATTGAAGCAGTCGCAGGTGCGGATAAAGCGGGCCGCCTTGTCGGAAGCGTCATAATCCAGACTTCCGGCCAGGGCCATGGGCTGGTTGGCCACAATTCCGACGCTCCTGCCCTCGATCCTTCCGTACCCGACCACGACGTTTTTCGCAAAGTCCTTTTGAACCTCAAAGAAACTGTCCCTGTCGCAGATTCGGCTGATCACTTCCAGCACATTGTAGGCCTTTCTGGAATTGTCCGGTACGATCTCCGTCAATTCCATACACCGGTCCGCCTCATCCTGTCTGTTCCGCCGGTTCACCAGACTGTTCAGAGAATATAGCAGCGACTTTCTTCCGGTGGATTCTTCTTTCTGGGGAACGATCGGCGTCTTTTCCAGATAACTGCTGGGAAGATAGGACAAAAGCTTCCTCACGCCCTCAAAACATTCCCGCTCTTCCTTATACGTAAAGTGGGTCACGCCGCTTTTGGAAGCATGAACTGAAGCGCCTCCCAGCTCTTCCACCGTGCACTCCTCGTTCACCACGGTCTTGACGACCTGGGGGCCGGTGATAAACATCTTGCCGATGCCTTCCACCATGAAGATATAATCGCAGATGGCCGGGGAATAGCAGGCGCCGCCGGAGCAGGGACCTACGATCACCGCAATCTGAGGAATCACCCCCGACGCTTTTGTGTTGCGCAGAAAAATGTTGGCATAGCCGCTTAAGGAGTCGATTCCCTCCTCGATTCTGGCCCCGCCGCTATCGTTGATCATGATGATCGGCGCTTTCATATCGTAAGCCATATCCTGAATCCGCGCGATCTTCATGGAGTGATACTCTCCCAGGGAACCGCCGATAACCGTGAAGTCTTCCGAGGATACAAACACGGTCCGCCCATTAATCTCTCCATAGCCGGTCACCACGCCGTCTCCCGGCACTCTCTTCTTGTCCAAACCAAAATCATCAATCCGGGATTCAATAAAATTATCCACTTCCACAAAAGTGCCCGGATCAAACAGCATGTCAATCCGTTCGCGTGCCGTCAGCTTGCCGCTTTTGTGCTGCTTTTCAATCTTGTCGCGTCCGCCTGCCTGGAGTATCCGGCTTCTCTTCCGGTCCAGTGCACTGATACTGTCTTTCCACATGGCTGATACACCTCATTTATTTTGATTATCAAAGTATATATCAAAAAAGGCAGTATGTCAATATGTTTTGATATTCAAAACATTTTTTTATACCGCTTCAGGCGTGAAACCATACGGGATAACAGAGGGCGGAGCGGACGAAGCCAAAGCCAGAAAAGTGAAAGAAACCGGTACAGCGGATGACTGGCGGAAAAGAAATGCCCGTCTCTTACCACCCCGGTTAAGATCCCTTTGATCTGCGCACGGCCAATCGGCCCTTCGGTCTCTTTCTGGTTATCCCCGACCATGTAGAAACCTTCCGGCCTGCATTTCCAGATTCGATGCAGAACCAGAATACCGGCGGTTCTCCGGTAAAGCGCCACGTCTCCCCGCCGGAGTTTTCTTCCGTCCGCCGGTTCGATGACCGCCTCGTCCCGTCCCGGCACAAAGAGGGGGTACATGCTAAAGCCCTGCGGTTTGATCCGGACCGCATACTCCTCTGCCAGCAGCGCTTCGATATTCTGTTTCTTTTCCATTGCTCTCTCTTTCTGTTACGCGTCTGCCGCCGCTTTGCTTTCTGACAGACGCTGTGCTATAATGATTCTATGGTATCACCAGGGTCAAAAGGTCGAAAATCCGATGCAAATACAGAAAGGAAGGTTCCTCATGAATTCGATGTTTCAAAGATGCAGCCACTACACCCTCTGCGAGATTGCAGGAGTCCCTTATCTGCTGCCCTTCGGCCAGCCGGTCGCCGACCATCAAAGGGGGCTGAAGCTCAACGCCTCCGGCGTTTTGCTGTGGCGGCTGCTGGCAAAAGCGCATACCTTTGACGAACTGCTGGATCTTTTTGCCGGACATTATGAAGCTTCCGGTCACGAGCTTCCTTTGCTGAAAGAAGACCTGATCTCTTTTCTGTCCGCACTGTACCGCCACGGGCTGCTCCGTCTTTCCGCGCCGGAAAAAATTCCGGACCGCGCTGCCCCTTCTGCGGCTTCTGACAGCCTTTATATGGAGATCGGCGGACTGACTCTGCAGCTTTGCGGTCCGGCGGAAGCCTTTTCGGACGCTTTCGCCCCCTTCCTGCTGCCCGCACCTCAAACGCCCCATCAGGTCATTCAGGTGATCAGCGGCGCGCCTCTTCTCCACCGCAACGGAACGCTTCTGGTGCGCAATGAAGAACTGATGGTGGTCGAATGCCCCGCCTGCTATCTTTTGTTCTTTCCGAACAGTCCCGGGCTTCTGGAAGTACGCCTTGCAAAAGACGGAACAAGGGTCGAGTGCTACTGCCTGCCTCCCTATACAGAAGCATTGCAGGACGCGCTTTTTCACGCGCTGCGCCTGATGTATCTGTATCTGGCGCAAAAGCACGGCCGCATGGCCCTCCATTCCGCTTCTTTGCTTTATCGGGACAGGGCGTGGCTTTTCTCCGCCCCTTCCGGTACCGGCAAATCCACCCACGCCGACCTGTGGAACCGCCTGTTCGGCACGCCCCTGCTCAACGGAGATCTGAATCTTTTAGCCGTTGAGGACGGTCTTCCTCTTGTATACGGTCTTCCCTGGTGCGGAACCTCCGGTATCTCCACGACTGCGACCTGTACGCTTGGAGGAATCTTTCTTCTGAAACGGGCCCCGGAAGACCGCGTCGAATCCCTGCCCCGGGATCAGCGTATCCTGCTCGCCGCGCACCGCCTGATCTCTCCGGTATGGACAAAAGCGCAGCTTTTGCGGAATCTTGACTTTATGGAGCAGCTGGAGCCCCATATCCTTCTTTGCCGCCTGCACTGCACCAAAGAACCGGGCGCCGCCGTCTGCTCCAGACATGCCGCCGATCAATATATGGACCGCGGCGAGACTCACCAAAGCCGCTCCCGGATCTCTTCTCTTCCCAAAACGACGCACGTTCGGTCCTGGATCTCATAAACCCTGGTGCAAAGATCCAGAACCGTAGGCCGGTGGGTCGTCACGATACAGGTGCGCGGGGATTCATCCTTCATAATATTCAAAAGCACACGCCGTTCCGTGGCCACATCCAGCGCGGAGGTCGCTTCATCCAGCAGAAGCAGCGGCGATCTGCGAAGAAGCGCCCGGGCAATGGAAAGACGCTGGGCCTGGCCTTCCGAAAATCCTCCGCCCCGTTCTTTGACGGCGCTGTTGATTCCCTCTGGAAGCTTCTCCACGAATTCCCAGGCGCACGCCAGCTTCAGCGCTTCTATGATCTCCGTCTCCGACGCATCCGGTTTGACGTTCCTCATATTTTCCGCAATCGTTCCCGAGAACATCGTATTGCCCTGGGGAACATAGGAAAAAAGTTTTCTCCCGGAAGGAGTCAGCGGAATCTCTTCTTCTCCCCGGCCGCCGCAGAGCACGGCCTCTCCCTCTTTCGGCTGCATCAGCGACAGAAGAATCCGCAGCATCGTTGTCTTGCCTTCCCCGGAAGGCCCCACGATCGCCACAACCTCATGAGGATACGCCTCCAGCGACGCGCCGCAAAATACTTCCGTTCCATTCTGGTAAGTATACGCGATCTCCCGAACCCGAAGACCGATTCCCTTCTCCCAGTATCTGTTCCGGAAAGCCTCCACCTGCTCATTCTGGCGGTAATCCTCCCGGGGCATCTCGATGATATCCATCAGTCTTCCCGCCGAAGTCGTCAGGCTGATCGCCGACGGCACCAGGGCCGTCAGATTGTGGAGCGTCCCGGTCAATGTCCCGGAAAGTCCCAGGAACATGGTCATGGAACCGTAGCTGATCGCACCGCTCCACACCCGGTAGATCCCCCATCCATAGGCCGAATAGGACACCAGCATCCCGGTCACAGACAGAAGAATCCCGGTTCCCA
This sequence comes from uncultured Lachnospiraceae bacterium, assembly GCA_910584945.1. Classification (GTDB taxonomy): domain Bacteria; phylum Bacillota; class Clostridia; order Lachnospirales; family Lachnospiraceae; genus Hominiventricola. The sequence goes on along the minus strand of CAJUDY010000004.1, from coordinate 57,057 downwards.
TGGACATCCTCTGAAAGCTCAGCCGCATGGAAATGTATTCCTTCTGAAGACGTCTTAGCTTCTCCTGGTAAACCTGTAAAAGATCGAACGCCTTGATGGTCTGGATATTGGAAAACGCCTCCTGGTTGAAGCCGGACATGGCAGCCCCCATAGCGGCGCTTTTCTTATTGTTGTCCACCATCCGGTTCATCAGCGTCCGGGAGAGAAGCAGGCTGACCGGCATGCCCAGAAACGCAAATACCGCAAAAGACGCGTCATGGCAGACCACCATGGCAAACGCGCTGGCAAACCGGAAAAGATAGATCACCATGTTGGGAATAAAGTTCAGAACTCCATTGGAGATGTTGGAGGCGTCGGAGCTCCATCGGGTCAGCAGATCGCCGGTATGGTAGTTGGTCAGAGACTCCCAGTCCGTTACCAGAATCTTCTCGAAAATATCGGATTTGATCTCCGCGTCCACCTTCATGCTCAGGTATCCGGAGATATAATCGGATATTTTGGAAAAAAAGACGGTCCCGACGTTCAGTCCGATCATCATACAGAAGGTCCGGACAATCTCGCCGGCCTGACGTCCGGTGATGATGTCCACCAGATCTCTGGAGACCAGACTGGTCCCCAGAGAAATCACCGTGCTTGCCATACCAAGCAGCGTATAAAAGATCATGGCCATCCAGTACCGGCGGACATACTGATAGATCCAGCAGGTCTGCCGCCACATTTCCTGCAGACGGCCGGCCTGGATGCGGCCGATGAAAAGCAGAAGCTGTTGCTTGTTTTTTATAAACATTTAGTGTTGATTACAAGTCTCATTGCACCACAGCTTGGCGCTTGTAACGGCCAAACCGGCATCTGCTACCACTGTTAAATTTCCAAGACCTATATTCTCACTCGGATTATTATGATAGCTATAGCTTATATTAAGTGTATTCGTCCCGCTGCCAGATACCTCACTTTGGTCACAAGACACAACTTCAACCGGCAAATTGAAAACCAGTGTTAACCTCTGTGCGGTGCTGTGATGTTGATCCTCTGCATTATGTGTCGCATTCAACTGCATACGATAATTCCCGCGGCCTGTTTCCGGCTTTTGATGAATGTTAACAGTTACTTCATAACATCTGTCGCCGCTGGCCGCATACACGCCTTCGGCCAGATCCTCATTTTCCAATACAACCGGCCTTACATATTCTTTCATAATTTCACATCCTTTCTGCGCCGCTTCCTGATCCAGGGAACCTGGTGTCTGCGGCGCCGACACAGTTCCCCATTTCTGCTTTCGTTTATCCGCAATTTTCCCTGCGCCTCACCTCCTTTTGTCATCCGGTCGGCACACGAATCCGCCGCTCAGTATTTCCACAATTCCATCTCCGCGGTCAGGCGGCTTCGCTGTCCGGCCTTGCGAATGACCGCCAGCGCCGTCGTCTTCCGCACCCGGCGGTTATTGTGAAGAAACCGTATCAGCGTCGCCGTCCAAAGCATCAGCCATAAGACTCTATATCTGCTTCCCTTCGGATAACTCAGACACATTTGGTGATGGAACTCCCTGACATACGCCCTCACCCCTCTGGATCTTAAACTGACCATGCGCTCCGACGAAGACCGTCCGAACTCGCCTCCCTCCAGAATATCCGCCATCAGCTCCCGCGCGGCCCCTTTTTTGCCTCCGGAATCCATCCAGCAGACCGCTTCCTTTTGGAGCCCCAGATACAGACAGCATGCTTCTGTAATTGTGTCCGAGAATCCCTTCAGGCCGCTGTCCTGTATGAGCTTCAGGTAATGTTCCGCTGCTTCCTTCGGCGGCTTCCGGTTCCAGAACACTGTCCAGTCGCACAGAAGCTTCAGCCCGAATCCCGCCCGCAGATAGTGCTGGAGCATATGAATCAGAAGCCCATAGGCCTGGTCGCCGTCCGACAGCACCGGAAGCCTTACCCCCATTAATTCCCTGTAAACCATCTGTTCCCGGCAGACGGCAAGCTGCTTTTGCAGATACTGGTTGATTCTTGTATGGTCAAATGGCTCCGCAAGCATGGTATGAAGCTCTGTCTCAATCCCCTCTTCCGTGCAGTAAGTCACATGATGCTGCATTTGTGTGCCCTCTTTCTTTTGGAAACTGCACGTTTCCAGAACTTCACATGCCTGTGCAAGCTTTTCCGGTTCCAGCAGCAGAATATCCACATCTCCTGATTTGCGCAGCTCCGGCGTCGGGTAGCTGCAGGCGGCGGACGCACCTTTCAGCAGTACTGCCGGAATCCCTGCATGCACAAGACGGTCCAGCAGATATCTGCTCAGGAAGAGAAGCCGGTAATTCTGAAGAGCGGTTTTTTTCGCCGCGTCCGCCGTTGTCTTCTGAATCTCCAGCGGAACATGAACATCTTTTGTCAGCGGATCATAAAGAAGAGGAAGCACTCCCTGACGTCCTGCCAGCTCTGCCAGAAGCCGCCAGTCCACCGATTCTGTTTCCTTGTCTGACAATGATCTATACGCTCCTGTCAACTCCTGCCTTAGAAGTTTAAGAAGCACAATCTCTTCCATTCTCATCTTTCTCTATCTCCACTTCTGGTATAATCGTTTTTTCAGGATTTGTATTCCCTTTTCCGCCAGCAGGCGGAATTCCCCGGTGCGGTGATACAGCAGTAAATATGCTCCGTTGACCATCAGAAAGCAGAGGGTCCCCCGCTTCCCGCAGACAGCCAGAGGAGGTCCGGACATGTTCCGGCAGAGGAGGTCCGCGGCGTACCACAGGGAAAAGGTAACCAGCGTATAATATCCATAACGGCAAAAGCATTTCCACGGAGAACATTTCAGGCCGTACCGGTACAGCATATAGGGTTCCATCCACAGAGAAGTCGTCACGGTGCTCACCAGCGTGCCGAGAAAGATTCCGGCCGTGCCGAACCGCCTGCCAAGTATCACCGATACGATCAGATTCACCGCCGCTTCCGCCAGCGATTTATAGCGGTCATACCAGAAGATCCCCAGAGAATCCCGGAATACCAGCGCCGCCTGGCGCAGACCGGTCAGGTAAAAGTTCAGACACAAAACCAGGGTCACATTCCTGGAGAACACATATTCCGCGCCGAAACAAAGGCCCGCAAAGAGGTCGACCACTTCAAAAATACAGATGGCCGCAACGCCGAACATCCACTGATCCAGAAAGAATGCCGCTTCAAAGATTTTTCGCATCCGCTCACGGTCGTTTTCAACGCCCAGGTTCCCCACGCTGGCGGTGACGCCCTGAAACATCTGGTTCAGCACCTGCCGGACGGAGCCGATCATCAGATAATAGTTAGAATACCGGCTGTTGCTGACAATTCCTACCAGAGAAGACAGCAGCAGGTTGTCTGTATTATTTACCATCACGGCGCCAATCTTGTGCATCAGCATGGCGCGGATATTCCGGAAGATTTCTTTTTGTTCCGAAACCGGCAGTCTCTGTACCGTCCGGTCTCTGAGGTAGGGATACAGCCGGTCCGCTTTTCTGGAAATAGCCGCGTTATTCAGCAGGGTGCATAAAATCATCATTCCCACAAACAGAATAAAATTCCTGCTCAGAAGGAGTACCAGTATCTGCAGAACATTCTGGAGAATCCAGCTCCCTGTCTGGTAAAGGACGCCGATATATCCAAGCTGATGGGCGTCCACCAGCGTCCGCTTATACACCATCAGGTATGACAGCACCGAATTCAGGAGATACAGGAGATAAATCAGATACAGGTGTTCGATCCGGGGCTGATTTTTGATCAGGACGTTCATAAAAGGAACGACCAGAAGCCCCAGCCCCAGCACAAGCGCTGCCACGATCCGGTAAAAACTCCGAAACATCCGCATCAGAGATTTTTGTTTTTCAATATCTCCCTCGGCAATCGGACGGTACAGCGCGTAAGTGATCGCCGTGCCGGCGCCGAGCTCTGACAGGGCCAGAACATTCAGAATATCCGAAAACAGTCCGTTGACTCCCACATAATCCTGACTGAGCGTGTGGGTAAATACGACTCTGGCAGCGAATCCCGCCAGTATCGCCGCCGCCCTCGCCGCCATGGCTACCGTCGTATTTCTGGCCGAATACTCTGTTCTGCTCTTTTCCATTTCCTCGCCTCCGAATTTATCGTTCATACGCGGAGCTTTTCGGCAGCAGACTGTGAAAAGCCTCCTGAAGTTCTCTGCGGAGCTGGTCTTCATCTCCGGTAAACGGCGCGTCATTGATACACAGAATCCTGCTCTTAGGGCGCTGAATACTCCGAATCAGTTCAAGATTATCTTTTCCGATTTCTCTATACACCAGATCTTTTTGCACATTCTTAGCATGGAATCCGCCCGAAAGCATCTGCCACCCCCGAAACATACAGATGGTAATATCATGGTTGCTGCGAAAGCGATTTCGGGACATTTGCTTCAGAAGTATTTCTTCTCTTTTCCACAGTTCTGCAAAAGTCTCTTTACAAAATGGAGACGGTCCGTGTACGATATACAGTCCCGTATACAGCGGAAAACACATCTCCAGCAGATTATAAAAGAAATAGAGCGGCGGATACCCGGGATGAAAATAGTCCCACGGATGCCTGCATACATTTTTGCGCTTTTTAAAATATTTACACAAAACCAGTATATCGTTCAAGTACAGATGTGACATCACCGGATTACGCGGGTTCGCCACTACTGGCTGGAAGGCCAGCAGATCGCACGGTTTTCCTCTGCGGAAAAAGTTTGAAGGCTTCACCGGCCTGGTAATATAATAATCGTCATTAAAATATACAAAGTGTTCCGCCAGGCCTTCTATGCGATGCATATAGATCTCAAGAACATTGCTGTTGAAAACAGGAAGAAATTCTCCCGGAATATAATCTTCATGACGCACAATATGCAGCTTCGGATGTTCCGTATTCAGCCATGGCGGAAGATGCCCCCAGGTAATAAAATGGATTCTGCGCACCCACGGCGCGAATTGCTCCACACCCCGAAACCAGTATTTTAAGAGTCCCCAGTCCCGATATCTGCACTCTGTATTATCTTCCCCCTCATGGTTTTCATATTCCGCTCTCTGCCTTCGCCAGGCTTCGTCCTGTCCGTCTACCCAGGTAATCACAAAATCAATCAGCTGTTCCATCTGTTTCATCTCCCCGTCTGCTCTTTTCTCTGCCAGCGCTCCATCCGGTCAGTTCCATCCGCCCCACCCGGTATCCATATTCTTCCGGGTCCTGTTCATTTCCAAATAAAATCCGCTGTCCCAAAGCGCGGTCTGTCACATCCAGATATACAGACCAGCTCCCCGGCGGCATGCCTTTCACCGGAATCTCGGTCTGCAGCAGCAAAGTCTCCTCCGCCTGCATCCCGCCTGCCAGATCCCGAATCTCCTGCTTGACCGGCACGGACAACACGGTTTCGCTCTCCCCATGATACAGCCGGATATGGACCGCAGCCTCCTTATAGATCGGCGCAAAGCCGACATTCTGCACCAGCACCGCCGCCTGCAGGGCTTCCTTCTCCGGCAGATAAGAAAGTCTTGCCTCTCTGAGCACCAGCCGGTAACCCAGACGCCGCTCGATATAAGACAGTCCGTCCATCCCGTCGTAACAGCTCTCTTCGGATATCACCGATGCCGCCCACTTTTCCAGTACGCTGCTGTCATGATCCCAGTTTAAATACGTCACATGCGTAGCAGACAAATCCTGCAGCGCATGCTCCAAGTCGTTATAGGGGTTGTCAAGAATCACCTCTCCGCCCAGCGGAGTCTGCCTGCAGAGAACATTCTGAAATGCCAGTTCCTCTTCCCGCTTCCAGTTGACATAAGGTCCGTCTTCTTCCATCGTCCCGGCTCCGTACGTTCCGGTATCGTTTCCGCTTCCCAGCATCCCGTCATTATAGAGTCCCAGACGGGAGGAGAGCTTTCCGTCCCCTCTTCTGACCTGGCCCGGGTCCGCCGTCTGCGTGATTCTGCGCCAATGCGCCGGCGTGCGAACCGCCAGATAGATCTCTTCCGCCATTACTTCCGAAAGCTTTGCCGCCAGAACCCGGGTATCTTCCGGTTCCAGATATTTTGACCCGTGCATCTCTCCTACATTTCCGATGAACAGGCCCTGTATTACAAAAATCTGATCTTTGTATTCTGACGCCAGCGGTCCGATCTGTTCCATATGTCCCAGAATCGTTTCCCGCGACTCCGGCTCCGTCTCCAGGCTCGTTCCGTCCCAGTCATACAGAAAGCGCAGAATCATCTGCTTGCCGGTCTTTTCAAGCGCCGCGAACAGCCTTCTCAGATTCTCAAGCCCTTCTTCCGAAATCATCCGGTCCCGGTATTCCCGCAGATTCACTTCAATCAGGGTAAGACTCGTCTCTTCGTCCCTGCAGAATCTGCGCGCCACGTCCTCCCGGTAATCCGTATCCTCATCCCCTAAGACAAAGCCGTTCATGTGGTAGAAGCCCCGGTTGGGATTCCGAAGCGCCCGGGAAGACTCGGTAAACGTTTCGCTTGACACAACCGCATCATAATGCGTCCCCTTTGCTTCCGGATTTTTCCCGCAGCCTGCGGTTGACAGCAGGAGTCCCGACAGCAAAAGAACTTGCAGAACTCTGGTATGTCCGCTTTTTTTCTTCATGATTCAGGCGCCTCCGTCATTGATCCAAGCCTTACTTTTCCCTCTGCGTCGGATTTGTTGGCAAAGCAAATCCGCGTCTGATCCTTTGTCCGTTCGGCCGTCAGCAGCAGTTCTTCCGTCCCTGCTTCCACCATCCAGGAAAACCTGCGTATCTCGCCGCTTTTCCAGCCTTTCATCTGGTATGCCGGCTCCGCCCGGCGCGCCGGGGCCCCTGCTTTTCTGCATTCCAGATAAAGCTCTGCGTTCTGATAATACCCGGCAAAACCGGTATTCTGTATTCTGATCTCTGCAAGCCCCCCGCCCGCGCGGTCTGTCCGTACAAAACGAACGTTCCGAACCAGGAAGCGGTATCCCAGATGGGCGCCGATATAATCATACAAACTTTTTCCTGCCCACACGCCCGGTACAAGACAGCGCTGCCGCTTCCATTTCTCCAGAATCCGCCGGTCATAATCCCGGTTCAGATATGTGATCTGCATCTGCCTCAGTTCCCGGATGATCTGTCCGGCGGACCGCTTTTTTGTATCATTTCCGCCGTATACGGCCTCTCCTCCCGCAGGCGCCCGGTCTCCCAGCATGTTTAAGAACGCCAGTTCTTCTTCTCTGCTCCAGGCGTGCTCCCAGGATACCTGTTCCCTTCGGTCCACGCCAAAAGTGCCCAGATGGCTTGCGGAGCCAAAGATGCCGTCGTCGAAGATTCCCATATCCAGGGGCTCCTCCCCGCCGTTTTCCGCCGTTTCCCCGTGAAGCATCCTCCAGTACATCGGCCGCCGGACGGCCAGCCAGGTCTGCGTCCCCCGGAAACGCCTCAGAATTTCCGCCATCTGCACAAGCCGCTCTTTGGACAGGTATCTGGAAGTATGCATCTCCCCCCAGTTTCCCGCCAGCATTCCCTGCCACACAAAGATGTGCTCCGCGTATTTTTGCAGAATCTCCCCCAGCTGTTCCAGATGCCGTCGTACCTGCCCGAAGAAAAGAGGCTCCCGCTCCATGGCCTTTCCTTCATGATCGTAGGCGATCCTTACGATACAGTCGCAGCCTTTTTGGGAGAAATAATCCAGAATACGTGCGATCCTGCCGAGCGCTTCCCCATCAAGCTCCCGGTCCCGAAAGCCGCCAATGTCCACAAAGACAAAAACCAGCGTATCCTCCGGATGAAGGCACGGTTCACAGGCTCTTAGATCCGGCTCCTGCTCTGCCGGAAACGTGTATATCCGGTACCACCCTCTCGCGGGATTTTTCAGCGTACCGGTATCTTCCCGCAGATCCCCTTTCTGAAAATATTTTTTATGGAATAATCGTCCCATCCGCCCTCCCTGCATCCATATGAAACATCCTGACCCGGACCCACACCGCCAGAATCGAGAACATCATCCGGAACATATAGATGACCGGCTTGAATCCGGAATGCATGCTGACCCCTTCGGTCCGCTCATGCATGACCGAGGGTACTTCCGCCACCTGGTATCCGAGCAACAGCATCTGCATCAGCATATTTGCATCCGGATATTGATCGTCAAAATGATTAAAACCGGCGTAAAAGGAAAATACCCTCCGGTTCATCGCCTGAAGACCGGTGGTCGGGTCCATAATCCGTCTTCCTGTACCGACCCGGATCAAAAAGCGAAACAGTACATAGGCCGTTTTTTTCACTGCCGAAATCGGATAGGCCCTGCTTCCCTTTAAAAACCGGGAGCCAAGTATGATGTCGCTCTGTCCTTCTTTTAGTTTTTCATACAGAAGCTCTGCGTTGCAGGCGTCGTGCTGCCCGTCTCCGTCCATCTGAATCACATAGTCGTATCCTTTTTCCACCGCATACTTGTATCCCACCTGGAGCCCGCTCCCATAACCCATATTATAGATATGCGTCACAACGATGCATCCCATGCGGCGGGCGATCTTCCCGGTGTCGTCTAAAGACGCATCGTCCACGATGAGGATATCCGCGATCTGGCGGATCTTCGTCTGATACAGTTGCTTTAGGAAAGCTTCCAGATTTTTTTCTTCATTGTAAGCAGGGATGATGATCAACAGTGCTTTCCTCTCCACGCGTTCTCTCCTTCTTTTTCACCTATTTCAATAAAAAAAGCAGCTTTTCCAGTTCGGATTCTTCTGTCTGTTTTCGAAGCGCCGCAGCCGCTCCCAGGCGGGCTCTTTTGCTTTCGTCCAGAAGAAGCGTCCGGATTTCTGCAAAGATACTCTCCGGAGTAAGGCTGCAGATCATTCCGTCCGTTCCGGGATTCACCTGTTCCCGGTTTCCGCTGCAGTCCGATACCAGGATGGCTTTCCCCAGAATCTGCGCCTCCTGGATCGCAATGCTCTTTCCCTCAAAGCGGCTGGCGTGCACATAAAGATCCGCCTGCTTCATATACGGATACGGATTGTCCACCGCTCCCAAAAGCAGAAAATCTTCTTCCAGACCCAGCGCGCGGATCTTTTCTTCCAGTTCCGCCCGGCGGTCGCCGTCGCCCAGCACATACCATCTTACCGGCTCCCCGGCGTCCTTTAGAAGTCTCATGGCTTCTATGGACAGTTCCAGCGCCTTCTGGGCGGTCAGCCTTCCCACGGTCAGAATCCGCTTCCCGTCAAACGGATCGGCAAAGCCTCCCGGAAGCTCTGCTTTCTCTCTGATCCGCTTTGGATTCACCATATTGTGAAATACTTCGGTCCGCTCCGCGCACTCCGGATATACCTGAAGAAAAGAAGCTTTTACCTCGTCTGACACCGGAAAGATCCGGTCATACCGAAGATAACAGTCCCGGTCCAGCGCTCTGGCATATCCGGCCTGCAGATAGTCTACGTGAAAGAAGACTGCCTTTTTCGCCGCCTGCACATGATCCGCCACATAGTATGCGGAACCGCCTTCCAGGAACGCAACTGCCAGATCATAGGAAACGTTCGTCTTTTGCCCTCCGTCTGACAAAACCCTCCAGAGAAGCTTATCCGGCAGCAGTCTTCCGTTTTTCCGCATGATCGCGGCGTTTTTGATCAGATAGGGAAGATTCTTAAACACTGCCCCGTGCCTCCACATGGCCGAAAACACTTTTCCCCACAGACGCCTGCGGCCTTCTTTGCTCAGGACAGGGCTGTCGTCATATCGGCGGTTCAGAAGATCCACATGCTCCGGAAGCTCCCGGACCATCTCTCCCTGATTCATCAGCACATACAGCGAGACATGACAGCCGTTTTGGTCCAGACGCCGCAGAAGTTCCATCAGAGCCGTCTCTGCTCCCGCGCGCCCAAGCGTATTGATCACAACCAGTATCTCTTTCATGAGAGCGTTTCCTCTTTCCTGCTCCGTTCCATTGCATCCTCCTGTTTCTTTAATTCTTCCAGTTCCTGCTTTACCAGGGCCACCTGCATCGCCAGTTCCAGATTTCTCCGCATCAGTTCCGATACCCGGACACTCATAAAATACGCGCCGAATATCATACAGAATCCGATCGTCCCCATAAGCGTCAGACCCGCGCCGCTCAGATACCGGTTCCATTCCACCGGCCGCAGGAGAACGCCCGAAAATATAAAAGCCGCTCCGATCATCCCCCAGGTAAGCGCAAACGATTCGGTCATCTTTCTTCTGGCCAGAGACAACAGCGTGGCCCCCATAAGAACAACTCCTGTCAGCACCATAACCAGGCGCAATATCATACCTGTTCCCATCTTCCTCTCCCTCTCAGTCACTTTTGGCGTCCGGCATCGTATACGTCAGAACTCCCCGGTCCTGCTCCAGACCAATTTCCACGTGTTCCTCCGTCACATGGAGCAGATACGCGTCCTTTTCCAGTTCTTCATATTCCGCGCCCTGTATATTGCCGATCTTTTCCCCATGGGTGCGCAGAAGGAACCAGCTTTCTTCATCCATTTGTTCCACGTCAAGAAAAATACGGTCCTCCTCCCGGCGGTCCATATAACGAAGGTTTTGAAACAGGCGCAGCCTCCGGCCGCTCTCCGAAAGCGTTGTCTTTTCAAATCCGGCGAAGGGCTTCCAATAGGTGTCCATATTGCTGGACACCTTTTCGTACAGCTTCTCCCAGTGAGACTGCTCTGACTCCGGCCACAGAACTTCATGCATGTCAATCTGCATGTTGGAATAGCCAAGAGCCGTCTCAATCCCCCGAAGCCGCAAATCTTCCGAGTAGGTGTGGGATTTCATATTTCCCACGATTCCCTGTCCGGTCAGGCCGTCCGCTTCACAGAATACAAGCGGACGGTCCGCACTGGCCGGAAACGCTACGGTCTTTATATCCGCGGCATACGGCTCCTCTCCCGCCCTTAGTTCCGGTATGTCCTCCAGGGCGGCGCAGGCCGCCGTATACCGGTAAGCGCTTCCGGTGGACGCATAAAACTCCGCGTCTTTTTGAAGTTTTTCCCGGATGGATATTCCGGCCTGGCGCCGGAGAGAGAGCCCCGCCTCCGCACTGCTCTCCCGGAACTGCTGCAGGTAAAATCGGACATTCTCCGGAGAAGGCTCCGCTTCATCCAGATACTCATACTGCGGAGAGAGAAAGCAGGTCAGTTTCCATCCGCTCCTTCTCACCGTGCTTAAAAGCGACGGCCATACGATATCCTGCTGGACGGCCTTCGGCGGCCGGCTGTATATACGCTCCATCGCCTCCGCGTTTTCCTCCGCAAAAACCGGATAGTCGGTCAGCAGCAGATTCTGGGCGTTGACCACCGGATACAGCGCGTAGGATTCTGTCTCGTAGACCATCCCGCTTAAAATGCCAAGTCCGGTAAAACCGGACATATATTCCCCGTTTACCGCGTAGACCCGGGCGTCATGATAACTGTTTCTCCAGATCACTGCCGGAAAGTATTCGTTCTTCGCCGGTTCCTCTCTCAGCAGTTCGTCCAGCATTCCCACCATATAGGTTTTCGTGCCGCTCAGGGTCACATACCAGGGCATCGTAAGCGCAAGATCCTGCCGCTTCTTGTCTTCCTCCCGTTCCGGCCGGTAGATGTAGGCGCCGCCCAGCAGAAAATCTCCGAACAGATGGATTCCTTCCGTCTCCACCTGCTCCGCCTGCACGTGATGAATTCCCAGAAGTTCTTTCAGCATCTCGTTGGACTCCACCGCCGAAACGTCCGGAAGGTTCAGAAAGATCAGATGGATTCCCTGATCCGCGTAGGCCTTCAAAAGTCCGGTCTCTTTTCCGTAGTCAACCGCGGCCGAATCCACCAGGATGTACTCCGGCCGGCGCTGCGTTTCCCAGCTATCCTCCCGCACGCGGGCCCATACGGCCAGATCCCTTTTGGTATAGGAACACCACTGCCGGACGATGGAAGCCGTGCGGAAGGATTCCTCTCCTATGTATACGATCGGCCCGCGGCTTTGGTCTTCTCCCTCCGGCGGACGATCGCTTCTCTCCTGATCCTGTCCGCCAAAATCCGGCAGCTTCTCTTCCGCGGCATAAGGATTGACGTCATAATCGCTGATCTGTTCCTTTATGACCTGTGTAAACTGAAACATAAACAAAATCACGGCCATCATGATCAGAATACTGAAAAATTTTCTAAAAGATACCATGGTCTGTCTCCTCTGTCAGCTTCTGATCCTGGGTATTATATCCATAGTCAATGGCAAAGTTATACAGTCGGTACGGGTTTTGTTCAATCCGGTAGCATACAAACTGATCCGTCTCCAGATAGATATCCATTTCATTGGGATACTGCCTTTGAAATTCCTGCGCCCAATAATACATGCGCGACATCAGCATCCAGCGCTGTTCTCCCTGATACATCTGAATGCCCACGCTGGGCGGCAGCACATGGGACGCTCCTTCTGCGGACACCGTCTGTCCGCTTTTCTCATAGGCTCCGTAATAGTCCAGCGGAATCTTCTCGATAAAGATATACACCGCAGGCGTGGGAATCCGGATCATGGCTTTTGCTCCTTTTCCCTCCATATCCTGCAAAAAGGTGATGGTCTCATAATGGTATCCATGATCGGTTCCCATCCGAAGTTCATCATTGGCGGAGACGATCGTCCAGGTAAAATCTTTCTCATTACGAATGATGTTCTCCATGCAGGTGATCGCCTCGTTCATCTCCTGCGCTTTGGTATTTCTCGGCTCTTTGATCAGGCCTTCCTGCCACACGAAAGACAAGACCAGAAAGACGCAGCCAAGAGAGAGCGCATGCATCGGAAATTTGAATCTGACCGGCAGAAACAAAAGCACCAGCACCGCATCCAGAAGGAAAGAAACCGCAATCGGAATCGAATATGCAAAATAGATACTTCCCCGGTTACTGTCCATCAGAGCCGGAAGTCCAAACGCGTGCGACGCCAGCATTACCCCCAGCAGAAGCATATAAATCCCGGCGGACGAAAGCATCGCCCCATAGACCCTCTGCTTCAACAGAAAAAGAAGGATTCCAAGCCCGATCAGCATCAGAAACCCATCCATCAGCCAATAGATCCACTCTGATTCCGGGAGTCTGAGGACCGCCGCCGCAATTGCCCGGTATATGGCCGTCCAGCGCGGTTTGACATAATCTGTAACCTTTTCTCTTAAGGAAGGTTCCGGGACCGGGTCTTTTGCGGAAAGATGTTCCGGGTCTTCGGATTCTGCCGGGCTCCCGTTTTCTTTTATTTCCGGAGCCGGATTCGGATTTTGGCCGGCCCCGCCGTCCGAATTTTCTTCCGGTTCTTCTGCGGCGGAGGCAGCGTCGAATTCTTTCTGATCTCCCGCCCCCGTAATGACGTTCATCCCCCATTTCAGAGAGCCCTGAAGCGGCGTTCCTCCCGCATACGCCGCCGCCATGGGGAGCACCGCGATCAGCACGCTGAGCAGGCAGGTCCCGACCACATTCCAGAAATATCCTTTTCTGAAAAACCAGAAGCCGTAACCGATGGCCATGGCCGCGCAGAACAGGCCGGCGATCATGGTCCCGTAAAAATGCACCGCCAGCGTCATGGAAAAGCTCATGGCAAATCCCGCCAGGTACAGATGAGACGGCTGCCGCCGGAAACGGCGGGGCTTCTCCTTTGGGGCCGCCAGTTCCCGGCCCCGCACTTCAAAATAGCGAAAGCCATAATAAACGGACGGGAAAATAAACAGCATGCCGAATTCCTGGGGCAGAGCCGCAGCGAACCGGGAATATGTATTGACCGCGAAGATACTGCTTCCGGTATAAAGCAGCGTGCCGATATACGGCGCATACCTGGTCCTGCAGCAAAGCTTCAGAAAGCAGTAAAGCATCAAGTGAACCATGACGGTCTGTACAAAGCCAAAGACCCGAAGGATGTTATAGGTGTCAAAGACAAAGACCGCACGCAGGTAATAGATGACGCAGTGAAATCCATGCGGGTATACGCCCGCCACAAAGATATGATTTTCCCCCAGAGCGTTGATCCAGTAATTATGCACCGGCATGTCGGATGCTTTATAGCCGTATTCCTGCAGAAGATTGATTCCGTACAGCCAGAAAAGGAGACCGAAAAAAAGCAGAAGCAGCAGACAGTCAAAAGTTCTCCGAAAGATCATAAAGCCCGCGAAGCGAATCCCCTGAAAGACTTTTTTTCTCAATACGGAATAAATCCGGGCTCTGACCGTCTTCATCCCCAGATAGCGGCGGCTGATCTTCTTAAGGCAGCAAAGCAGATCGTCCGTAAGTTTCTTCACCGAGATCCGGTTCAGCCGGATACAGGCGCCCAGCGCCGGTGCGGCCGTGAACAGGATCAAGGTCGCGGGACAGGATATTTTCAGAAGCTGCAGGAGGAATACCAGATTCATCATATAAAAATTACCGATGGTAAAATATAGGACAAACCGCTCCAGTCTCCGATGTCCTTTCAGCCTTCCGCCAAACACAAATGCAGGAAGTCCTACGGACGTCAACAGATACGCGCCGAATATTCCTGCTGTCTGCAGCCCGGTAAGTACTTGCATCGACACAGGAATCCACCTCCTTTTGTTTATATGTTCTATAACAGATGTCTTTTTCTCTTTCTCTTCGCCGCAGGAAAGGGATTGCTGTACACCTGACCCGAAGGAGGCTTTCCATGCCCTTTCTTCAGGATATTCCCCTCACAGAACACATGAATATCCAGATTTCGCTCCATATTTCTCAGTCTGCAATAGGCGATGCACCATCCGGTCATGGCTCCTGCCACAAGACCGATTCCGTACCAGATCGGGGACAGTCTGGCCGCGCAGATACTTCCAAGCAGGGTAACCAGACAAAACCCCAGCGACGTCATCACGGACCCGTTCAGGTCATTAAAATAATAGAGGAATATGATGGCCGAATACATGATAAACAGGATAAAATATCCGGCCGCCAGGCACGGATAGATCCGGATCACCATGCCGCCGAATCCAAACTGGGGCAGCAGGATGATACAGGCAAAATACAAGACCACGCTGACAATGAACTGAAGGCGGACCAGGTTCATCAGTTCTTCCGAAAGCTGGTAGAACATCCGCTTCTTCGTATTGGCGATATCGTTCCCCCTGCCCCCGATCACCGCCTCCGAGTACTTTCGGTACCGCTCGTGGAAATGCATCTCCACTCTCGTAATAAAGATAACGCTGGCAGACAGGTTGGTAAACATTGCCAGGCAAGTCGCCATATCATAAGGCGTCGCGCAGACAAAAGAACCTGCCACCACAATCCGCATATCGGTCGTCCAGAATACAAAATTATGGATGAACAGTCCCAGGGTATACAGGAAATTGGTCGCGATCAGCTGCCAGTATTTTCCAAGATATCGAAACACAATCTTATATTTTCCGCTGTTTTTTCTGAAATAACTTTTGATCAGCGCCAGTTCCAGGCAGGCAATCAATACAAATCCGGTATCCAGAGACGCCAGCATGGCAAATGTCGTTTCTACCCGTCCGAGATACACCAGCACCAGGGAAAGTATAACGGCTGTCAGCATTCCGATCAGAAAAAATAAAGAAATCTTGTTATAATCTTTGCAGATGGACAGATACAGCATCGAATAAAACACCAGCACCAGCGCGACGTATCCGCAGTATCCCGCAAATACATAAAAAAGCGCGACTTCGCCCGCCAGATATTCAAAGACGCAGAACGGTATCCCCACAAGACAGCTCAGCAATATATTTAAAATCAGGCCGGTAAAAAAGCAGGGCAGAATATCATCATAGGTTTCTTCATATATCACGTCGGACAGATATCTCGACAGCACGGCGTTAAAGGGCGAAGAGGTCAAAAGAGCGAAGATAAAAATATACAGCACTGTACAGGCGAACAATTCCCGGACGGCATACCCCAGTTTGGTAAAGCCCAGGAGTCTCTGCATAATGATAATGGTCGTGATGATCAGACACATAGGCGCGATCGTGATGGCAGAACTGTACCCGAATCCCACCAGACTGGTTGTGATTGTATTTTTACTGAAAATTCTGTTCAGCTTTACCCCGATTCCAGCCATTTTTACTTCTCCTCATAATTACTCCAGGGCACCCCGTGGGCCCACCCGATTTCCTGATAGATCGTCTCATAGGTATGTTTCATTTTCTGAATCCGATGGTTCTTATACACCCGCTGATAACCGCAGGCTCCCATCTCTTCCCGCCTTTTTTCGGAAGCGGCCAGATCCAGAATCGCCTGGGAAATCTCCGTAATATTCATTACATGGGTCAGGATTCCGGCCGTTCCGCACCGGTCGCCGTCCCCATAGATCAGGCCTCTGCAGTTTCCCACATCCGTCGCGACCACCGGCTTCTTTGCCGCAAAGCTTTCCAGGATGGTCAGCGGCTGTCCTTCGCTGATACTGGTCAGGATGGTAAAATCCATGCGCCCCAGATAATCCCGCACATTGACGCGGCCGGTAAAGACAATATCCGGTATTTTCATGCTTTCTGCCAGATCATAGCATTCCTGCGCATAATCTTCCTCCTCGTCTGTCGGTCCCATGATCCATAATTTCAGACGCGCGTCCTTCTCTTTGGCAAAAGCGAAAGCCCGGATCAAAGTCTTTACATCCTTGATGGGCGCCACCCGAAGCACCGCTCCAACATTGATATATCCTTCGTCCTCCGCATTCTTTCCGGGAAGTCCCTGAAACTGCTCTGCCGAAATTCCGTTCGGCGTAATTCTTGTCTTTTCCTCCGGACAGCCCATTCCGATCTGAAGTTCTCTGGCGTGCGCATAAAGGCTGGTCACCACATCCGCCCGGTCGTACGCCAGCCGGGACATCTTCTGAAACTGGTCCATCCATACGTTTTTGTAAATGCCCGCCACCCATTCCGCTTTCAGAAGTTCTTCCTCCCGTTCCCTTGTATAGATCCCATGTTCGGAAATCAGGAGTCCGCTTTGATAGATATACTCCGCCATACTCCCCAGTACCCCCGCGTATCCGGTCGAAACGCAGTGATAGATGTCCGCCCGGGGAAGCCTGGTCTTCAAAACCAGAAATAAGGGCAGATAGATTGAGCGCATGGTCCACAGAAAATCCGAAAAACCAATATACGGATACCGTTTCTGATAATATTCTTTTACAATATTCAGAAAGTCCGCGCCCATCAGCAGATCGTCCACTGAGAACTTTCTTTTTTGAAAAAGTTCAAACACGGTATTCCAGTCCACTGCCTCGTCCGAGACAATGCTTCGGAGGGCGCGGTATTCTTTTTCCTTCAGTTTGGTCCTTTTCTTTCCCCGTCTGCTCCCGCGGACCCAGTCCTGGTCGTTCAGATACACCTCGTAGACTGCCGTCAGATTTCGTGGAAGTTCATATTTGAACATGGCGCTCGTGGAACGGTCCGGTATGATGGTCACCAGAATAAATTTAATCTCCGGCCAGGTCCGGATCATGCTGTGCACCCAGCTCGATACTCCGCCCACGACATACGGATAGCAGCCTTCCGCGATCAAACATATCTTCATTGGTTCCCCTCATTCTGAAACACCCGGATCAACTCCAGAGTGTCTCTGTCAATCACCACCGAGGAACTTTTCAGTTCTTCCATGGCCTGAAAAAAACGCTGCCTCTGACCGCTGGCAAAATATAACTTCAGCAGGCAGGACCAGGTAGAAAGCGTATTGGGATACCGCGCCGCCGCCCGCTCGCACCACCGCTCGCTCGCCTTAAAATCTTCGATTTCCAAAAGCCGAAGGCTGACCGCCTCAAAATGACCGCTGTTCATGTGTTCCGGTTCTTCTGTAAACAGAAGTTCGCAGACCTCTTCCAGTTTCCGCACATAGTCCGTCTGCTCCAGGTCCGTAAAAACTTTTTGCCTTAATACATGATTCATATATTCGATCAGCGCGTCCGCGCAGCGGTACCAGTCTTCTCCTTTTTCCAGAACCAGCGCGTATTGTTTCTGTACGTTCATTCGGAAATCATTCAGCGTATCCTGCAGAACAGACGCGGCGTAATGGGCCGTCTCTGTATCCTCGCTGTTCATTGCCAGAGCAATCGACGACAGCGAATTCCGAATGTCTCCCCTCACCACATTCATCATCAGATTCCGCAGTTCCTCTTTATCGGCGACTTCGATGGCCTCCTCCAGCGGAGCAAGATTGCGTTCCCGTTCTTCTTCCGCATGGATGAACATACGGGCGCGCACTTTACTGAACACAACGTCTTCCAGATCTACCGGGGCCGAAAAAAACAGCCGGTAAAAAAGATACGCACAGAAAAAAAAGCATGGCCCTACTGCCGGGCAGAGCAGCATGACGACCGACCGGTTCAGACAGTTCCTCCTGTTTGCCTGTCTGTGCAGAAGTTTCCAGAGCAAATAGAAAAATACCAACAGCGTATTGACCAAAAGAAGGAGCAAAAACAGATTAAGCTGCGTCATGATGCCCGCCTCCCGCAATTCGGCTTACAAATCCAACCTCTGCAAATCTCTGAATGACGCATGCCGCATGGTCCTCGCTGGTGTTCGCCAGCAGCACATACAGCCTGCCGTCCTCCAGCGTACCCAGATAATCCGTCTGCCGCAGTCTGCACTCCAGCAGTTTTCCAACTGTCTGGTAGCGTTCCGGATCTGCATCAATCTGAAGCAGCGTACACTCGGTCAGTTTCTTTCTTTTTGCATTCAGACAGGCTCTGGTCAGCATGGAGAACGCTTCTGTTTTCAGCATCCTTGTACGCTCCACATACCGTTGCTGCTCCAGCGACGCCAGATACCGGTTCGCCCGCAGCACGGCATTCTGGATCAGGGAACTGATCACAACCAGATGATTGGCCTGCCCAAGAGTCATGTTCTCCCAGGAAATCCCCCAGATCATCAGGATGATCTTCATAGAATCCTGTTCATAGATCGCATTGGCCATCAGAGGATACTGATCGTCCAGTTTACGGTTAATGAATACCTTATGCCGCGCCAGCGTCTCGTACAGTTCCCCCATCTCTGTATAGCGGATCGAATTGCCCAGGCTCTTTGCTTTTGCGGAAGTAAAGGAAAACAGTCTGGCGTAAGCGGCGTTGGATACGGTATAGATGGCCACATCTCTGGATTTCATCAGTTTCCCCAGTATGTCTGCCGCGTAAAACAAGACTTCCTCCGGACTGTACTGGTTCAAAGCGGAGGTAATGCTGTAGATCTTACCCACACTGTCGCTTTGATTGACGATCTGCGTCTCAAGGGCGTCTTTGACCCTTACGTTGCTTCCGTTGATATCCTGGATATCCGAAAGCTGCAAAGACAGATAATCCTGGGCCTCCATACTTTCTTTTTTCAGCTTCCGGATCTGGTCGCGCATATATCCTACCGTAAGCCCCAGAATAAAGAGCTGCGCAATCCACACGTATGTATTGGCGTCCAGAAGGACTTCAAATCCGGAACGGTCGTACATCTGCCGGAAGCAGTAGCCCGCCACGGCAAACACCGCCGAAAATGTCGCCTGCTGCTGTCCGTACACAATGGCAAACAAAAGCACGTATAACAGATAAAAATCCAGATTTGCAAAATACGCGCTGCCGACCGCCCGGTTGTTCAGCATAAAAAACGGAATAAAAGACGCCATATTTTCTGCAAAGGGAACCAGCGCCTGAATCAGCCATCCCAGCTTTCCGAATATCCGTTCCAGGATAGAACGTTTTTCCTCTTCTCCGGTCAGATATTCATGACTGTATTTTTTCATTCGGCCCACTGTTTTCTTCACAATCACAGGAACCTTACAGAAGAAAGGGTTCCCAAACTCGCTCTCATACCGTTTTCCCGACAGAATCCGGCGTTCTCCCGGAACCGCCTCTTCCAGGATCTCCACTTCTTCCCCCATGGCGCTTTTGATCATCCTTGCCAGTTTTTTCTGGCTCATCTCCTCTCCCGAGGACAGATGATACAGCGACTCCTGATGGCGGCTGCAGGAAGCGGCGCGGTATATGAATTCTACTGCGTCCGATTCATACAATAAGGAAAATCTGCGCTTGGACGCTACCGTGATCGTCTTTTTTTCCAGCGCTTCCAGACACATGGCGCCGCAAAGATCCCGCACTTCCGCCCGACAGCCGGGGATACTGTAATAATGGTCCAGCCGCAGAATGATCAGGTCCAGATTTCTGCTTTTATGATAATTGACGCACATCTCTTCTGCCTGAGCAAGGACCATCCCGCGTATTCCGGAAGGCGTCGGCGGTTCTGTCTCCGGAATATCTTCCGGATAATTGCCGCTGTATACTTCATCGGAAGATAAATAAAGAAAACGCCCCCGCTTCCTTATGGAATATCCCATCAAAATATTCATAAGTCCTGCGGAATACCGGACGGCGTTGTTTTCCTCTTCCTTCCAGCGATAATTCGTATCAAAGGCTCCTGCGTAAACAGCCAGTTCCGGATTGATACTGTCAAAGATCTCCGACAGCGAACTACAGTCATAAGTAAAATTGTATTTCTCAAAAACCTTCTGATATGCGGTTCCTGTATATCGACTCCCTGTAAGCAAGTAGACTCTGTGCCCTTCTTTTCTCATTTTGATAATCAGACTGTTCATCAGACTCCCAGGGCCTCCGATCAGCAATACATTCATAAACTCACCACTGGCACACCCTCTGCCTCCACCTTTCTCTATAAGGAAATTCCGTGTTTTCTCAAGTCGTCGAGAAACATCTCTACATCCCGGGCTGCTTCTTCCCGTTCGATCCGGTACTCCTTGCATAGCTTTTCCACAGCCGCTTCTTTTTGCCCGGTTTCCAGCAATTCCCACAGATCGGCTCCCATCTCATTGACCGGAATTGGTTTTTTAAATGGAACTCCCCCTTGTTCCATATCGATCAGCCAGCAGATCCCCGCCGCTCTGCGAAGCTGATACCCTGTATTCATGACGATACCCCTAACTCCCGGTCCGGGCGCTGGCTGCCAGAAGTTCTTTCAGCCCCTCCCTGACCTGGCAGTATTGTTCCATCTGCGCGGTCACCTTCTCCCAATACGCGTCCGCCTCCTTCCTGGCGTCCGAAAGCATCTGTTCGCACCGATTTCTGGTATCTTCCTCCAGCTTCCGGGCATTGGAAAGAAGCGTTTCCGATTCCTCATGCGCCGTTTTCAGTATTTCATCTGATCTTTGCTGTGCGTTTTTTATAGCGGCTTCCGCTTCTTTTTTACTTTTCTGCTCCATTTCTCTGCAGACTTCCTGCTGTTCGCCGCTGAGCCTCTCCACATTTTCCAGATACTGCGACGCCGCCTTCTCCGCCGCCTCAAAGATTCCGCTGACCGCCAGGGAAGCTTCCGCTATGGAACCAGCCTGCCCAATCCGAATCGTCCGGTCCGAAAGCTTTTTTTCCATATCCGCCAGCGCCCTGTTCAATCGTTCCACCTCCTCTTCTTTCTCTTCCAGAAGTTCCAGAAGTTCTCTCCGCCCATATTTCTTCTTCTCCGCCTCTGTCATATTTTCCCTCTGACATTTCTGGTGTCTTCTGCGCAAAGCGCGCTGTCAATCAGATGTAATAGTTCCAGGGTGCTTCGGAAGTATTCCTTCTTCTGCTGTTCCACCCAGGTCACCTCTCCCTGCCAGCTGGCATGCTGACAATACATGATCCGTATCCAAAAGGTCGCCTTCGCTCCCCGGCGCTGGAGCAGCTGCCGGAGCATTCCGGTTTCCCGCACTTCGTTTGATTCGGGCAACGACTCATCGGAAGACACCTCAGAGACAGGCTTTTCCGTCCTTCGATCTCCCGGAAAACTTCTAAGTTCTGCGCACGCCTGGGGAAACAAACACGCATCGTACAACTCCTCCATCTGATTCACCGCCCGGAACAGAGAAGAAAAAACAATCGGATGTTCATCACACAGGTGATACAGCTTTCCGCTTTCTCCTTCTTTCCCATCAGTATCCAGGCAGAGGCTGATCAGGCTGGCACTGGTTCTGAGTCCTGCTTCTTTCTCTTGATTTTTTGTTCTGACCGAACGCTTTCGTTCGTATCCTGCAATCTCACATATCATCACTCTTCAGACCTCCGGCAAATAAAAAAGGCATCTGTCTGGGATGTCGCAAAATATATTCCTTTGCGACAAGAAGCGCCTACCATTCGTTTTTATCAGTATTATACGCTGTTTCAGAGGATTTTGCAATGCGCTGAACAAGAAAATGACCACAAAATAACTATTTTTTGGCAGTCAGGTAATCAGTCAGCCGTTGCGGAGATGTCCTAAATACAAGGTATCTGCCTTGGGTGTCGCAAAGGAATATATTTCGCGTCAAAAAGTCAAAATATGGGAGGAGCCATAACTGGCTCCTCCCTCTATACATTATACCGCCGTAAATCCTTTCGCTTTCATGCAGGACTCCACTTCATAGATATCTTCATCCGCCGCGTGCATAATCAGAATCGGCTTGCCGGAATCCCGGTTAAAGGACAGATAGATATAGTCCAAGTTGATGTTGCTGTCAGACAGCGCCCCCAGCAGGTGATGGAGATTTCCCACCTCGTCGGCCACCTCGATGCCCATAACGTCCACCAGCCGACACAGGTACCCGGCTCCTTTCAGAGCCTCATAGGCCCGCTCCGGCTCGGACACCACCATGCGGACGATGCCGTACTCCGCCCCGCCGTTATTATTCACAGAACCAAGAATATTGATGCCTTCCTCTTTCAAAATACCGGTAATATTCTTCATGGTTCCTTTTTTGTTCTCCACGTACATGGATAATTGCTTTAACATAATCGATTCTCCTTTGTTGCTGTATTTGCAGTGCGCGGTTCGGGTGTAAACTCTTACCACCCGTCCATTATAACAGCTTTTTCCCAAAAGAGATACTTCTTTTTCAAAAATCAGTTGCGCCTGAGGGCCTCGATGGGACTTAGATGGGCCGCCTTTCTGGCCGGATAGATGCCAAAGAAAACGCCCACGCCGCAGGAGAACAGGGTTGCGAAGATCACCGCTGACACGCTGACCTGAGGCGGAAACGGCACCATGGGGAGGGAGCAGACTCCGTAAGCGCCCGCGACCCCAAGGGTAATCCCGATCATGCCGCCGATCCCGGTGATGATCGCCGACTCTGCCAGGAACTGCACCAGGATGGACCTGGTCCTGGCGCCCAAGGCCTTTCGGATGCCGATCTCTCGGGTCCGCTCGGTCACCGATACCAGCATGATATTCATCACGCCGATGCCGCCCACCAGAAGAGAGATGCCCGCCACCAGCATGATGAAGATGGTGATCATGTCCAGCACCTGCATGACCGACGCCATTTGGCTGTCGAAATCTTCCGACATGAAGGCGTCCTCCCCAAAGATCTCGTGACGGCTCTCCAGAAGAGAGATGGCCCGCTCGGTCACTTCTTTTGCGTATCCGGTCTCCGCAAAGATATAGACGGAATCAAAGTCATTGTACTCCGCCCAGTACCAGTCCGCGGTCATGGGCATGGAGATATCCAGATAAGAACCGGAACCGGAACTTACGAAGGTTCCGTCAATGGCTTTTTTTACTCCGACGATCCGCACATCCTGGATGCCGCTTCCGTCGTCCAGCTCAAAGGTCAGGCCCACCACGTCGGAGGTGCCGAACATCTGTACAGCGTCCATCTCCGACACCACCGCCACGGCCCGGTGGGCGTTGTAGTCATCCCAGGTAAACCACTGGCCGTACAACATATCCGGACTGGTAACATACTCGCTGTCCGGATTGCCGTAATCGATGATGGCGTCAAAGCTGCCTTTTTCCGTAGACACGGAACACCACTGGTTCATCATCGAACTGGCACCCTTTACATGTTCCAGTTCTCTTAAGGCATCCCGGTCTTCCTCCGTAATCACCGGGGTCTCCCCCTCCAAATTGGAGTTGACCGAGATATAGATCTGGCCTCCGGCCACGCTGGTCAGCTCCTCCTCCATCTCCGCTTTCGCGCCGTTTCCAATGGACATGATCAGGATCACGGAGGAGACGCCGATGATGATACCCAGCATGGTCAGAAAGGACCGGCCCCGGTTCATCCGGATGTTGCTGACCGCCATTTTTATGTATTCCCAAAGCTGTGCCATCCGTCAGCCCTCCACAGGAGTCACAGGAGTGCCTTCCGGAAGTCCCATACTGTTGTTCAGCACGATCTGTTCGGTCCCGTCAAGGCCGCTTTTAATCTCCAGAAGGTCCATGGAAGCGATCCCGGTCTCCACATTCCGGACCGCCAGCACACCGTCCTCCACGATGTAGACAAAACTTCCTTCTTTGCCCACGTTCACTGCCTCGATGGGTACGGCGATGGCATTCTCCGCCACGGCTCCCTGGATTTTCACCTTTGCCTCCACGCCCAGGAAGATATCCGCGTCGGGATTGTCGATGTGAATCTCCCCTGCTACCACAGTAGCGCCTTTTTCATTCTTTGTGGCGGACTTGCTGATCCTGGTAACCGTTCCTTCGTATTCCTTTCCGACGATGGTGATGATTGCTTTCTGCCCTTCGTGGACTTTCTCCAGATCGCTTTTGCTTAAAGAGACCTCCACACAGACGTCTTCGTTGCTCTCAATGGTCAGAAGCTCTCCGCTTTCCTCGATGACGCCGCCTTCCACTGCTTTCACGTCGGTGACAATGCCGCCGAAGTCCGCCTTTAAACCTTCGGCCACCTGGGCCACGGCTTCCTTTACTTTTTCTGCTTTCAGCGCGGCGAGCTCTTTGGTGGCTTCGATCTGCTTTTTCCCGTTGGCCGTCAGCATGGTGTCTTCGGTGGAATTCTTGATTCCTTTCTGCTCGGACAGGTTGCTCTCAAACTCCGCCAGCTCTTCTTCCTTGACCGCCAGCGTAGCGTTGGCCTGGTCGATGTCGTTCTGATACTCTTCCGCCGCGTGTTCGTGGCCGTCGTTGACCGCTTCTCTTAAGAAGCAGCCCATATCGGTGATATACTGCTTCAGCGCCCGGACCTCTGCCTTCCAATCCGCCACCTGCTGCTCCAGGATCTCGATATCATGACTGGAACGGCTGTACTCCGCCGCGTCCGCGTTGCTTTTCCCCACGGTATCCTGGTAAGTATAGTATGCCTCGTCATTCTGAAGGCTGGCTTCCGACTCCCGGCTCTTTAAATCTTCCTCGCTGTAGACGATCAGCACGTCGCCTGCCGCCACGGCGTCTCCCATAGCCACCCGGCACTCCGAAACCTGCGCGCTTAAGGGTGAAAAGTAGGTCTTCTTCACTTCCGTCTTGACCGTCCCGCTGGTATCCACCGTCTGCTCAATGGTGGCGGTCTGTGGCTTTTGCACCGTCACCGGCGGAAGCACCTCCGGAGCCATCATCCGGCTCACAATAAAAAGCGCAAGGCATGCGGCTATAACGCCCAGGAGGATCTTCTTTCTTCTCTTTTTCTTCTCCGCCGGAGTCAGGACCTTTTTCTCCTTCTTCGGCTTCTCTGCCAGGTCTCCTTTACTCTTTTTCCAATTCATCTTCATGGCTGTCTGCTTCTCCTTCATTCAAAAAGTCTGCTTCAATTCTTCCGTCCTTGATCCTCACGACCCGCTTCACCTGGGCGGCGATCTCATCATCGTGGGTGATCAGGATCACCGTTCTTCCGCTTTTATGTAAATCCTTCAGCACATTCATGATCTCCTGGGTGGACCTGGAATCCAGATTGCCCGTGGGCTCATCCGCCAGGATCACCGGCGGCTTCGCCGCAATCGCCCGGGCAATCGCCACCCTCTGCTGCTGTCCTCCGGACATCTCGCTGGGCTTATGGTCCATCCGGTGGGAAAGTCCTACGATCTCCAGGGACTCCACCGCCAGGGCGGAACGCTCCTTTTTCCCCACGCCCCGGTAGATCAACGGCAGCTCCACGTTCTCCTGAGCGGTCAGGTTGGGAATCAGGTTGAACCCCTGAAAGATAAAACCGATCTCCAGGTTCCGAATATCGGATAATTCATCGTCCGTCATATTGGACACATCTTTTCCGTTCAAAAAATATCTGCCGGAAGTGGGCACATCCAGGCATCCCAGCATATTCATCAGGGTAGACTTTCCGGAACCGGAATGTCCGATGATCGCCACGAATTCCCCTTTTTGAATCTTCAGACTCACGTGATCCAGTGCCCGCACTTCGTTTTCTCCAGGATTGTAGATTTTACACATGTCCTGTACTTCCACCAGTGTCTCCAAATCGCAGATCAACTCCTCTCTGTCCTTATCTCATGACTGTATTAGTTCTTTACTGTCCTAATCACTTAATACAATAATCCATTTTTCTCGTTTTGTCAAGATGGTCTTGTTACACAATATCATATTTTTTCTGGAAAAAGTAACACTTTGGAAAATCTTAAGAAAAGTTCAGAGGTTTTTAAGCTGATCGTAAGGTTCCATATAAAAAACCGGCCGCTATGATTTTTGCAGCCGGTTTTTAGAGAAAAATGAATTTATCTTTTTATGATTTCCAGGATGTATCTCCACATACGCTCCACGGAGGAAATACTAAGACGCTCTTCCGTGGTGTGGATATCCTTCATATCCGGTCCCATGGACACACAGTCCAGATTCGGAATCTTGGAGGCAAGGATACCGCATTCCAGGCCTGCGTGGATCGCCTCCACTTTCGGTTCTGTCCCGAACAGTTCCCGGTAGATCCGCACACAGTCGTCCCGCAGGGGAGAATCCTTACGGTATTCCCAGGCGGGATAATCTCCGTTGGTCTCCATCAGGGCGCCCTCCTGACGGACCGCCTGGCGGATCTGCTCCACGAGGGCCTCCTTCTCCGCTCCCACGGAGCTCCGGATGGAATAGCGAAGCACCAGGTGGCCGGACTCGCACTGGACCACGCCCAGGTTCAGAGAAGTCTGTACCAGGCCTTCGATGTCTTTGCTCATACAGATCACTCCGTTGGGCAGGCTGGTCAGAAGCGCCAGGGCGTGCTCCAGCGTCTCCTCTGTGAATACCTCCGCCTCTTCCACAGCTTCGGGTTCCAGACGGATGGAGAGTCCCGGGTCCGCAGATGCGTACTCTTTCTTCAGCGCCTTCAAAGAAGCCGCAGCGCATTGCTGCGCCTCCTTCACTGCCTCTTCCGGAAGCAGAAGCTCTGCATGGCATTCTCTTGGAATCGCATTGTCCTTTTTGCCGCCGGCCACCAGGATCAGACCACAATTCACGTTCTCTTTCAAATCCGCCAGCACCAACGCCAGCAGACGGCTGGCGTTGGCTCTTCCCTTATCAATCTCCGCACCGGAATGTCCGCCCTTTAATCCGTCCACGGTCAGTACCGCTTTCACACCGCATTTCTTCTCTTTTTGAAGCGGCAGACGAATCCCCGCGCTGCATCCTCCGGCGCATCCGGCCAACAGGATTCCTTCTTCCTCCGAATCCAGATTCAGCACCGTGTGCCCTTTTAGCATGGACACATCCAAAAAAGCGGCGCCATCCATGCCTACCTCCTCGCTGGTGGTAAAGACCGCCTCCAGCCTCGGATGTGGGATCTCATCGTCATCCAGAATCGCCAGCGCATAGGCGACGGCTATCCCGTCGTCCCCGCCCAGGGTAGTTCCCTCGGCGTATACCTGATCCCCGTCGATCCCGAGACGAAGACCGTCCGTCAAAAAATCAATCTTGCAGTCCGGTTTCTTCTCACAGACCATATCCAGATGCCCCTGCAGAATCAGAGGCTCCTTTTCCTCATATCCGGCGCTGGCCTCTTTGACGATCACCACATTCCAGGCCTCGTCCTGCCAGACCAAAAGCCCCCGCTCCTTCGCGAAAGCCACACAATAATCGCTGACTGCCTTCTCATTCCCCGACCCATGAGGAATCCCGCAGATCTCCTCAAAAAACTTCCAAACCCCCGCCGGCTTAAGCCCGCTCAGTACGCCCATCTTCTCTCGTCCTCCTTCTGCTTCCATCACTCACCGCCCTCCGCCAAAATGCATCTTCAGGAAACGGCGTTTTCTTTTATTATATGCATCTTACCATATTTTTCCCAAGAATGCAAAAACTAAGAATTTAAGCGCAAGCGGGGTTCGGAAGGAATGTCTGCCCCTGACGGGCGTCCGGTCTGCCATTCACTCCTCTGCGTCCATCAACTCCCTCAGCTTCCGATACGCCTCGCTCACCCCTCCCACTTCATCAATGATTCCTTCCTGTACCGCCTGCGGCCCTACCAGCACGCTTCCCACATCCTTCGTCAGTTCTCCGGTCTCCAGCATCAGCCGCATCAGCCGTTCTTTGTGTATCCGGCTGTGATCCACGATAAACCCGCTGATCCGATCCTGAATCTTCTGAAAATAGTCGAAGGTCTGTGCCACGCCGATGATCAGCCCGGTCATCCGCACCGGATGAATCATCATGGTCCCCGTGGGCACGATAAAGGAATAATCCGTAGACACCGCCAGCGGTACCCCGATGGAATGACTTCCGCCCAGCACCAGCGACACGGAAGGCTTGCTGATGGAAGCGATCATCTCCGCAATCGCAAGCCCGCTCTCCACATCGCCGCCCACCGTGTTGATCATGACCAGCAGGCCATGAATCTTGTCGTTCTCCTCCACCGCCGCCAGCATGGGAAGTACGTGTTCATACTTGGTGGTCTTGCTGTTTGCCGCCAGGCACTCATGTCCCTCTACTTCCCCGATGATCGTCAGAAGCTGAATGTGTGATTTTTCCTTGTCCTGCAGCTCTTCTGGCTGCCCGTATTTTTCAAGTCCGTCCTGATTCTCTGCCATAATAATATCCCAGCCTTTCTGCCATACGAAATTGAATTTAGTATGGCAGAAAAACCGGGATTCTATACGAATTACTTTTAGAATACATTTTTTAACTGAACCAGTGCTTTTTTCAGAGTCTCTCTCGGGCAGGCGATGTTGATCCGTTCGAACCCTTCGCCTTCTTTCCCGAACATGGCTCCCCGGTCCAGCCACAGACGGGCCTTTTCCACCATCCTTTTCTCCAGCTCTTCCTCTGAAAGTCCGTACTCCCGAAAATCCAGCCAGACCAGATAGGTTCCCTCCGGAGTAAACACATGTACTTCCGGAAGCTCCCGCGCAAGAAACTCTTTCAAAAAGAGAAAGTTGTCCCAGATATATTTTTTGACCTCCAGAAGCCACGCTGCCCCGCTCTCATAAGCGGTCTGACAGGCAAGAAGCCCCAGGGTGTTGATCTCCTCGTATCCGACCGCTCCGATCTCCCGGCGGAACCTCTCCCTAAGCTCCCGGTTCGGGATAAAGATATTGGATACCTGAAGGCCTGCCAGGTTAAAGGTCTTGCTGGGGGCGGTACAGGTGACCGTCATTTCCTCATACTCCGGCGACAGGGACGCAAATACTCGATGCCGATGGTCCTGCCACACAAAATCACTGTGAATCTCATCGCTGACTACCAGCACATGGTATTTTCTACAGAGATCGCCCATCCTGCGAAGTTCCCACTCCTTCCACACCCTTCCCACCGGATTGTGCGGACTGCACAGAAGGAACAGCTTTACCTTCTCCTCCGCGATCTTCCGTTCAAAATCCTCAAAATCCACCTCATAATGCCCATTCTGAAGCTTCAGAGAATTGTTCACCAGCTTCCTTCCGTTCCCGGTGATCACCTTGCCAAAGGGATAGTAGACCGGCTGCTGGATCAATACGCCTTCTCCTTCCTCTGCAAAAGCGCGCACTGCCATCGCCAGGGCAAACACAACCCCCGGCGTCTTCACAAGCCAGCTTTTGTGCACTTCCCATTGAAAATGTTCCGCATACCATCCCTGTACGGCGCGAAAATACGCATCCTTGCTCTCCGTATATCCGAAGATTCCATGACGCACTCTCCGGGTCAGCGCCTCCAAAATCTCAGGAGCCGTCTGAAAGTCCATATCCGCCACCCACATGGGAAGAACGTCTTTTCCCTTTCCGAACTCTTCGGAAAAATCATATTTCAGACTGCCGGTGCCGGTACGGTCTATGATTTGATCAAAATGATACATGGTTATCCTCCGTTCCTGAAACATCAATGTTTCCTCCGGTATTATACTCGTACAAGCAGCAATCTGGCAAGGAAAACCATAAAATTTTTCCACCTGTGCGGTTGCAATCCAACAGCTTGCCTGCATGCAATTTATTGCGATGCAGGCGGGCTGTTGGATTAGCAACCTAGACAATTCCCATGATCTTTCCATAGTCCTCCGTCTTCTCCCGCATGATCTGAAACCCCTGCCCCATTTCCGCAAGAGAAAAGCGATGGGTAATCAGTTGTGCAGGCTTCACTCTTTTGTCAGCCAGACGTTCCAGCACATAACTCCAGTCATCCTCCGGCTCTCGAAGAAACGTGGAGTTCCAGGTTCCGGTCACCGTAAGCTGATTCCTGAGAATTTTCCAGTACACGTCTCTTGGCAGACGCATATCGGTAAATGGATTCCCCACCAGCATCACCCTGCCAAGGGGCGCTGCGCTCTGAATCCCCAGCGCACAGGTTTCCTGCCTGCCCACACATTCAAAAAATACGTCCGCACCTCTCCCGTCGGTCTGCTCTGTCAGCCACCGGGAGACGTCCTGCCGCCGACTGTCACAGTATACCGCTTCGGAAATCCCCAGCTTTTGGACGGTCTGTCTCTGAAAATCTTTATTTCCGATCAGCAGAATCTTCCTGACCCCGGCTTCCAGAAGAAACATCGTAAGGAGCATCCCGATGGTACCCAGCCCGCAGACTGCCACAGTATCTGTCTCGGAAGGCATGACCCGCCTCATGGCATGGACCGCCACCGACATGGGTTCCAGCATGGCGGCCTCCTCGAAGGGAACGGTTTCCGGCAGACGCAGAAGATTCCAGACCGGCACGGTCACGTACTCCGCAAAACCTCCGTCCCTTCTGGAACCCAGATAGCTGTAATGCCGACACATCTCATACTGGCGGTTCCGGCAGGGGCCGCAGGTCCGGCAGGGAATCAGCGGAAAGACGCCGACCCTCTGTCCAAGCCAGCTTTCTTCTGCTCCGGTTCCCAGTTCCTCCACTACGCCGGAGAATTCATGCCCCGGAATCAGCGGATGGATGTGGGCGCCGGTCTGATAGATCCGCGGAATGTCGGACCCGCAGATCCCCGCCCCTTTGACCCGGACCAGCACTTCTCCTTCTGTCGGCGTCGGCCGCTCTATGATCTCCGGACGCAGATCCCCCGCTCCATGCAATACCCATGCTTTCATCGCTTTTCCTCTTTTCCTGTAAGTTCCGCAATTCCCCTTCCGGGGTCTCTGCGATCCATTGCTGTTTTTATCGATTCCCAGGCTCTTCCACCATTTTGCGGAATCGCTCCAGATCGGCCCCGGTGGTAATTTTAAAGTTTCCCTCGTCTCCGGGAATCATGACGATATCCATCCCGTCCAGAATCGCCGGTTCTGTGGAACCGTTGATGGTCAGAATCCGGTCCGGCAGGAGTTTTTTGATGGCCTCATGGTACCTGCCGATCTGAAACACCTCCGGGGCCTGTCCCGCGTAGACGGTGCTTCGGTCCAAAAGGCTCGTCACCTTTCTGCCGTCCCGGCTGGTGTAAACCGTATCCTTCATGGGCAGGACCGGCATCAGTCCGTCGTGCCCCAGCACTTCCCGGAGACAGTCGGTGATCTGCTGTTCGGTCAGAAGGGGCCTCGCCGCATCGTGGACAAATACATATCCCTGATCATCCGCATAAGAACGAATGTCTTCCAGGCCGTTCCAGATGGACAGCTGCCGGTTGGCCCCTGGAGCGGAGAAGCCCCGGAATTTCTCTTCCGGATCGGCGTCTTTTAACCACTCCCAGATGGATTCCCGCCAGGCAGGGTCCGCCACGATCTGCAGTCCGTCAATCATCGGATGCCGGGACAGGGTCTCCAGGCAGTAGGCGATCAGAGGCTTTCCTCCCACTTCCAAGTATTGTTTGGGAACGTCTGACTTAAGCCGCAGTCCGGCGCCGCCGGACAATATGAGCGCTATATTCATTTCTTATGGATCTCCTTTTCTCAAAACCGCAGTTCCCGGATCGCCTGCAGGGTCTCTCCGTAGGGCCTGCCCTTGCCGAATAAAAGGGTGGTCCCAAGCACAAAGCCCCTCACCCCTTTAGGTGCAAATTCCAGGATCTTGTCCGCGCTGCAGGCGCCGTCCCAGTAGATCTCAAAATCCATATCCTCCTTCATGGACAGAAGCTTTGTAATCTTCTTCCCCACATAGGGAAGGTACATCTGCCCGGCGTTTCCCGGATTCACGGACATGACCAGCACCTTTTTTACAATGCGCAGCATCTCCATCACCGTCTCCACGGAGGTACCCGGATTGACGGCGATCCCCGGGATCATTCCGGCGTTGATGATGCTTAACAAAGTGGTGGAAGGATGGTACTCCGCCTCCGGATGGATGTACACCGTGTCCCCTTTCCGGAGGTTCTCCAGAAACAGGCCGATGCGGTTGTTGGGATGTTCGATCATCAGATGGACGTCCAGGGGCTTCTCCGTGGCGCCCGCGATATACCGCATGTCGTTTAAAGACATGGCAAAGTTCGAGACGTAGCGTCCGTCCATGATATCGATATGGAAGGAATCGATGCCGCCCTCGTCCAGATCCCTCACTTCCTTCTCCAGATTGCCGTAGTTGGCGCACATCATGGAGGCCATTAGATCAAACTGCATAAGGTTTACTCCTCTTTTCTCTTAAATATTGATTGTTCTTCCGGATCGGTACTCCCCTCGGATAATTCCACTTTTTCAGGACTCGCTTTTTCTTCGGAGGGCTGTTTTACTTCCAGGTCTGCCTTCTCACCGGATTGCTTTTGCACTTCCGGATTTGTCTTCTCTTCAGAAGCATCTAACTCTTTGGAGCCTGCATTTTCTTCTGGTTGTTCCAGCTCCTCCAGCCCTCCGTCTTCTCCATCTCCCGGAGGCGTTGACGCTTCCGAACTTACGTTTTCTCCGGACGGCTGCGGTTCTTTCCGGCCTTCATCGTCTCCGGACGGCTCCGGCTCTTTTGGAGTTTCCTCTTCCTTCGATGGTCCCTGCGTTTCTGGATTTGCACTTTCCCCTTCTCCGGAGGTCTCCGTGCCCTCCATGTTTCCTTTTTCGCCGGAGGATTCCTTTTTATTTTCCACCGGAGGGGCCGGCTGTTCGGCGGCACTTCCGCCTTCTGATGGCGCTGCGTTCGTTACCGTTTCGTCCGCCGCCGGAGGCTCCTGCTCTGTCCCGCCCGTGGATGGGGCCTGGTCTTCCGCCGGGGCATTGCTCTCATCCGGGCTGCTGTCTTCTTCCGGCTTTTCCTCTTCATTAGACGTCACGTTCCATGTAACTGTCACCTTTGGAACCGCGCCTTCCACCGCGGACCAGTCTCCGTTTTCATTGACCGCCCCGGTCAGCCAGAAACGGTACTCGCCTTTCAGGGCCGTATGGATGGCCGCTCCTTCTTCCCCAATCGGCACGGTATTTTTCCCGTCGGTAAGCGCCAGATAAAGGCTCGCATTGGGATCATCCGTAAATTCCCGGTCATCCGTCAAAGTGATTCCTTCCATAGAAATACTGGCTGTTACCGTGAGATCCACCTCCGCCGTTCCTGCGTTGGTGATCACCAGCGCATCGCTGGAGCTGCTGTAGTCCTCCGGCACTTCCCCGTCTCTGCGTCTGAAAAAAAGTGTGGCGTCTTCCTCAAACACACTGCCTCCATAGGCAGCCGCGTCCGTCTGACTGATCAGCTTCTGAGGGTCCATGATAAAATCAAAGACGTGGTCCGTATCACTGGGGAAAATCACCTGAAATATATCGCCCTCTGCTACCTGCTCCGCTCCCGGTTCTGCTGTCTCCGGTTGGCTGGCCGTCACCTTACTCATGGGACACAGGGCCGACAGGAAGCTGATGATCGTTACCCATACAACTGCTTTTGACCGCATATGTTTCTTTTTGTTTTTTTTCAATGATATCCCTCCTCACATAATAAGTTCCGCATCCGCCCGATCATGGCAAAAAATTTTTATCCGCATACACCACTCGGTATTTCTCCCGGTTTTTCTCAATAAAAAAAGTAATCAGACGTTCGGAAAGAAACCCAGGATAACGGTTCTGATAGGGATCTTCCCGCTGTCCTCTGTGTTCCGCCACCTGAAAGAGCAGCGGGAACAGCCAGCTGCAAAGGTCATCCAGTACATTCCTCCGCATAATCAGCATATTACAGGGCGAATAAAGATTGCCCCTGAAAAAATCCACTGCTTCCTCCCAGGTCTCTGCCTCCCTCTCTTTCAGACACTGCATCATATGCTCCCAGTCCTCCGAATCATGACGATTCTTATAGTTTCCTGCCAGACTCGGCGCAACATACAGCGGCGTCGGAAGAATTACATCAATTCCGTTTGCGTCCATTCTCCGGACCCAGTCTTCCGGCAGTAGAAAATGCCTTCGATAATGAGACAGGCCAAGGATCTCTTCCGGCGCATGTTTCCAGATCCAGTAAAGCGCGGTCAGCTCGCAAAACTGCCTGTTTTTATCCGAAATATGTTCTCCCGTGTCATCGGTAAGACAAACCTCTGGCAAACGCTTCGATGTAAGCGCCGCACCTGCCTGAATCGCCGTCTCATAAGGCGCTTCCCGATATCTTTTCCGCAGCGGCTTGTCAAATGCCGATCTCACCACATAGACAGCGGCGGAAGAGATCGCTCCAGCGGGGGAATGCTTACTCCCGCAGACCTTTGGCAGATCGTCTATTTTTACAAACTCTCGTCCAACTTCTGCAAAATATTTCTTCAAATATGCATTGCGGAGCTTTAAGTCCAGTTCCACTGTTACCGGATGGATCTCCTGAAAACCGAGACATTTCAACTTTCCGGTAAGTTCTTCATGATATACGCCCCTTGTACCCAGAAAGACCGGAACATCCGTATGTAGAGACAGGTCTGATACCGGTTTCTGTTCTAAATAGATCACCGGTACTTCTTCAATTTTTGCCGGATTCGGCTCCTCATTGTCATACAAAAAACCTTCCACGGTAATCTCTGGATATAAGTATTTCAGATAGACGGCCAACGTCTGAGCACGGGAATGGGCTCCGAAAATATACAGCTTTTTTCTCATTCCTTCCATTACCTCCTTCATTTCAAACAACTGCCGGATTCCCTTTCCTGCACGGTTCCTTCGCCAGGCCG
Organism: uncultured Lachnospiraceae bacterium; assembly: GCA_910584945.1. GTDB lineage: Bacteria > Bacillota > Clostridia > Lachnospirales > Lachnospiraceae > Hominiventricola. Next base: position 22,030 of record CAJUDY010000004.1, on the reverse strand, counting down.
ATTTGTCCAAAAAGAAAAATCCTGATATAAGTAATGTGTTTCTCTTCCATACTTATATCAGGATTCTGAAAATTTATTTCCGCGGGCAATGAGCCAAGTGCCATGCCAGCATGAGCACTTGACGAATTCCGCGAGGACGAAATGCCCCGCAGCCTGCTATGGGGTATTTCACTTGATTTTTTCAAGATTACACAGGCGTCTCTTCCTGTGCGTATTTTTGATAATACGCCTCTGCTTTCTCTTTGGTTAAGTGAAAACGCTTTTGAAGCTTTGCGAGAATTTTCTCCATGGGGATCTTCTCTTCCAGATTGTCCAGAATCAAAGCCTGAATCCCCTCTTCACGGCCTTCTTCTCTTCCTTCTTCTTTGCCTTCTGCCCTTCCTTCTGCTTTTCCTTCCTCTTTCCCTTCTTCCCAGCCTTTTTCTTTCCCCTCTTTGTAAATACTCTCGCCTAGTCCGCTCATGCGCTGTACCTCCTTTTGCAGATCCTGATTCCCCGAAAAGTCTATGTATCTTGATACCTGCTCCACAAAACCTTCTTTATGTGGGTACATGATCATGCTCAGGAAATGCAGGAGCTCATAGTGCTCATCCTCTTCTTTTCCATTATACACCGCATCCCCAAGTTTGATAACCACCAATGTCATCAAATCATAGGTTGCTTTCGGTATCCGGCAGGGACTGGTCTCCTCCGTGTTCGTGATCTCATAAACCGACACACTGTACTTCATCTTTTGGGGAATGTCCTCCCGGCAAATCCAGATGCTGTAACACTTTTCCAGCTGATCGTAATCCGTCGTCTCCGTCAAAAGAGACAACTGAGCGGATAACCGTCTCGCCAGATAATAGATCCCTCTCTTTTCGACGGGATACCCCGGGCGATACGTCTTCTGCGCCTCCACATCCACATGCAGACTGACCCGCATGGTTTCCGTGGAAAGATCCGGATTCCTGGCACGGAACGCCAGGTCGAAATAGCTGACCTTCTCATTCAGCGCCGCAAATTCCGCACTGTCTCCCACCACTTTGCTGTTCGTTCTTCCGGGCGAGACCTCCTTTTCATCCGTCACCGTATCCGGTTCGATAAACTCCATAACCTCTTCCCGGCTGTATCCTTTGTATTCTGCGACCACTTCCTGTAAGATGACGGCAAGCACTTCCCTGTTGCGCAGAAGTTCCTTGCTCTCCGCATCCATCCCAGCCATATCTTTCGTAAGCTGCATGGAGCTTAACATCTCCATGTTTCCTTTGACCTGATCCATATGCGTCCTCCTGTATATCGCAGAACATTTGTTCTTCTTGATTGTTTAGTTTTTTCAAGATTACACAGGCGTCTCTTCCTGTGTGTATTTTTGATAATACGCCTCGGCTTTCTCTTTGGTTAAGTGAAAACGCTTTTGAAGCTTTGCAAGAATTTTTTCCATGGGGATCTTTTCTTCCAGATTGTCCAGAATCAAAGCCTGGATCCCCTCTTCACGGCCTTCTTCTTTGCCTTCTGCTTTGCCTTCCTCTTTCCCTTCTTCCCATCCTTTTTCTTTCCCCTCTTTGTAAATACTCTCGCCTAGTCCGCTCATGCGCTGTACCTCCTTTTGCAGATCCTGATTCCCCGAAAAGTCTATGTATCTTGATACCTGCTCCACAAAACCTTCTTTATGTGGGTACATGATCATGCTCAGGAAATGCAGGAGCTCATAGTGCTCATCCTCTTCTTTTCCATTATACACCGCATCCCCAAGTTTGATAACCACCAATGTCATCAAATCATAGGTTGCTTTCGGTATCCGGCAGGGACTGGTCTCCTCCGTGTTCGTGATCTCATAAACCGACACACTGTACTTCATCTTTTGGGGAATGTCCTCCCGGCAAATCCAGATGCTGTAACACTTTTCCAGCTGATCGTAATCCGTCGTCTCCGTCAAAAGAGACAACTGAGCGGATAACCGTCTCGCCAGATAATAGATCCCTCTCTTTTCGACGGGATACCCCGGGCGATACGTCTTCTGCGCCTCCACATCCACATGCAGACTGACCCGCATGGTTTCCGTGGAAAGATCCGGATTCCTGGCACGGAACGCCAGGTCGAAATAGCTGACCTTCTCATTCAGCGCCGCAAATTCCGCACTGTCTCCCACCACTTTGCTGTTCGTTCTTCCGGGCGAGACCTCCTTTTCATCCGTCACCGTATCCGGTTCGATAAACTCCATAACCTCTTCCCGGCTGTATCCTTTGTATTCTGCGACCACTTCCTGTAAGATGACGGCAAGCACTTCTTTATTGCGCAGAAGTTCCTTGCTCTCCGCATCCATCCCGGCCATATCTTTCGTAAGCTGCATGGAGCCTAACATCTCCATGTTTCCTTTGACCTGGTCCATATGCGTCCTCCTGTATATCACAGAACATTTGTTTTGTTTTCATTCTAAACCAGAAGAAAAATTTTGTCAATAAAGAACGGAAAATTGATATAAGTATGAAATTGTCAAGGTTCAGTTATAGAAGATTTCTCTTAGCCTTCGTTACTGTTCACGGCCCGGGGGCCGCTCACAGCAACGATTCGGGGCGATATTCCAGGTTTTGCTGCGCAAAAATCGCCCCTCACACCTGAATCATATTTTTACGGAATGCGCGGCCAGTGCGCATTCCTGAGTCATAAACTTTTACCCCTTTACAAAATGTTTCCGGGCATGGACGATCTTATAGGTATCTTCATGCTTTAAGAAATAAATCCCCATCAGCCGCTCTGCCAGAAAGCCGAGATAGCGTTCCTGATAAATCCCCTCCCGCTCTCCGCAGCGCTCCTCACAATACTGCAGAATCGGAAACAGCCATGCACAGTAATCATCCAGAATCTTTTTCCGCGCAATTACCATGTTATAGGCATAGTAGAAATTTCCGTTCTGCAATTCCTGCGCAGACGCTATGTAGTCCGGAGCCAATATATGGACGGCTTCCATCATGACCTCCCAGTCCCTCTCCACATGATCGTGGCGGTATACTGCTTCCACGCTGGGAACGTTCAGGATCGGAATCGTCAGCACCACATCGATGTCCGAATACGCCAACTGCCGCAGCATCCCTTCGTCCAGCTCAAAATGTCTCCGATAATGGCAGAGCCCCGCATAGGCGGAGGTATCATGCTTCCAGATCCAGTACAGGGCGGTCAGCTCACAGTATTGTCTGTTTTTGTGAGAAATATTGTCTCCCTGATTGTCCCGCAGCTCACAGATCCGCTCCTTCGTCAGCGCCGCCCCCACCTGGATCGGTATTTCCCAGCGATACCGGGAAAGATCCTCCTGAAGCGGCCTGTCCACATGGCACACGGCCCGGTAGACGCGGACCGCAGGTTCCGCATCGCCTTCTCCTGCAGCCGCACGGCACGCACGCAGCCCGGGTGTAGACCGCGGCGATCCTTCCTCCTGCTCTGCTTCCCCGGGCACACAGACGGATCTCAACTCCTCTTCCAGAGTCCGATATGATTTTCCTCTGGAAAGGCAGAAATGACGATATGCATTTCCCCGGATTAGGCTCCACCGGTCGCTTTCAAAAGTCATGGGAAGGATATGCTCAAAGCCATATTCCCGCAGCTTTTCACAGACCTCATCCAGATACTTTTCCAGAACAGACACGACGATCAGGGCGTCTTTCCCTATCCTCGCCTTTCCTTCCTTCAGGTCAAGCACCGGAAGATCTGATATGTACGCAGGATTCCCCTCTCTGTCCGAAACAAGAAAACATTCCAACTCCAGTCCATAGGGTTCTCCCATCAGGCAGAACGCCACCTCCCGGGCCACAAGTCCCGCTCCAAAGATAACGATCTGTCTGCTTTCTTTTAACTTCTTTACCGTTTCCCGGGCATAATACATGGCCCCACCTCTTTTCCTCCGCGTCAAAATCTGCCTTATGATCCAATAAAATGCTTCCGAGCATGGACGATCTTATACTCCTCCTCATGGTATAAAAAATAGATGGACAACAGATGCTCCGCCAGAAATCCAATATACCGCCCCTGATAGCCGTCCCGCTTTTCCTCACAATGTGTTTCACAATAAAACAAAATGGGAAACAGCCACGTACCATACCGGTCCAGAATCTCCCTCTTCATAATGAACATGTTATATGCATAATAGAATCTCCCGGCTTCCAACTCCCTGGCCGCCGTCAGATATTCCGGACAAAGTTCTTCGATGGCCTGGAACATCACCTGCCAGTCCTGTTCCACATGGTCGCGCCGATATACTGCCCCTACGTTTGGATAATCAAAGATCGGGATCGTCAGCACCACATCAATGTTCGAATACGGTAGACGCCGTAAGGCCTCTTCATCCAGTTCAAAATGCCTCCGGTAATGCGAAAGTCCCACATAATCCGACCGGTCGTTCTTCCAGATCCAGTACAGGGCGGTCAGCTCACAGTACTGACGATTCTTATGAGATATGTAATCTCCTGTATTATCACAGAGCTTACAGATTCGCTGCTCCGTCAGCGCCGCTCCCACCTGAATGGGAATTTCCCAGGAATACCGGGAAATGTCCTCCGAAAGAGGCCGGTCCACATGGCAGCACGCCGTATAAATACTCACTTTCTTCCTGTGAAGATCCTCCGGAACGAGAATGTCCACTTTTTGAAGTTCGTCCTCCAAAGTCAGATAAGATTTTCCCTGGGCAAGCCGTTCTTCCCGATAAAGATTTCCCCGAAGGAGCATCCACAGATCGCCTTCGTATGTAAGAGGAATGGTATGCTGATAACCGTGCTGCCGCAGACTCTCCTCCATGGAAGCCAGATGCTTGTCCACCGCAGCGATGACGATCAGGGCGTCTTTTTCCAAAATACATTCTGCTTCTGTGAAATCAATGACGGGAACTCCGGATATGTCATTCGGGTTCTTACTTTTATCGGATACCATACAGCATTGGAGCGGAAGACAATAGGGCGAAGCCGTAAGGCAGTTCACCACGCCCATAGCCATGACGCCGGCGCCGAATACTGCCAGTTGGGGGGCTTGCTTTAATTCTTTTACCAGTTTTTTTGCGTAGTACATGGATTTTTCCTGCATATTCATCTAAAGAATACACTCTTCTAAACTCACAGGAAACGCCCGAAAAGAAACAAGATAAAGATCCAAATTAAAAACATGAATATCTATTTTTACTTCTTTCACTGTTTTTACAATTGACTCAAAAAATCTTCTATTTGTGACAATAATAAAGTCTATATTTTTACACGTTGCAGAGTTAAAAGACTCAACTGTATATTTTCCTGCAAATTTTTCTCCTGATCTTCCAATATCTTCATCAAACACTTTAATGATCTCTTCCTTTTTGTCATATTCCTCCAAAAAAATTTCCCCCCGTGCTCCTGCACACCAAAGAGCTGCTTTATATTGATGTGTCCGAAAAAATTGAAATATTTTTTCTATTTTCATTTTATTATGGAATAACATTGCTTCCCATCTTTGTATTCCCTCAACAGGGACTAAGCAATCCTTATATGTATGGCAACCATCTATACTATGAATACACCAATAATGAAAATCATTATAAAATATTTCCTTATTATATTTCAGAAGCTCTAATTCATTTAAAACATTTTTTTTAAGTAAATGAAATAAATTTTGACGATTTTTTTCATTTAATGACCAATAATTCCAATATAAAAAATCTACAGCCCAATTAACAAAACTTATTTCATATTTCGGAAAATTACTGCACTCAATTAAATATGCTTTTAACGCTTTTAAATATAAGCAACAACATTCCCATGAATCATCTCTTTGATTGGATAAACTCGTTTTCAAATTTTCTCTATGATGAACATAAATCTTGTCAAGACAAGTAATTCTTTCCGCTACAGATAAAGCTCCGTGCACAAATAATCCATCTTCTGAAGACCTGATTTCCTGAAAATGAAGCTCATTTTTCAAAATAAATTCTTTTCTGAATAATTTATCCCACGGCCATCCATTCCATAAGTTAAAAAGAATATCTTTAACATCTTCCGATGAAAATGCTCCTGCCTCTTCCAATCTTTTCCAGTATTTACGAGGATAATCATAAGTTATACATTCAGATAAATTGCCTATAAACTTATCTTCTCTAAAGATGCAAATGTCCGCCTGATATTTTTCTATACGCCGAACTGTCTGTTCTAACATATTGTTATCAAAAATATCATCTGCATCCAAAAATATTACATATACTCCTTTTGCAAAAGCAAGACCTCTGTTACGGGACACTCCTGCTCCGCAATTTTTAGTATTTGTTATTACTTTTATTTTACCAAAATTTCTACTATATTCCTGTAAAATAGCCGGAGTAGTATCGGTCGATGCATCGTCGATACATATAATTTCTATTTCATCTAAAGTTTGGTACAATACACTATCTAAGCATTCCTTTAAATACATTTCACCATTATAAACAGGAATAATTACTGATACTTTTATCATAATCTTGCCATCTGTCCCATCTCAAACAATATATCTTCCAAAGATATAATGGGACAATGAATTTTACTTTCTATCTTTTCTTTGATCTCATGATAGTAGTCAAGAGCTGTTATAATTATCAAATCAACCTCATCAAGTTCTTTCTCTGGAGAGACAATCCTCATATCGACACAAAGATGATCCGCATTTTTATCAATCGCATAGTCTATTCTTACCTCTCCTTCCTTCAACTCTTCCAGCAAATTCATACCTAAATGGCTCATTCCATAAATAGCAATATGCCCATAACCTTTTTGCTTTAGAAATTTTCCAACACTCAGCTTTCTTTGTTTTAAAACCAACCAATAATTTGTCAATTGAAACAATAACGTATATTTAAATACTTCTGCTTTCATATCCGATATATTGTGTTCTGGAGATCTGATCTGTTTCTGAATAAAGATATTTTCATACTCTTTTAATATCTTCTTCTCTTCCATTTTAAGAAGTCTCATATTCTTGACCCTACTGCTTATCCCCGACACTTCATAACAACCTATGACAATAGGAATTGCTTCATAAGAACAGCCTCTAGTAATCGAATATAAAAACCATTCATAATCAGCACGAATTTTATATTGCTCTCTGAAATAATGATCCGTCAAAATCTTTCTCGGAGAAAAGATCGACTGGTGGCAAGGCATATTTCCATCAGCGATGACTTCTTCCAGACTCATGTTGAGCTTTGAAAGATCCTCTATCTGTCTTAGTCCATCCGCATAGATCTTGCATGTCTTTCCATAATAAATAGTTTCTTTTTCCTCTCCAATGCAGGAGACTACTTGAGATATTACCTGAGCATCGTAAAAAGTATCTCCCGCATTCATAAAATAAATATAATCGCCGTTTGCTCTTGCGATTCCCCGATTCATGGCATGATAGATACCCCGATCTTTCTCACTATAAATCTGAATGTTTTCGTATCCGGAATACTCCTGCAGGATATCAAGTGTTCCGTCTGTCGACGCCCCATCCATAATCAGATACTCAATATGTGGATACGATTGGTGCCGAACACTTTCAATTGTGTCTCTTATCTTCTGTTTTTCATTATAGCAAACCGTAATAATCGTGATTTTCAACATGTTTCCCTACCTGTTTCCCACTTATTTTTTAACAATTACATTAAGGTAATATCCACACATCTTTATTATATACAAACCCCATTTTATCTAAGTAATCAATTACTGCCCTTCTTCCATTCCCAAATCCAATAAAAATATAGGACACTGACTCCATTTTTACCTGATCTGGACGAAAAACAGGTATCCCGCAATATTCGCCCGTTTTCATGCTGTCAATATATGCTTTTACCTTTATTTTGGGGAACAAAACTTCTATGATCTGCTTCGCAAATTTTCCGTATTTTCCGGCTCCCCAAATATATGCGTCTCCCGAATGCAGCAAAACAGTCAAACATGTGTAATAATAAATCCGTGACAAAATATCTGGTTCTTTTATACCATTTTGTTTCAGAAGCTGCTGTGTCATTCTAATATCTTGATCTGATATTAAGCTATTTGACATTTTTTCAGGACATTTTTGATAATCTTCTAAAATATATGCATAATAACTATCCAATTTTTTTCTAACAATATCTGGCGAAAAATTTTCTTTCCAAACCAGTTCTGCCTGTTTATGAATGTTTTCGATAACAGGATTATTATAATCTGCAGCCCATCTTACAATGCATTCTACAATGTCATCTGTTTCATATCCTTTACTTATGTATGCATTAATCCTATCTTTTAATAGTTCCGGGACTCCTGCAACTGGTGTCGAAATAATCGTCAAACCATATGTCATTGCTTCCACTATGGAACTGGGAAAAGATTCATCTGTGCTGGCGCATAAAAAACCGTCATTCTCTTTCAGTAAAAGAACAATATCACTTTGAAATCCAATAATATGGATTTTGGGATATAAGCCTTTTTCTTCGACATAATCCTTACATTCTTGAGCGAACTGAGTATGATCACTACCTGCTATTGTAAGCTCTATACTAAGACCACTATTATTGCATTTTTCAACTGCTTGGATAGCTGTCATCTGATTTTTTCGTTTTTCAAAGCTACCGAGCATTAGTATTTTTAAATTTGATCTTTTCCTTCTCATTTTCTTCTGAATAGAAGAAAGAGGAGCTGAAGGTCTAATACAGCAAGTCTTGATCCCCAAATATTTTTTCCATATATTCCCATATAACCATGAATCACAAGAATGATAACGGGGGAAGATGTCCAAACATGTTAAAACAAATTCCTCTTTCCTCAATTGATAAATATTCATCAAATGAGGTATTTTCAACTCGCGTGCTGCTAATTCTGCACCCATATTTAATTGTACGCTATGAAAAAAATCTACTTGCTCCTGAACTGCAAATTTTTTTATTTCATAACTAGCGTCGACCGCCTTGACGTAATCGATATATTGTATATTAAAAGCTGTTGTGTAAGCCAGACTTGTGTATTTCACATGTGCCTTTTGACAACGTTGCAAATATTCCTGATTCAACTCTTTCTTTTCATTACATGGAATTATGACCATCACATCATGAAATTCATTCATCAGTTTTGCCTGCTCCAGCAAAACATTTCCCGCGCCTCCAAGTACATCTGTTGAATCTAAAAAATACGCTATTTTCACAATGACCTCTCAATAATATATATTCCTAATTACCTTAATTTTGGAATCAATAAATTATTTGCAGGCTACAATCATGCAACTATTATTATTGAAACATTTTCCTTCAATATCACAAATAGTCTCAAAAAACTGTTCACTGATTTCTTTTTCTATTTCAAAATAATGTTTCGGCCACATGCTTTTTACATTTTCGACCGACTGAACAAAATATCCTGCAGCCTTAAATAAATTTCCCAAGTTCAGACAGTTCCATGTATATATATGATTATTATTTTCACTTTTACAGTATTCCGTCTCACAAGACTCGTTTGGAACAACAAAAACAATTGTACCATTATCCTTTAATTTATTTCTCATTTCCTGTAATGCCCCAAAAGGGTTTTCTACATGTTCCAATACATGTGTAGAAATAATTATATCGGCATAATTATTTGGAATTTCTTCTATTTTCTTTACACTATGTATACCTCTTTTTTGGGCTTCCTCACGTGCAGTATCATTTATTTCAATTCCAATCTTTTCTTTTGCAAGAAGATTGTCCAGCAAGTATCCGCCGCCCGAACCAAATTCTACTACAACCATATCGCTTTTTATGTATGGTTTAAATCTTTTCGCATTAATTTTTCCGCCAAATTCTCCTATACTTTTCTGCCATATAAAATATCTTTCATCGTAATACCCGCTTCCTCCTCCAAAATCGATTTGAGAAATAGAAATATAATTATATATCTTATGATCTAAAAGCTGTTCTTTAATTTCTCTTTCATAGTTACTGCATATTATTATCATAATATTTTCATTATTAATTTCACATATTTCCTTAAAGGAAAGTACTTTCTCATCACAAAATAATTGCTCTTGCTTTTCTTTGTCATTATCGCAAAAGGCTATGATCTTGATACCTTCCTTTTGTAGCCTATAGTATCCCTGTCTGCCTTGTTCTCCCGCCCCAAAAATAATATTTTCTTTCTTTTTTAAATATTTCAAATAATCAATATCGTTATTTATATACATAAAACTTCTCCCTTCTTTTTGATTCAAACCTAACCTAATCATAAAGAACACTTTTGACAAAACAATATTAACATAACTCTTCTTAATGGTCCCCACCACAAGTTTGGATCAAATTATCCAGGGCTATTATTTGACAGGTGAGCTTTTCTCGTACACTGTCTTTGATTGCTTCAAAATCATACACTGGAAGTACTACTATTAATTGTACCTCATCAGTGACTCCATCCGGATCAACTACAGGTATACCTGAAAAATAATTCTCTACTGGCTTTGTCTCTATAATAAATACAACATTTATTTCTTCTGATAACTGTCTTAGCAAAAGCTCACAAATCTGACCTTTTCCCCATATAGCTATCTTACTGATATTTCTTTTAATAAAATAATCATCAAATTTTTGCCCTCCGATTAACAAAACGATCCATTGATATAATATTTTATTGTAACAACTCAATTTCTCTTCTTGTGAAGTCCATGAAAATACATTTCTATATGCTTTCTCATAATTGTCAGGAAATACTATATTATCTGGTAGTAACAAATCATTCCTGTTATTTTTGTCTCTTAATTTTGTCTTTAACTCTTCTGTTCCACAATGGACTCCCGTACCATCAAAACCTATATTTTCTACCAAAGATTCATATGGCGTCAGACAGAATCCATGCTTTTCTATAATTAATAAAGCCCAAAATACAGCCCAGGAATTACATGTCCCTTCTATATTTCCATACAGATAACTCTCAAGGTCTCTCCCCCATATATGAAACTCATGCCTGGAATACTCGTCCTTTTTTATTCTTGACAGAATCTTATAGTCTTCCTTATATTCCCTCCATCTGTCTTTCCATGTCGCCCATCCCCAAGAACCTGCTCTGCCTGCAAAATATGCATCTGCCCTATTTTCAGAAACAATTGTTGGCCAGGAATATCCATTAATACAATAAACCTGTTTATATGACTGGTATTTTCTCAGACTATTTGTCATGTAATTTAAAAATCCAGGATGCACAACACAATCATCTTCTAATACAATAACTGCGTCATATCTTTCCAGAATATAATTAATTCCGGATATAATAGATACTGACAAACCCCTGTTGGTACTGGAAATAATAATTTCCGTTTGGCACCAGTCTATTTCATTAATTATCTTATTTACTTCATTCCATTCATCGATATTAGCGTCCTGCTTTATTCCATCTTGAAATACAAATAGTTTTTCTGGCAGAATATCATTTTCTTTTAATGATTTTATTACCCTGTTTGTATGACTGCATCGATTGTAAGTAAATATGGCTGTTGCAATTTTTAATTCTGAGAAACACATAATTCTCCTTTCTTTTATTAATCATGCTGCTCAAAAATCAAAAATAATAAAGTAAATATGAATAAGAGCAAATTACCAGTATTGTAGAAATGTTTCATATCCGGAAAAAATATCCTTTTCTATATCATCATAAAATCTATATACAGAAATTTTATTTGCTAAACTGTTTATATTATCCAGCATTTCCTGTTCATAAAGAAAACTTGACAAAATAATCAAATCTGTCGATGAATCAATTTCTTTATAATTAATTAGTTTTCTTCCCCAAAAATAATCCTTTGCCTTATAAGAATCGACAAAAAACAAATCACAGGTGATTTTCCCAAATAATTTTTCATAAATCATTAAAAACCCTTTCGTATGTATTCCTGTACCATAAATGCCCACTTTATATCCAGGTATATTTAAAGGAATTTTTTTTAATAATGAATGATAAATTTGTCTTTGCTTATCTACTATATTTTGACACAATGTCTTGTTTTCATCTGATTTCTTTATCAAGTACAAGTTTGTATAGCAAATATTGGCCAACACTTTATTAAATAGAAACAGACTATTCTTCACTTTTTCTAATTGCAATATATTCAATAACAAATTATAATGCTCTGCTAAAATATTTATATCGATTTTCAACGTTTCACTTAATGAGATATAGGATGTTTTACAATGTATATATCTGCCTAAAATCATACAATAATAGTCACTTACATAATTTAGCAGCAATTCTTTACTTTTTAGCGATAAACTGTCCTTTCTTTCTAGAATTTCTTCCCATATTAATAAACCTATTTGTATTTGATCTATAAGTTTTTTTTCGGAATATTCACTCAATGTAATCGAGCCCGTTCTATATCTGCGGCAGTGTAATTTTTCTGAAATATGGATAACACTCTTTGCATATTCCAAAAAAACAAAAGTAAAATAATTATCTTCATAATAAAGTCCTTCGGGAAATAAAATATTTTTTTCTTTGATAAGTTGAACCCTATATATCGCCATACCCACACTAACAATATAATTTTCTGGATAACACCTGGCAAAATATTCTCCGCCATCCATTACTATTCCATCTAATCCTGCCAAACTTCTGTCATAGGCATTTGTTTCATTATTCAGCATAAAATCATCACAACAGATATTTGCATCAAAAAAAATAGCATCATATTGTATTTTCTGAAGTTTATCTTTTAATATTTTTACTGTATCTAATCTCAAATAATCATCCGAATCAAGAAACATCACGTAATCACCAGATGCTTCATAAATTCCTCGATTCCGTGCCGAAGAAAGACCTCTGTTTTCCTGACAAATAAGTTTGAAATACTTATATGTAGAAACATATTTTTCACATATTTCCAGACTATGGTCCAAAGAACCGTCATTAACTATTATTACCTCATCAAATGGTATCGTTTGATGAATGACACTATTCAGACATTGAACGAGGTAATTTTCCACATTATAAACCGGTATAATTAACGAAATAGAAACCATCATCAATTTCCTATCCTTTATTTTTAATATCAAATCACCATATAGAGTTCCATATTTTCCTTCCATTTTTCAAACTGGCTTTTTTAGATGAATCTATAAATAAATGATCTAAAAATTCAAGAAATTCATTTAAGTCACTGTCTCTTTCTTCATTTTCGTTAAAAATATAATTTCTTTGAACAGTAGTTATCATCTTCCAATATACATCTGAATCTATATTATCTCCATACTGAAGCGTATATTCTATATTTTTTAGAGAAATTAAATCAATGCTTTTAAGCCGAACACCACTCGGCAAAAGGTGCATTACTTTATTTTCTATAATATAGTCCCAATATGTTATATCTGATGGTACAAACAGTTTTCCTGGTAAACACGTACCTTCTTCTTTTAGTTGTACTATTTGATTTTCTTTATATTGGTAAACAAGTATATTTTTCCCTTGCGTTGGTAATAAAAATACATTTTCTTCTGTAACAATAATTCTAATAAAATCGCTCGCAGATATATTCATCCCTTCAATTGATAGTTTTATCTCTTCTACAATATCTCCCTTAAAGTCTACACTATATATTTTTTCTCCAGACACTGGTAAAATCCAAATATTGTTTTCATATATGCAAACAGATAAAATTGGATATGGAATTTTATTTTCTACGATGGTTATTTCATTATTTTTTATATATACTGTTTGCTTAGAATTTATTATCGGAAACACTATTATGTGATCATAAAAAGAAGCCCCCCATATATCACATATCTCAGGTTTCAATTCATCATTGTCAAACCAATCATTATATATATTTACTTTTTTTTCATTTTCATATGAAACAATAACAATAGGATTATATATATCAGATGGTATAAGAAAAAGAGTTTTACCGATTGTAACCACATCTGAAATTCTAATTTTATCTTTAACCAATGATTGATATCGGACAATCTTTTCCTCTAAATTATAAAAAATCCATTCTGAATCAAGAAAAGTAGGTATAAGAATAATTTCATTTCCATTTTTCGAAATTCCTCTAAACCTATTATTCATATTTTGAGGGATATATTTAGAAGGAATCACCAAATTCACTTTTCTGAAATCTAACTGCAATTCATATAATCCATGCGTAATTTCATCATATGCGTATACAGTTTTTTCGTCTTTATAAGATATACCAAATCGTCCAATAAACTCCTCTGATATCATCGAGTTAATCATTACATTATTTTCCTCTTATTCACATAAAGAACTATAAGTATCAGATCATAACCGTCATGCCTAAATCAAAAATATAACTTTATTCCTCTCCACATCTATTGTACTACTCCAACTTACTTTTTATTGCTTCATAAGCAAATTGTACAATTTTTTTGATTTACTCAAATATATAGTTTATAATACATTCAGCTGGTATTTTTAAATCATTTAATTGCTTTAATATTTCTTTTCTATACTTTTGGACAGCGTTAATCCATATTGCATTTATATATTTCACTGATGCTTCCTCAGGAGAATATACTTTTTTATCTATTAACATCAATTTTCTTTTTTTTGGGTTATTATCACAGAAAAAAATTTCAGCAGAAATTCCATATCTGAGCAATGCATTTCTAACGTAAATACCATGATCTGAATATCCTACAATAATTATTACGTCAGCCCCTATACAGTGTTCCACAATTTTTAATAATTGTTTTGAATTATATCCAATAGAAGCTTTTTTATATAAATTTATAAAAATATCTTCTTCTAATGCTTCTCTTGCAATATTCCACCAACGATCAGCCATTTTTATATATCGATTATCCCATGGTTTATCAGGTCCGCAATAATGTAATATTTCTTTCTCACTTTTATTTTCTATTGCTTTATAATTCCACTCATACTCTTTGTTTGAAAAGAGTGTGACATGATTGAATCTCCAATCAAGCAAACGTATTTTACCAGAACAGATTCTATTGAATATATCTTGATCAAGCCATAGATTTTTATAATTGAGTTCATTTAAAAAAACTTCAACAATTTTATCTTTACGCATTTTTTTCAGATTCATTAACAGCACTCCACAATTAATATAATCTGAAAAACTTTTCAAATTATAATTTTCAGCATACCATAATGCAAAATTAGGATGTGAAATAACATATAGATCTCTGACACCCGCAATATAATAATTTTCCAAATCAATTTCATATAATTCCGCAAGATCCATTTCAACAACCAAATCAGAATCTAGACATATCGCTTTTTCCGCTTTAAGTATCTTAGCACTAATAAGTCTATAATAAGAAACCGTCGGAACTCTGTAATCAGATTTCGCATTAATAAAATATTCGTCCTCTACTTCATAAAAATTCACCTTCACATTTTGAAATATTTCTTGTAATGCAATTAGACGCTCTCTCGACATTTTATCTAAATCCTTATTACAAAGGATTATAAAGACAATTTTTGCTTTTGGATTTGTATTTTTGCATACTGAATATATAGCTACTTTTGCTTGTGATATATAATTATTATCAGTTAACATTAATACATCAATCACCATAAATCCTTGCCTCCTGCTTATTTAATATTTTTATCCCAATACAAATAAAATATCGTCAATAGATTTTACACGTCCCCCTATCTTTCCTCTCAATTTACCAATTATTTTATCGGCTTCGCTTGGCACTGAAACAATTATAATATCTACGTATGGAAATTCTGATTCAGCATTAAAACAGGGAACATCCTCATACCACTTTGTCTGCCTGCTAATTTGTTGATCTATAATAAAATCCACACTGATATCAGAATTTCGAAATTCCTTCCATAAATGTTTACCAATTCTCCCCATGCCATATATTGCCACATGATGATATCCATTTTCCAAAAGGAAATCTACAATATCCTTTTTATTTATAAACTCATTCATCCATTGTTCATATGTAGTTAAAACAGCCTCTCGTTTGGCTATCTCATATTTCTCTTTTAAATGAAACTTATCTTCTAATATGCATTTAAAATAATTTAAATATTCCTTCCTGGAAATTTTGTTGATTTTGAAAATTAATTGTCTGTTTTCCGAAAAACATAAGTATAATATTTTACTCCATAGTTTTAGCCCATTTAGTATTGAAATGCGAAATACATGAAAAAAATCTTGACGAGGATAAAAATTATAATGTGATGTATATACAGGACTTTTGACCATATTCCTATACTGTGTTACGCATAAATTTAAATATTGTGCATATCTGTCAAGTAATATTTCTTCTCTAATATCATCCCGGATTCTGATTTTTTTTAGAAATGCCTGTCCTATTTTTAACTCCCTATAGATCGCTCCTGGCGTATACCATAATCTCTTATCTTTTCTTTTCTCATGAAATCTAGATTTTTCTTTAGCAAAATTTATTCTGTGTCGTCTAAAATCACATATATCACCATATATTAATGCCCCTTTATATTTTTTTGCTATAATCGCACATATCTGCGTGATTGGATAATCACCATAATTTTGATTTTCAAAGAGAATTCTTCTACGTTTGATATTTTTCCATACGTCTTTTTTAAAAATAAAACCTGTAGGATGGTCCATCCTGCAGGCAAACTCAAGCATAGCTTCTTTTCCTGCACTAAAAATATGGTATTTTTCTACATTTTTTCCTGTAGCATAGCATCTAGCAAATGCCACTCCTTCTTTTTCGAATTCTTCTAAAATTTGAATTAGTTTTTCTATTTTAAAGCTATCAACATTATCTCTATCATTAATGTAAAATAAATATTTCCCGGTTCCCCTGTCTAAGGAATCATGTATGTTTAAGGAGCTTCCCACATTTTCATCATTCACATATATTTTAAGACGATTATCATTTATTTTTTTTATCTTTTCTATACTTCCATCCAATGATTTGTCATCACAAACTGCCACCTCAATTTTGTCTGTTTTTACGGACAAAATCTCCTGTATCAGTTCTTCCAATATCTCATATCGCTGGAATGCAGCGATACAAAAACTGACAATTGGATCACCCGTAACCCGCTTTTGATTTATATCTTGCTCCTTTGCCCAATCCATAATTACGTCCGCCTCATAAATATTTATTCTTACTTACTTCAAGGGGACTTAAAAAGTCCCCTTGAAGTAAATGTCCAAATTTACTTATTTTCAAAAATGTATCTGGTCGTCCCATCCGTTACCCGAACAAAAATATTTCCTTCCGGATTACCGCCAAGACCGTCTACCAGATTATTCCAAGTTGTACTTACCCAACCTGTAGCATTAACACTATACTTATCTGTTGCCAATGTCTTGTAGGTAGTTCCGCCATCAGAAACTTCAACTGTCAATCCAGTTGTTGAGAACCCTGTACTTGCATCTTTTGCAATCCATAGATTTGCGCCACTCCAATTTCCATGTGCAGTTGCATCTGTATAATCCTCATGTTTTGCAACCGTCCAGGTTAATTTAATCTGAGGTGCAGTCATATCACTCGGCACATCCATATTATTTGTTTTTCCAGACAGTTTAACAGTTGTCGTCTTCCATCCTGTAGCATCAGCTTTTGCTGAATATTTATAGGCGCCGCCTTCAACAGTTACTGCAAAATTATCCGGCACTCCCTCAAGCTTTGCCTGCGCTGTCGCGCCGTCAGATGTAATTGCCTTTGTTTCTGTTCCAACAGTCAGATTCATAAGAAGAGCAGGCGTTGTTGCAGCTGTAAGAGCAGCGTCATCTGCCACTAACGCTATATCCTTACCTCCCGCTGATGCCGTCACTTCTGCCTTAACAGATACATCAACCGCTACACTGTTTTTGCCTTCAAATTCTACTTCATCGCTGCTGCTGGAATAGGTATTGTCCTTATTTTTAAAATATACTCCATCTGCATTCTTCGTTACCGCTGTATCGTCTGTTAACTTTCCTGCCAGATCAATCACGCGTTCTGGATCGACTTTGTAAGCAAACGTTTGATTTAAAGCATCGCCTTCTGTTGGCAGTGTTACAGCCAGCACCTCTTTATCTACATGCCCAATAGATTCTCCTGAACCTGTTGCACTTCCCGTCTGCGGGTCCGCAGCAAACACCATCATACTGCTTCCCAGCACCATCGTAGCCGCAAGTGTTCCAGCCATAAGTCTTCTTAACTTCATAGTGAAATCCTCCTTTAAATTCCTGTTTTCAGTTTTATTATGTTATCTCCGTTAATTATCTACTGTCACAGTAACGGTAACCCGAAGCGTACTGATTGTGTTTTGATCGTCATCCACCAGGTGATAAACCGCCACACAGTCATATGTTCCAGCACTCAGCGGTGTATCAAGCGCAATATCTTCCAGGCTGCTTCCCACCGGAATTACGGGAGATTTATAGATTGCATTCTCCTCATCTTCCGCCAAAAACAGGTCGAGATATACAGCGTTTGTATTTTCCACTGCATTTTCTACATAGGCATCCTCGGAAACAGCATCGCCTGCTGCAAAATGCCAGTCAAAATTCATTGTCACAGTATAATATCCGGGCGCCACATACTCTTCTTCCTCCATCTGCTGGATCACTTCCTCCACATTATCGGGAGTGACAACCACGTTACGCCGCTCTTCCTCGGCGGGCTTACGGGACATCAGCAGATAAGCAATTACGCCTGCCATCACCAGAATAATCAGGACAAGAATCACGATACTGAGTGTTTTTTTCCCTCCCTTCTTTTCCTCTTGATTTAGATTTCCTGTGCTCATATTTTATACCTCCGGGTTTTCTATATTAAGGCACGTGAATATCACTCCTTAATAACTAGATATAACATCTACACTTTGTATCATCACCGGCGCCCCCGCCTCCTGGCAAAGCTGCACCACCGAACTCATATCCCCATAATACCCATCGCAAACCGCAATCGCCCGGTCCAGATCCGGGGTATCGTCATAGATCCCCCAACCTTCTTCCAGATACGTTTCCAGAATTTCCTTATACTCTCCCCACAAATGCGGCCTCATCGTCCGAAATGTGGTCTCAATCAGCGGGTGCGGCCTCCATAGGAGCGCCACCTCCTCCTGGTTCTCTTTAAAAATCCGGAACACATCCCGCATCTTCTCCAGCATCTTTTCACCATTCTGCAGAAGCGCGGTAAGCCCGGTATTATAGAAGATGATCTTCTTCCAGCTTCCGTCTTCTTTCTCTATAACAGGAAGCCATTCTTCCGGAATCTCCACGTCTTCTTTTCTGGTGTTGACCGCCTTATCGATCTTCGGCGAACCGAGGCCCAGGATTTTGTCTTCCCAGAAGGCCCGGTCGGCGGAGGTTTCTTTGGTGAAGTCGGTCAGTACGTCCACATAGACCTGACGCATGGCCTCGGACTGGACGATGGTTTTATCCGCGTAGAGAACCCCCGGGAGGGTGCAGAAATGTGCCATGCCTTTGACGGCTTCTTTGTCGTCCGGATCGATTTCGGCCAAAATGAAATATGGTATATAGACTAATTTTTCCGTAAAATTTTTTAAGTTTTTTGAGTAGAAATAGGGGTGTACGCTGGTCAGGTAATTGCAGTCGTCGTAGGGATTATGGATGAAGATCAGATCCGGCCTGCGGTTCTGAAAATCATATTCGTCGTACCGGGTAATGGGCACATAATCCGGATACAAGTCCCCTTCGTAGTGTTCTTCCCGGAAGCTCCCGTCGGGGTTCCGGTCAAAATAGGGAATGGGAATCACGTAGGCGTCGCAGTCCGGATCTTCCTCTGCTGCTTTCCAGACGCTCTCTAAGGAATCCCACATACTCGCTTTATAGGGCAGAAAGACTGCCTCCGTGCGTACATGTATTTCGTTTTTTACACTGTTTTTGATGGAGATCAGAGATTTCCGTAAATTCTTGTTGGTCCTGCTTTTTGGAATCTCCTGTCCCAGGCGGATGCTCTCGTAGATCTGATAGACGATCTCGCAGTATTCTTCCAGAAGGGCAATGGCCGGATGACCTTCTCCTTCGGAGTGCTCGATGGACTCTCCCAGCTGGATCGCCGCTTCCTGGCACTGTCCCAGAAGCTCCAGGGTTTCTTCCCTGCGCCCGGACTCCAGTTTTTTCAGGATTCCGTCCTGCACCTGTCCCAGAAGGCGGACGATCTCTTCCGCCTGGGCTTTTTCCGCCTTTCTCATAAGTCTGTACTCCTTTTTGCCGGGGCTTTCATTATAAAATAAGGAATATTGGTCACCTTGCGGTGATGCGGATGGCTCCGCTTCGCTCCCCGGTACTTCACACACGGTGTTCCCGAGGTCCTGGCCTATCCAATGCGCAGGCAAAGAACATACGCCTGCCTTCTAATGCCGTAGGGTAACTGTCCAGAGTCTGAACAGCCGCCGATTTTTATATCATAGATCCGTCCACTGGTCCTTGCGGTAAAATCAGGGAATCTCACCCTCATTTATCCAGTTTCGGGGTCTTCATGACCATCACTGCGCCCCGCTTTTTTGCGTTTCTCGCGGCGTTTACTTTTCGGTCTGACTCAAAGCCGCAGGCAGGACAGAAAAACACACCGTCTTTCGCCTCGCCCGGACATCCGCAGACGCTGCACACCCGGCTGATGTCTTTTCCGAAGACTTCGACAAGCTCCACCGACTGTTCCCTGCATTTCTGAGACAGACGGTTTTTGACATATCCTTTCTGCCAGGTGGATGTCAGATAATTCATCCTTTTCGCCGGACCGCTGACGCCGGCGCCGGGAAGCTTTGGCAGATAGACTCTGCAGGGCTTCTCTTCCCGAAAGAACCGGTTCAGTTCCTGATTGATATAGCTGTGGAACTGCTCTTCCAGCCGGTGCTTTTTGGCGTAATACTTCTTTCTTCCCGGATTGTCTTTCCGGTTCCGATGCCAGGTTCCGGTCTGTTCCCGGAGCCACTGGGATAATTCTTCCTGATAATCCTTGAATCGTTCTCCGTATACATGTCCCTCATCGGTCACCAGCATGGACAGCATGCCCATGGACAATCCCACTTCCCGGTCATAGCCCCGGCGCTTTTTCACCGCGATATCCACCGGGATGCACAGCTCCACGGCGTGCTCTTCCGGATACAGGCGAAGATACAGCTGCCGGGTGTACTGATTGTTGTCCGTCAGGGGAATGAAGATCCGCTTTTGCTTCTGCTTCACGGAGATATAGATTCCGTGATCCCCATAGCGGTAAGCCCGCTCCGAGACAGAAAAACCATCCACCGAATCCACATGCAGCCGCCGGTTGTAGCGCCGCACCTGTCTTCGCAGATAATTCTCCAGCTTTTTCACATCTACTTTGGACGCCAGCTCCTCGTACTTGATTCGAAATTCCTTCTGGAGTTTCAGCGGAGCGCCGGTCAGTAGGGACTCGAATACGTTGTTGATCTTCAGCGTATACCGGAGGAAATGCCTCTCCTCCTCGGTGAGTCCTTCATGGGCGTTTACCTGCTTTAAGACGGATGACTTTACATTGGTCCACTGGATCTTGATCTCTTTGATCGCGTCGAAGATGGCCAGATAAAAGTAGACCGACGGCATCCCCAGGCGTTCCCGAAGGCCGCTTTTTGTCATCTCGTTCTGGATCGTGTAGCCCGGATAAAGCTTTCCCAGGCTTTTCACGCCGCCGTAGCGCTGATGTACGTAGTTTTTTACACTGGCGTAATCCTCCGCGATCTCCAGAAGCTTCTGCATATCTTCTTCGGAAATCGGATTTTGATTGTATTGGCGGACGATCTTACACACAGTCTTGGCGGACATGAAGGGTTCCTTTGTTCCATAAGGTATACTTTTCAGCACAATTTTTTCTTTGTGCAAACTGTATGGAAAATTCTTCCCGGATACTTGATTTTTTGATAAAAATGTGCTAAAGTTTTAGAGATTTCAGCCGATAAATAAGTTGAGTCAAAAAGTATACTTTTTGACTCAACTTATTTATCGGTATTAGCCTTGATAGAGCGCGCCTTCGGCGTACAATCGAAAAGGGAAGCATCTCCATCTTTTACGGAAATACTTCCCTTTGTTCTACCTCTCTTTTATTGTTGTTTTTGTCTTTAGAACGTAAGCGTCAAATAAGAAAGTGTAGAGAAATCTTCGGTATTTTCCTGTAAAC